>CAZLSU010000042.1:0-24570 GCA_964562225.1 uncultured Sphingobium sp.
GGGTGGAAACCCTTGCGCGGGTCGGCATGTTCGTACAGCGCGGTGCCGTCGAAATTAGCCAGGCCATGATCGTCGGTCGGGAAATGCGCGGGCACCCAGTCGAGGATGATCCCGATCCCGGCGCGATGCGCGCCCTCCACGAACCGCGCAAACCCCGCCGGATCGCCGAAGCGGGCGCTGGGCGCATATAGGCCGGTCGTCTGATAGCCCCAGCTTGGATCATAGGGATGTTCGGCGATCGGCATGAATTCGATATGGGTAAAACCCATATGGACGACATAGGGGATCAGCCGCTGCGCCATCGCGTCCCAGTGAAGGAAATTGCCGTCCTCGTCGCGCTGCCATGACCCGGCATGCACTTCATAGATAGACATCGGCTGGCGGCGAATGTCGATCCGGCTCCAATGGGCGCGATGCTTTTCGTCCCCCCATTGATGCCCCAGCGGGGCCGCGACGATGGATGCGGTGGCGGGGCGCAGTTCCGACTGAAACGCGAAAGGATCGGCCTTGAGCGGCAGCAAATTGCCGTCCGCGCCCAATATCTCATATTTATATGCGGTGCCCGGACCGATATCGGGCAGGAAAATCTCCCACACGCCCGCATCCGCGCGACGACGCATGACGGCACGGCGGCCATCCCAGCGATTGAATTCGCCCACCACCGACACGCGCCGCGCATTGGGTGCCCAGACCGCGAAATGGGTGCCCGACACGCCCTCATGCGCGATCGGGTGCGCGCCCATCTTGTCGAACAGGCGATGGTGCGATCCTTGCGCGAAATAATGATCGTCCATCGGTCCCAGCACGGGTCCAAAACTGTAGGGGTCGCTCGCCCAATAGTGCGAACCATCGGCATAGGTCGCGCGATAGCGGACGGGCTGCCGCACCGACAAAGATATCGGGCCGCGGAACAGCCCGGCCGGGTCCAGCATGGACAGTTCGCCGATCAGAGTGCCGTCGAACAGATGCGCCGTCACGGCCTGCGCATCGGGCAGCATGACGCAGGCCGTGAAACCCGTCCCCGCCGGATGCACCCCCAGCGTCGCAAAGGGATCATCATCCTGTCCGGTAACGATCCGCTCGATCTGCTGCGGCGTCACCATCGGTCGATCGTCCTGCATGCCATCACGGGATTTTCCAGATGTCGGCGGCATATTCGCGGATCGTGCGATCCGAAGAGAACCATCCCATCCGCGCGACATTCAGGATCGCCTTTTGCGCCCAGACGCTCTGGTCCTGCCACAGCGTGTCGGCACGCCGCTGCGCCATGGTGTAGCTCTCGAAATCTGCGGCCAGCATGAACCAGTCATGCGCATATATGCCGTCGATCAGCCCCTTGTAGCGATCGGGATCGTCAGGCGAGAACACCCCACTGGCGATCGCGTTCAGTGCCTGCGTCAATTCCTTGCTCTCGTCGATCACCTCGCGCGGATTATAACCAGCCGCCCGGCGCGCGTTCACCTCTTGCGCGGTCAGGCCGAAGATGATGATATTATCCTCGCCCACATGATCGCGCATTTCGACATTGGCGCCGTCGAGCGTACCGATGGTGAGCGCGCCGTTGACGCCGAACTTCATATTGCCGGTGCCCGACGCTTCCATACCGGCCGTTGAAATCTGTTCGGACAGGTCGGCGGCGGGGATCATGACCTCCGCCATGGAGACATTATAATTGGTGACGAACTGCAACTTCAGCAGCCCCTGCACCGCCGGGTCGTGGTTGACCGCGCGCGCGACGTCATTGGCCAGTTTGATGATCAGCTTGGCATTATGATAGCTGGGGGCCGCCTTGCCGCCGAACAGCTTGACCCGCGGCACCCAGTCCTTTTCCGGGTGCGACCTAATCTGGTCGAAAAGCGACACGGCCTCGACGATGTTGAGCAACTGCCGCTTATATTCATGGATGCGCTTGATGTGGATATCGAACATCGCGTCGGGATCAATCCGCGCATTGAGCCGCTGGCGCAACAAGGTGGCAAGCGCTACCTTATTGTCGCGTTTCACCGCCAGGAATTTCTCCTGAAACGCGCTGTCCGTGGCAAAGGGCTCCAGATCGCGCAGCGCCTCTGCGTCGTCCAGGAACTTGTCGCCGATGGCCTCGCGCAACAGGCCGACCAGCCCCGGATTGCACTGCATCAGCCAGCGGCGGAAGGTCACGCCGTTGGTCTTGTTGTTGATCCGCGTCGGATACAGCTTGTGCAGGTCGGCAAAGACCGTGACCTTCATCAGGTCGGTATGCAGCGCCGACACGCCATTGATGCTGTGCGATCCGGCAAAGGCCAGATTGCCCATCCGCACCCGCCGTTCGCCGCCCTCGTCGATCAGTGAGATGGTGCCGATGCCATTGTCATCCAGCTTGCCGCTCCGCCGCGCTTCGGCCAGCAGGCGACTGTTGATCGCGTAGATTATCTGCATGTGGCGGGGCAGCAACCGCTCGAACAACGGCACCGGCCAGCTTTCCAGCGCCTCAGGTAGCAGCGTGTGGTTGGTGTAGCTGAAGGTCCGCCGCGTGATGTCCCACGCCTCGTCGAAATCCAGGCCATGATCGTCGAGCAGCATCCGCATCAACTCCGCCACAGCGACGGCAGGATGCGTATCATTGAGCTGGATCGCCGCCTTGTCCGCCAGCGTCAGAACGCTGCCGAAATATTGGATGTGCCGCCGCACAATGTCCTGAAGCGAGGCGGAGGAGAAGAAATATTCCTGCCGCAGCCGCAATTCCTGCCCCGATGCGGTACTGTCGGCCGGATACAGCACACGGGTCAGCGATTCCGCACGATTGCTTTCGGCGAGCGCGCCCAGATGGTCGCCCGCGTTGAACTTGTCGAGCAGGATCGGGTCGATCGGCTGCGCCTGCCACAGCCGCAGCGTATTGACCCGCTTGCCGCGCCAGCCCGCGATCGGCGTATCATAGGGCGTCGCGATCACCCGCTCGGCGGGCTTCCAGTGCATCTGGTTCGGCCCGCTATCCTCGCTCTCCGCCGGGTCGACGCGCCCGCCAAAACCGATCTCGTAACTCGCCTCGCGCCGCTCGAACTCCCACGGATTGCCATGCGCCAGCCAGGTTTCGGGCAGTTCCACCTGCCAGCCGTCGGAAATCTCCTGCCGGAACATGCCGTTCACATAACGGATGCCATAGCCATAGGCGGGCACGTCCACCGTCGCCATGCTTTCCATAAAGCACGCCGCCAGCCGCCCCAGGCCGCCATTGCCTAGCGCCGCGTCCGGCTCCAGCGCGGCGATCAGGTCGATATCGACGCCCAGCGACGCCAGCGCCGCCTGCACATCGTCCAGCATCTCCATGTTGGACGCGGCATCACGCATCAGCCGCCCGATCAGGAACTCAAGGCTCAGATAATAGACCCGCCGCCCCTCCTCCTCATAGGTTTTCTGGGTGGAGGTGATCCAGGCGTCGATAACCCGATCGCGAATGCACAGGATAACCGCATGCAGCCAGTCGTGCGGCTTGGCGGCTTCGGCACTTTTGCCGATCCGATAGGTCAGCCGCTCGACGATCTCATGCGCCAATATGTCCGGATCGAACTGCCGGGGTGCCGGTTTGGGAAGGTTGGTCTGGCCCTTGTTATTCATGGCGCACGGTCCCCCTGCGATGTCGCAAGGATGATTGCACAGCGGATAATGTCGCGCCACCGCCTTTTTGCGCCGCAACATAAAAAGGATGGCGCTTCAGACCATTAGCCGATCCGGCGGGATAGGATCGCACCCTGCACGCGTTCGCGCAATTCCGCGCGTACGGGATAGATGCTGGACGGCAGATGCTGGGTCATAAACAGCAGGATCAGTCCCTCGGCGGGGTCGATGAAGAAGAAAGTCGAAAAGACGCCCCCCCAATAATATTCGCCAATACTGCCGGTCGTCACGCCCAGGGAGGGATTTTGCGTCACCGCAAATCCCAGGCCGAAACCTACCCCGGCATAGCCCGCCTCGCTGAACATCGAGCTGGACAGCGACGCCAGATCCCCCCCGCCGGGCAGATGGTTGCGCCGCATCTGTTCCAATGTATCGGCGCGCAACAGCCGCGCGCCGTCCAATTCCCCGCCGCGCAGCAACATGCGCGCGAAGCGGTGATAATCGGCGGTGGTGGACAGCAGTCCGCCCCCGCCGGACAGGAACCGCCCCGACCGCCGCCAGCCGCTGCGCGCGCCCCGGTCCGCGACCGACAGCGTTCGATCCTCGCCCAGTTGCCAGGCGTCGGTCAGGCGATCGGCATGCGCGTCGTTCAGCACGAAAGCGGTATCGACCATACCGAGCTGCGCAAAGATGCGTTCGGCAAAAAACCTGTCGAGCGTCATGCCCGACACCCGCTCCACCACCACGCCCAGCACATCGGTGGAGACCGAATAATTCCATTTGTCGCCGGGCGAAAATTCCAGCGGAATAGCCGCCAGGTCGGCGATGAACTGGTCCGATGTGCGCGCCTGCTGAAACTCGTCCAGCCGGGCATCGCGATACAGCGCGTCGATCGGCGTCTGGCGTTGCAGGCCATAGGTCAGCCCCGATGTATGCCGCAGCAGGTCGATCATCCGCATCGGACGATCGAGCGGCGCGCGCGCCAGACCGACCGCCAGATCGTGAAACTCGGGCAGCACGCTCGTCACCGGATCATCCAGCGCGACCCGCCCCTGCTCCACCAGCATCATGAACGCGACGGACGTGACCGGCTTGGTCATGGACGCGATGCGGAACAACGCATCCTCCCGCAACAGCTCGCCCGTTTCCCGCGCCTTGCCACGGGTCGCCGATAGCAGCACTTTCTCATCGCGCGACACCAGCAATTGAAAATGCGGGTAACGGCCAGCGCCAAGATAGGCCGCATCGAGAAAATCGACGATATCCCGCAGCCGGTCGGGGTCCATAGCGGATGCGTGCGCGGCGGCTTCGTCGATATGGCAAATCGTCATGACATTTGGGCTACCGCAAGGGCAGCACCGGGTAAAGGCGGCGCGACCATAACGCCAGATTATGCGCCATTGACGTATAGGTCATTGGCGTATAATCTCGCCATGGTCCATATTGCAGACGGTCATAAAGTTGCCCGAATTTGTCCGGCGGGCCAAGGCAATCATGGCGGACGAAGACCGCATGGCCTTGATCGATTATGTCGCGGCGAACCCGGAAGCTGGCATCGCATTGGGCGGTGGCTTGCGCAAGATACGGATGGCGCGTGGCGATAGCGGCAAAAGTGGCGGCTATCGGACGATCTATATATTTGGCGGCACCCATATGCCGATATTTCTGGTCACGATATTCGCCAAGAACGAAAAAGATAATTTGAGCAGAACCGAGCAGGCCGCCGCAGTTCAGATGAGCAAGGCACTGATCGCCACCTTCGGAGACAGACAATGAGCGCCTATGACAGCATCATGCAGGGCCTGGGCGAAGCCATGGCCTTTGCCGAGGGCAAGGACATCCATGCGACGGTGCATCAGGTCGAAGTCGCGACCGTCGACGTAGCGGCGATCAGGGCACGCACTGGCCTGTCCCAAGGTGCCTTCGCACGCAGCATTGGGGTCGCGAAGGGCACGCTACTCAATTGGGAACATGGCCGTCGCCGCCCTACCGGCCCTGCGCAAGTCCTGCTCGCGATGATCGACAAAAGGCCATCGCTGGTGACCGAATTGCTGCGCTGATCGGCGGGCCGGGCTTCCCGGATTGCCAACATGCCCCATCGGCGACTATGGCAACCCGCCTGCATCCTGCCCAATGAACGGACCCGAGCATGGCCGATGGCCTCGCCGATATTTTCCTCAGCCACCGCGCGGCGCTGCTGCGGTTCCTGCGCGCACGCGGGGCGGCGGATGCGGCGGAGGATCTGTTGCAGGACATGTGGCTGAAGGTCGAGGGGCGCGAAATGGGCGACGTCGCCGACCCGCTGCCCTATCTTTATCGCATGGCCAATAATCTGATGCTCGACCGTTACCGATCCGCCAGCCGCCGCGAAAAGCGCGAGCAGGATTGGGCGGAGGCCGGCACGGGGGTGATGGCGGAAGCCGCCGACGACGTGCCGGTCGACGAACGGATGATCGCGGAGCAGCGGCTGGAGCAGGCACGCATGGTGCTGCGCGAATTGGGACCGCGGGTCGAACTGATATTCCGCCGCTTCCGGATCGAAGGGGTCGGCCAGCGCGTCATCGCCGACGAACTGGGCATCAGCCTGACCACGGTCGAGAAGGATCTGCAAAAGGCGTATCGCGCCATGATCGCGCTCAAGCAGCGGATGGATACGGAATGATCGCGGCGGCGGCGTCTGGCCTTGCAGGGGGCATTTTATGAACAGGGCAGAGGCGATGACGCAGGATGCGGCGCTGGAGTGGGTCATCCGCACCCGCGACCCGGAATTTACCGACTGGGACGCCTTCACGCTGTGGCTGGAGGCTGCGCCGGATCATGCGCGGGCTTATGACGCGCTGATGCTGGCGGACGACGCCCTGCCCGCGCTGCTACCCGCCACCCCCATATATATCGGCACGCCCGCCAATGATCCGGGGGTTCGCGCCCCGTCCCGCTGGCGCTGGATCGCAGGCGGCGCGATCGCCGCCGCGCTGGTCGCTGTCGTGTCGGTGGGGATGATGAACCGCGCCGATATCTACACGATCGGCACGAAAGCCGGCGAGACCCGCGTTATCGCGCTGGAAGACGGCACCCGGATCGAGGTCAATGGCGGCTCCAGCCTGCGCCTGGATCATAACGACACCCGCTTCGCTGCGCTCGACCGGGGCGAAGCGACCTTCACCGTCACGCATGACGCGCGCGATCCGTTCCGCGTCACCGTGGGCGACACCATATTTGAGGATGCGGGCACGGTCTTCAACATCGTGCGCACGACCGACGCGACCCGCATCGGCGTGGCCGAGGGCGAAGTCATCTATAATCCCGGCAGCGACGCCATATCGCTGCCCGCCGGGCGTTCTCTGCGCGAAGATGGCAAGGGCGTGACCCTTCAGTCGATCGCACCGGAAAGCATCGCCACCTGGCGGCAGGGTCGGCTGACCTATGACAATGCGCCGCTTGCCGACGTCGCAGGCGACATCGCCCGGTCGCTCGACGTGAAGATCATCGGCGCACCGCCGCTGCGCTTTACCGGTACGATCCAGGTCGATCGCGATCCGCGCCGCTTCTTCGGCCGCGCCGCGCCCCTGCTGGGCGTCACCGCCGTGGAGACCAAGACCGGCTGGCTCTTGAAGGAAAAGGATGGCCCGCAGCCCTGACGTTGCCGTCTTCGCACTCGCGCTGGGCATAGCGGCAGCATCACCACCACAGGCGGCGGAAAGACAGACGATCAGCATCGCGCAGGGACGCCTGGGCGACGCGATGATCGCGCTCGGCCGTCAGACGGGCAGCAGCATCGGCATGTCGGACCAGTCGCTTGCCGGCCTGCCCATCCCCGCGCTGACCGGAAAAATGAGCGTCGATCGCGCCCTCGACCGGTTGCTCAAGCGCAGCGGCGCGCGCGCCGTGCGGATCGACGCGACAAGCTGGCGCATCGTCCGTGCCCTCGCGACACCGCCCCGGCGCTCATTCGCCCCGCCGGTCGCCGACACGCCGCCACCCGAAGAAGCCGCGGCCGACATCATCGTCACCGCCGCCAAGCGTGACATTCCCCTGGCGCGCTTTGCCGGCGTGGTGGACATGGTGCAGGGCGACACGCTGACCAGCGAGCAGGCGGCGGGCGGCACCGCGACCCTGCTCAACCGGGTCGCCAGCCTCAGTTCCACCCATGTCGGCTCAGGCCGCAACAAATTGTTCATCCGGGGCATCGCGGACTCCGGCTTCACCGGACCGACCCAGGCAACGACAGGGCAATATCTGGGCGACATGCGGCTCAATTATGCCGCGCCCGATCCCGACCTCAAACTCTATGATGTGGGCGGGGTCGAGGTGCTGGAGGGACCGCAGGGCACGCTCTACGGCGCAGGATCGCTGGGCGGCATCGTGCGGATCGTGCCCAATGCCCCCAATCTGGGCGAGACCGGCGGGCAGATGTCGGTCGGCACCAGCATGGTGCAGCATGGTGATATCGGCGGCGACATGTCGGCGACCTTCAACCTGCCGATCGTGCCGGAAAAGGTCGCGCTGCGGGCCGTCGCCTATGGCGTGAGCGAAGGCGGCTATATCGACGACACCCGTCGCGACAAAAGCGACGTCAACGGCACCAACATCTTTGGCGGCCGCGCCGCGCTGCGCTTCGCGCCGAGCGAGGATTGGACGATCGACGTCAACGGGCTGTACCAGCGGATCGACGGCGACGACGCCCAATATGGCAGTCGGAGCGCGGGCAGGCTGGCGCGCGAATCCAGCGTCGCCCAGCCCTATTCGTCCGACTATGCGCTCGCCAATATCCGCATCGAAAAACAATGGGACGACCTGCGCTTCCTGTCGTCGAGCGGCTATGTCCGGCACGTCCTGGAGGAAAGTTATGACGCGACCCAGGCGGACGGCGAACCGGCACTTTTTGAACAACGCAATAAAGTCGAGATCATCTCCACCGAAAACCGGCTGGTGCGTGATCTCGACAATGGCCTCGGCTGGATCGCGGGCGCGTCCTATCTGGAAAGCCGGTCGGATATCCACCGCTCGCTCACTTATTATGGCGCACCGCCTTTCTTCGCCACGACCGCGCCCGCCATTCCCGGCGTCCCGATATTCGGCAGGGGGCTGCCCGCGACGACAACCGGCGTTCGTAACAAAGTGCGTGAGGCGACGCTGTTCGGCGAAGCCTCGTTCGAGCCGGTGCGCGGCCTGATCGCAACGCTTGGCGGTCGGCTCACCAACAGCAGGCTCAGCGGCACGGCAGTCGATCCCATCGACGCCTTGTCCTCCGTAGAGCTTGCCCGTGCGGAAGCGCAGGCTAACCGCAGCGAAACCATATTCCTGCCCTCCTTCGCCCTGCTGTCCGACGCCCTGCCCGGCGTGACGCTCTATGCGCGCTACCAGCAGGGCTTCCGCCCCGGCGGACTGACCGTGGACGACAGCCGGGTCCAGCGCTTCCGCAACGACCGGATATCGACCCTGGAATTCGGCTTCCGGCAGGGCACGCCGGGCCGCGACCCGCTGGCGCTGTCAGCCAATTTCGCCTGGACCGACTGGCGCGATATCCAGGCCGACGTGACCGACCGTATCGGCCTGCCGACCACCGCCAATATCGGCGACGGGCGCATCTATACGGTGGAGGGGCGGGTCGTGGCCATGCCCTTGCCCGGCCTGACGCTGGACGGCAGCATCATCTATAATGACAGCCGATTGAACCAGCCCGCCCAGTTCCTGCGCCTGCTCGCCTATCAGGGCAAATCGTTGACCCTGCCCAATGTCGCCAATCTGGGCGGGCGCGTGGCGGCGGATTACCGCATGGCCGTGCGCGGTGCGATGCAGTTGCGCCTGTCGGGATCGGCCCGTTATGTCGGCAAGTCGCGGCTCGGCGTCGGCCCGGTCTTCGGCAAAGTCCAGGGCGACTATATCGACACCAGCCTGTCCGCCGCCCTCCAGCGTGGTCCCTTGGAACTCTCGCTGTCGCTCACCAACCTGCTGGACGATGTGGGCAACCGATTCGCGCTCGGCACCCCCTTCGATCTGCGGTCCGACTATTATACGCCCATGCGCCCCCGCACCGTGCGGGTCGGGCTGGATTTCGCTTTCTAGGGACGGAACCCGCGCTCCCGCATCGTCCTCTCCTCACACGCGCCGCCGTTCCAAAGGCGCGACCCCAGAGGAGACAATATGCGATATCTAATGACCACTGCCGCCATCGCGCCCGCGCTGGCGGCGCTGGCCGCAGCCTCGGCGCAGGCGGAAACGACCGTCAGCACCGCCCGCACCACAGCCATATCGACGTCCAGCGCCACCGGCACGGCGGCCGACGACATCAGCATCAGTTCGACGGGATCTATCACGCTCACCAGCGGCACCGGCGTCACGGTCGACAGCAACAACAAGGTCGCCAATGCAGGCATCGTCAAGATCACCGGCGCGGACAACGCCACCGGCATCCTGATCCGCCCCGGCACGACCGGCGCGATCGACAATAGCGGCACCATCACACTGGACGAGGATTACACCGCCACCGATACCGACAGCGACGGCGATATCGACGGCGCGTTCGCCAAGGGCACCGGCCGCAACGGCATCTGGGTTCAATCCGGCGCAGCGCATGGCGGCGCGATCACCCATAGCGGCACGTTAACGGTCGAAGGCAACAATTCCGCGGGCATCCGGCTCGATGGCGGGCTGAACGGCGCGCTCTCCACCAGCGGGTCGATCGCGGTCACCGGCGACAACGGTTATGGCGTGCTCGCCAATGCGGTCAGCGGCAACGTCACGCTGCGCGGTTCGACGACCGTGCTGGGCGCGAACAGCGTCGGCGCGGCGCTGCTCGGCGACATTGGCGGCGCGCTGAAGATACAGGGCGCGATCCTCAGCACCGGCTATCGCAGCACATCCCGCCCGACCGACGTGACCAAGTTGGACGCCGACGATCTGCTCCAGGGCGGCGGCGCGGTGAAGATCAGCGGCAATGTCGCGGGCGGCATCATTTTCGACACGCCCCCCGTCCTCGATTCGACCAAGACCGATACCGATCAGGACAAGGACGGCCTGATCGACAGCACCGAAGGCACGGCGGCGATCGTCTCCTACGGATCGGCCGCCGCCGTATCGATCGGCGCCACGGATCGCGCCATCGCGATCGGCGCGGTCGGCACCACCGGCCGCGGCCTGATCGTCAACGGCACGATCAGCGGCGCGGGCGTCTATGATGGCGTGAACGGCCAGGGCCTCGTCATAGGCGGCCTGGGCGGCAATGTGGCGATCGCGGGCGGCATGACTATCAACGGCACCGTCAACGCCTCATCGGCGAACAGCAATGCCACCGCGATCCGCATCGGCAACGGCGCGCGGGTCGATGCTATCGCCATAGCCGGTTCGGTGGGCGCATCGGGATCGGCCCTGACCGGCACCAGCGCACGCGCCCTTGTGATCGACAGCGGCGCTGCCAGCAGCAGCATCGCTATCAGCGGCACGGTCGCGGCGTCCGCGCTGGACGCCACCAAGGGATCGGCCATCGCCATCCTCGACGCTTCGGGCACCGTCTCCACCCTGTCGAATAGCGGCAAGATCAGCGCGACCGGCGGCCTCACCAACATCGCGATCGACATGAGCGCCAACACCAGCGGCGTCACCCTGACCCAGGCGCTCGCCAAGGAAGGCGCAACCGCCCCATCCCTTGTCGGCGACGTGCGACTGGGTTCGGGCAATGACAGCATCGCGCTGGGCGCAGGCGCATTGACTGGCAATGTGGCGCTGGGCGCGGGCAATGACAGCCTGTCGCTGGCCGGATCGTCGGCGCTGACCGGCAATGTCGGTTTTGGCACCGGCACGGCGGCGCTGGCGCTGGCGGGCACGTCGAAGCTTACAGGCGCGGTCGATTTCGGCGGCGGCGCGGGCACGCTCACATTGGGCGGCACATCGCTGCTCACCGGGACGCTGGCCAATAGCGGTGCCGTCGCGGTCAGGCTGACCGGCGGCACGCTCGATATCGGCAGCACCGGTTCGGTCGCGCTTGCCTCGCTCGACGCCGGTACAGGCTCGACCCTCGGCGTGCAGATCGACGGCAAGACCGGCGCCAACACCGTCTATACCGTCGCTGGAACCGCCAGTTTCGCGACCGGATCGCTGGTCAAGGCCAGGTTGAGCCAAGTCAGCGGCGCGGCAGGCGATTATGTGATCGTCAAGGCAGGCTCCCTGAGCGGCACCCCTACCCTGTCCAGCGCGTCCACCCTGCTCCCTTATATGTTCAAGGGCAGCATCGCCAGCAACGCCGCAACGGGCGAAGTCACCCTGTCGGTCGCGGCCAAGAGCGTCGGCGAACTCGGCCTCACCGGCTCGACCGCGCGGGCCTATTCGGCGATCTTCGCCGCGCTCGATCAGGACGCCGCCATCGCCGACTCCTATCTCGCCATCGCCGATGGCGCGACGCTGGACGGGGCGCTTGCGCAGATGCTGCCCGACCATGCGGGCGGTACGTTCGAGGCGGTGACAAGCGGATCGCGCGCGACCGCGCGCATCCTGTCCGATCCGGGCGGCATCACCCGCACCAGGGACGGCCGCTTTGGCATATGGCTCAACCAGGTCGCCTATGGCAGCGCCAAGAGCGTGGGCAGCACCGCTTCCTACGACATAACCGGCTGGGGCGTGTCGGGCGGCGGCGAATATCTGAGCACGGTTGGCGCATTCGGCGCATCGCTCGCCTATCTGCACGGCAGCGATTCCAGCGGCGATACCAGCCATGCCGTCACGTCGGACCAGTTCGAGCTGGCGGCGCACTGGCGTGGCCAATGGGGACCGCTACAGGGCTTTGCGCGCGTTTCGGCCGCGCAGGTCGATTTCTCGGGCGAACGACGCTTCATCCTGGGCCAAGTCACGCGCAAGGCGCAGGGCGACTGGACCGGCAAGCTCTGGTCGGCGACGATCGGCGCCTCCTATGAAGCCAGCTTCGGCCGCCTCAGCCTGCGCCCGGCGGTCGGCCTCGACTATTACCGGCTCAAGGAAAAGGGCTATAGCGAAAGCGGCGGTGGCGACGCCTTCGACCTGATCGTCGATGGCCGCAGCAGCGACGAGACCACCGCCAATGGATCGCTGACCGTCGCTTATGATATCGGCAGCCTGACCCGCGCGGACGGCTGGGCACGGGTCGAGCTGGAGGGCGACCGCCGCCAGATCATCGCCGGATCGCTCGGCGACACCAGCGCGCGTTTCGCCGATGGCGCGGACTTCACATTGGTCAGCGAAGACCGCACCAGCGGCTGGACCGGCCGCGCCCGCCTGCTCGGAGGCACCGATAATTTCCGCGTCGGCGGCGAATTTTCCGCCGAACAACAACAAAATAATGTCGCGCTGGCATTACGGGCGACGGTTAACTTCGCTCTGTGACGTCTATCTGATGCAATGGCGGGCCAAACCCCATGAGACCCTCCGGTCCGCCATTCCGCCAAGGCAACGCTCCTCCCCCCGGAGCGCCAAGGCACATAAAGAGGGGCGTCGCCCGGTCCCCCCAGGCGGCGCCCCTCATATGTTTTGGTGACCAGTTCCCCGGCGCAGGCCGGGGTCCAGTTCAGACCTGGGGACTGGACCCCGGCCTGCGCCGGGGAACGTCTTCTCCAACAGCCTCAGCCCAAAGCCGCCTTCACCACCTGGTTCACCACCTGCGGGTTGGCCTTGCCCTGCATCGCCTTCATCGTCTGGCCGACGAAGAAGCCGAACAGCGCTTCCTTGCCACCCTTATACTGGGCGACCTTGTCCGCATTGTCGGCCAGCACCTTCGCCACCACCGCTTCAATCGCGCCGGTGTCGCTGGTCTGTTTCAGACCCTTTTCCTCGACGATTTTGCCGGGCTTGTCGCCGGTTTCGAGCATGATCTCGAACACCTGCTTGGCGATCGTGCCGCTAATCGTGCCATCGGCGACCAGCGCCAGCAGCTCCGCGCCTTCTTGCGCGCTGACCGGGCTGTCCTCCAGGCTCTTGCCCAGGCGGTTGAGCGCGCCATAGAGTTCGGACAGCAGCCAGTTGGCCGACGCCTTGGCAACGTCGCCCTCGCTTTTGCCCTGGATGCGCGCGCCTTCGGCCAGCAGCGCCTCGAACCAGCGGGCCGTGTCCGCGTCGGCGGTCAGCGTCGCGGCATTATAGGCGGACAGCCCCAGCTGCTGCTCGTAGCGGCGACGCTTGGCATCGGGCAGTTCGGGCAGCGAGGCGCGGCATTCCTCCAGAAAGGCGTCGTCCAGTTCCAGCGGCAGCAGGTCGGGATCGGGGAAGTAGCGATAGTCGTGCGCATCCTCCTTCGACCGCATCGACCGCGTCTCGTTGCGATCGGGATCGTAGAGGCGCGTTTCCTGCACCACCGTGCCGCCTGCTTCCAGCACATCGACCTGGCGGTTCGCCTCATGCTCGACCACGGCCATGACGAAGCGGACGGAATTGACGTTCTTCGTCTCGGTGCGCGTGCCGAACGGCTCGCCCGGCTTGCGGACCGAGACATTGACGTCCGCGCGCATCGATCCTTGGTCCATATTGCCGTCGCACGAGCCGACATAGCGCAGGATCGTGCGCAGCTTCGCCAGATAAGCCCCAGCTTCGGCGGGAGAACGCATGTCGGGCTTCGACACGATCTCCATCAGCGCCACGCCGGAGCGGTTCAGGTCCACATAGGAGCGGGTAGGATGCTGGTCGTGCATCAGCTTGCCCGCATCCTGCTCGACATGGATGCGCTCGACCCCGATCACCTTGACCTCGCCGTCCGGGTTCTTCTCGTCCAGGCTGATCTCGATCTGCCCTTCGCCGACGATCGGATGATAAAGCTGGCTGATCTGATAGCCCTGCGGCAGATCGGCATAGAAATAATTTTTCCGATCGAACCGCGACCATTTGTTGATCTGCGCGTCGATCGCCATGCCGGTGCGCACCGCCTGGCGGATGCACTCGCGATTGGGCACGGGCAGCATGCCGGGCATCGCCGCATCGACCAGGCTGACCTGCGTATTGGGTTCCGCCCCGAACGCGGTCGCCGCGCCCGAAAACAGTTTGGCGTTGGTGGTGATCTGGGCATGGACCTCCAGCCCGATCACAACCTCCCACTCGCCGGTTGCGCCCTGGATGCGATATGCTGTGTCGGTCATGCTTGGTCCGTTTCGGGGGTGATGAGGTGAAGATCAGGGAAATAGATACGAAAGCGGCGCGTGTCGCGGGTCAAAATCGCCGCTTCCAAAGAACTGGCCTGCGCGCCGATCAACAGGTCAGCCAGGATGACGCCGCGCCGTCCGCCATTCCTGATCCACCGCGTATAGGCAAGGCCCGCCTGATGGGCTGAGTCGAAATCCATATCTCGAACCGGCAAGGCTAAAGCGGCGAACAACTGCTGCAACGCGTTGCCAGACTCAAATCGGCTGCCAACCTCCGCTGCCACGACATAATTTGTAAAAGCCCCATGGTCGGAGGCTTCCCGCAACCGCGCGAAGGACCAGTCATACCATCTGGATGCGGGTTCCAGCACGTCGATCAGCACATTGGCGTCCACCAATATCACTTAGGCGGCTCTTCCTCGAACGGATGGAACGGCTCTCGGATCATCGCCATAAATTCATCGGTCGACATGCCTGGAAAAGCATCGCCAGCCTTGAATATCTCACTGGCTTTACGCATCCGCTCCCGGAAGTCGGCATCCTTGCGCGCCTTGTCCGCGTCGGCATCCACCCGCAGGATGCGCGCGTTGCCGTCGCCATCCATCTCGAACGTCACCGGCTTGCCCGGCTCCAGGCCGAGCGCCGTGCGGATATCCTTGGGCACCGTGACCTGGCCCTTGGATGTCATATTGCTGTGATAGCTCATGGTAAGGTATTACCAAAATACGGTAATACTGTCCAGACGATCACCACCACTTCCCCGGCCGCGCCACGAACCCGGCGCGCTCCTCGATCGCCAGCCCCGCATTCAGCACGCCCTGCTCGTCCAGCGCCCGGCCGATGATCTGCAACCCCAGCGGCAGGCCCTGCGCATCCAGCCCGCCCGGCACCGACATGGCGGGCAACCCAGCCAGCGACGCAGGCACGGTGAACACATCGTTCAAATACATCGCCAGCGGATCGGCCTGCTTCTCACCCAGCGCGAACGCCGCCGACGGCGCGGTCGGGGTCAGCAGCAGGTCGCATGTCTCAAACGCCAGATCGAAATCGCGCGCGATCAGCGCCCGAACCTTCTGCGCCTGCGTATAATAAGCGTCATAGAAACCGGCGCTCAGCACATAGGTGCCGATCAGGATGCGGCGCTTGACCTCCGGCCCGAACCCGGCGGCGCGCGTCGCGGCATACATGTCCTGCAACCCCGCGCCATCGGGCAGGTCGCGCTGGCCATAACGCACGCCGTCATAACGGGCGAGGTTGGAGGAGGCTTCGGCCGGCGCGATGATATAATAGGTCGGCAGCGCATATCTGGTGTGCGGCAGCGACACTTCGACCACCTTGGCGCCCGCGTCCTTCAGATAGGCGATGCCCTTTTCCCACAGCGCGTCGATCTCGGCGGGCATGCCATCGACCCGATATTCCTTGGGAATGCCGATCGTCTTGCCCGTCAGGTCGCCGGACAATGCCGCCTCCCACTGTGGCACGGCCAGGTCGAGCGAGGTCGCGTCCTTGGGGTCGAAACCCGACATCGCCTCCAGCAGGATCGCATTGTCGCGCACCGTGCGCGCCATCGGCCCGGCCTGGTCGAGCGAGGACGCAAAGGCGACCACGCCCCAACGCGAGCAACGGCCATAGGTCGGCTTGATGCCCGAAATGCCCACGAACGCGGCGGGCTGGCGGATCGACCCGCCAGTATCGGTGCCGGTCGCCGCCGGGCACAGCCGCGCGGAAATCGCCGACGCGCTGCCGCCCGAAGAACCGCCCGGCGCGAGCGCGGCGTTACCGCCATCGTTGCGTTTCCATGGGCTGATCACATTGCCGAAATAGCTGGTCTCATTGGACGATCCCATCGCGAACTGGTCGAGGTTGAGCTTGCCCAGCATCCCCGCACCCGCCGCCCACAGCTTGGCCGACACGGTCGATTCGTAGGTGGGGATAAACCCCTCCAGCATGTGCGACGCGGCGGTGGTCTGCGTCCCTTCGGTGCAGAACAAGTCCTTCATGCCGATCGGCACGCCCGACAAGGGCTTCAGGTCGCCCGCCACGCGCGCCGCATCTGCGGCGTCGGCCGCGGCCAGCGCCTTTTCCGGCGTCTCGACGATGAAGGCGTTCAATGCCTTGGCAGCCGCGACATTGGCGTTGAAACCCTCCGCCACGTCGCGCGCGGAAAAATCGCCTGCGCGGAAACCGTCGCGGATTTCGGCGACGGTCAGGTCTGTAAGATCAGTCATTATTCGATCACCTTGGGCACGGCAAAAAAGCCATGTTCCGCCTGTGGAGCATTGGCCAGCACCTTGTCGCGCACATTGCCGTCGGTGACGACATCGTCGCGCAGGCGCAGATGGTTGGGGATGACGGCGGTCATCGGCTCCACGCCGCTCACGTCCACCTCGCCCAGTTGCTCCACCCAGCCAAGGATGTTGTTGAGTTCCGGCACCATCGCCTCCGCCTCCGCCTCGCTCACGGAAATCCGCGCGAGGCTGGCGATCTTTTTCACGGTCTTAAGGTCTATCGACATGGGATGAGCCGCTAGCACCCGCGTATCGCCGCTTCAAGCCTTTGCCTGTGCGTCTGGGCATCTTGCGCACCTTATCCCATTGCGCCAGACAGTCGCCACGACACGGGGGCGCATTCCCCGCCCCGACCGGAGACGTAACGTGGCCCGCAAATTCCTCTACATCGTCGCCGCGCTGGTGGTGCTGGTGATCGCGGCGCTGCTCGCCTACCGCATCTGGGGCACGCAACTGATGCGCGTGGTGATGGTGCCGCACGAGCCGTTCGCAGCACTCTCCCCCCTCCCCGCCAATGCCTATGACGACGCAAAGATGTGGATCGCGCGCCCCGACATCGTGAAGGACAACCCCGCGCTGTGGCTGCCCGAAGGGACGAAGCCCGCGTCCACGCCACAGAAAGCGGCCGTCTTCTTCATCCACCCGACATCCTACATCACCACGCTGGGGAATGCGCACTGGAACGCGCCGCTGGACGACAAGGACGCCAACGCCACGGCATTGCGGCTGGTCCGGGGACAGGCGAGCGCCTTCAGCGCGGCCGGCGACATCTGGGTGCCGCGTTATCGCCAGGCCAATTACGGTGCGTTCATGACCAGCGGGCCGGAAGGCGGCAAGGCATTGGACGCCGCCTATCATGACGTGGCGCAGGCTTTCGCCGCTTTCCTCAAAGCCAACCCCACCGGCCCGCTCATCCTCGCCGCCCACAGCCAGGGATCGCGGCACCTGTTGCAACTGCTGCGCGAACAGGTGGCGGGCAAGCCGGTGGAGTCGCGGATCGCGGCCGCCTATGCGGTCGGATGGCCCGTTTCGGTGGAGGCCGATCTCCCCGCGCTCGGCCTGCCCGCCTGCGCTGGCCGTAACCAGTCGCACTGCATCGTCAGTTGGCAAAGCTATGCCGAACCGGCCGATCCCGCCCCGGTGGTCGAAACGTTCGAGCGTGAGACGGGCTATACCGGTCGCCCGCGCAAGGGCACGCATATGCTGTGCACCAATCCGATAACCGGAGCGTTCAACGGCGCGGCCAAAGCGAGCGCCAATCTGGGCACGCTGGACAGCCGCGATTCCGCCAAACCGACCCGCCTGCTGCCCGGCGTCGTCCCCGCGCGCTGCGACACCAGCGGCGTATTGATGATCGGCGATCCGGTGGACATGGGTCCATACACGCTGCCGGGCAATAATTATCATGTCTATGACTATAGCCTGTTCTGGGCCAATGTGCGGCAGGACGCGCGCCAGCGGCTGGCGGCGTTCCTGAAGTCATGACGTTGGTGACCGCCGATCGGGCGGCGTTCCGGGCCTTGCTGCCCGAAGGCGGGCGGCTGATCGGCCTCGACGTGGGGACCAAGACGATCGGCCTTGCGCTGTGCGACGCGCGCTGGGCGATCTCCAGCCCCGCCCATACGATCAACCGGGGCAAATTCACCAAGGACAAGGCGACACTCGCCGATTTCATCGCGCAGCAGCAGGTCCGGGGCATCGTCGTCGGCCTGCCGCTCAACCTCGATGGCAGCGAAAGCCCGCGCAGCCAGTCCTCGCGCGCCTTTGCCCGCAACCTGGCCGACCTCGGCCTGCCCGTGCTGCTCTGGGACGAACGCTGGTCGACCCAGGCCGTCACCCGCACCCTGATAGAAGCCGACGCCAGCCGTGCCCGCCGCGACCTGCTGGTCGACAAGATGGCGGCAAGCTATATCCTGCAAGGCGCGATCGACGGGCTGGTCGCAGGAATGGAATATTGATGGCACGCGCGGACCGACTGGAACGACTGGATGCGCAGCGCGCGATCCTGGAAGAGGATTATCGCGAGGCGCTGATCGCCGCGCTCCGCGTGACCGCGGCGGGCAAATGGGGTCTGTTCGGCCACCAGAAGGACCGCCAGATCGAAGCCGCCGCCGCCCCGACCGTGGCGGCGCTCACCGAGCTTGGCGAAGAAATCGACGCGATTCGCGAGACGCTGTTCATGGACCCGTTCGCGCTCCACGCCGAATTCCTCGCCTCGCGCGGGCCGGTCAAGTCGACCGCCGTGGGCGAACCCAAGCAGGCGCGCGCCTGGCTTGAGCGGCTGACCGCCAAGGATTCTTGATCCCCCGCGTCGCTGCGCCTACATCGCAGCCATGAACCAAGCCTCCTATCCAGCGCTCCGCATGCGCCGCACCCGCGCCGCTGCGTGGAGCCGCGCCATGCACGCGGAAAACCGCCTGTCTCCCGCCGATTTCCTCTGGCCGCTGTTCGTGACCGAGGGCACCGCCGTCGAGGAACCGATCGCGGCATTGCCCGGCGTCTCGCGCTGGTCGGTCGACCTGATCGTCGCTCGCGCAAAAGAAGCGCGCGACGCGGGCATCCCCTGCCTCGCCCTCTTCCCCAATACGCAGGCGGAACGCCGCAGCGACGACGGCGCGGAAGCGCTAAACCCCGACAATCTGATGTGCCGCGCCATCCGCGCGATCAAGGATGCGGTGCCCGACATCGGCATCCTCACCGACGTCGCTCTCGACCCCTATACCGCGCACGGCCAGGACGGGCTGCTCGACCCGACCGGCTATGTCGTCAACGACGCGACGATTGATGTGCTGATCGGCCAGTCGCTCAATCAGGCGGCGGCAGGTGCGGACATAATCGCGCCCAGCGACATGATGGACGGCCGCGTCGGCGCGATCCGTGAGGCGCTGGAGGAAAACGGCCACGCCAATGTCCAGATCATGGCCTATGCCGCCAAATATGCCAGCGCCTTCTACGGCCCGTTCCGTGATGCGGTGGGATCACGCGGGTTGCTCAAGGGCGACAAGAAAAATTATCAGATGGACCCCGCCAATGGCGATGAAGCGCTGCGCGAGGTCGCGCTGGACATCGCCGAAGGCGCGGACAGCGTCATGGTCAAGCCCGGCCTGCCCTATCTCGATATCGTGCGCCGCGTGAAGGACAAGTTCGCCGTGCCGGTCTTCGCCTATCAGGTGTCGGGCGAATATGCGATGATCGAACATGCCGCCGCCGCGGGCGCGGGGGATCGCGACGCGCTGATCCTCGAAACGCTGATGGCGTTCAAGCGGGCGGGCTGCTCGGGCGTCCTTACCTATCATGCGCTCCACGCCGCGCGACTGCTCGCCCGTTGATCCTGACGGGCACGCGCAGCCGCTTCGTCGCGGCGATCTGCGCGGGGTCGTTCCTGCTGTTCCTGGTCCAGCCGATGGTCGCGCGCATGGCGCTGCCCCGGCTCGGCGGCGCGCCGTCGGTGTGGAACTCGGCGATGCTCGTCTATCAGGCGCTGCTGCTCGCGGGCTATGCCTATGCGCATCTGCTCGGTCGCCTTGCCCCACGGCGACAGGCGACCGTCCATCTCCTGCTGTTCCTGGCCGCCGCCGCGATGCTGCCGATCGGCCTGTTCGCGGGCAATCCGCCTGACGATATCAACCCCGTGCTCTGGGTGCTGTGGCTGCTCGGCGGATCGATCGGCCCGCTTTTCTTCGTCGTCGCGGCGCAGGCGCCTTTGCTCCAGCGCTGGTTCACTGTGTCGGGCGGGCAAGACCCCTATCCGCTCTATGCCGCGTCCAATCTGGGCAGCTTCGCCGGGCTGATCGCCTATCCGTTGCTGGTCGAACCCTTCATGCCGTTGCGTGCGCAGAGCATAATGTGGTCGCTCGCCTATGCCGCGCTGTTCTTCCTGGTCAATCATTGTGCGCGCAGCCTGCCCACGGGTGAGGCGCAAACCGAGCATATCGTCGAAACCGAACCCAAACCGACCTGGCGCATCACCGCGCTCTGGATCATGCTGGCGGCGGTCCCCTCGGGCCTGATGCTCTCGACCAGCCTGCACCTCACCACCGACATCGTCGCCATGCCGCTGCTCTGGGTCATGCCGCTCGGCGTCTATCTCCTGAGCTTCAGCGTCGCCTTCTCCGAAGGACGCTCGCTCGCACGGCTGCTGACCGCCATCGCACCGCTGTTCCTGCTGATCGGTGCCTGCACCGCCTTCGACTCGACCGGCTATCCCGTGCTGGTCGCCGCCGCGACGCTGCTGGTGCTGTTCGTCGTCGCGGTGGCGCTGCACGGGCGGATGTACGACCTGCGCCCCGCGCCCGAACATCTGACCCGCTTCTACCTCGCCATGTCGATCGGCGGCATGCTCGGCGGCCTGTTCTGCGCGCTGCTCGCGCCGCTGGTCTTCGACTGGACCTATGAACATCCGCTGCTGATCGCGCTGGCGGGGCTGCTGCTCGTCCGCGCGCCGCTGTTCGGCTGGGCCGACCGGCTGTGGAAATCCGCTTATATGGCCGCGCCCGCCGCCGCCACGCTGATCGTCGCCGGTTTCCTCTTCTCGCTGGTCGGCGCAGGCGTGCTGATGCCCGACCTTAAATCGGACGCAACCAAAGCGATCTGCTTCATCCTCATCCTCCTGATGGCGCTCATCGCCATCGGCCATCGCCTGCTGTTCACCGCGATGCTCGTCTATCTGATGCTGTGCACCGGCGGCTGGGGCAAGCTCGCGCTCTCGCTCTCGCCCGGCGCGCTGACCCGCAGCTATTTCGGCGTCTATCAGGTGCGCGACAATGGCGCGGCCCAGCGTGTGCTGGTCCATGGCACCACCGTCCACGGCATCCAGAACCGGCAAAAGGGCATGGAGCGCGACCCGACCAGCTATTACGCGCCCAATGCGGGCGTCGGTCTGGCGCTGCGCAATGCCCCCGCTTTGTTCGGCGCGAAGGCTCGGATCGGCGTGGTCGGCCTGGGCGCAGGCACGCTTGCCTGTTATGCCCAGCCGGGCCAGACATGGCGCTTCCATGAGATCGACCCGGCGATGGTCGGCATCGCGCGTAATCCCGCCGCCTTCACCTTCCTCTCCCGCTGCATGCCCCGCGCCGACATTATCGTGGGCGACGCGCGCATCATGCTGGCGCGCGAACCCCGCACCAGCGCCGACATATTGGTGATCGACGCCTTCTCCTCCGACGCGATCCCGATGCACCTGCTGACGCGCGAAGCGATTATGCTCTACGGCCGCACGCTCCAGCCCAAGGGCATCCTGCTCATCCACATCTCCAACCGCTTCATGGATCTGCAACCCGTCCTGTCCGCCGCCGCCCGCGCCGATGGCTGGACCGCCCGGATGCGCCATTTCAAGCCCGATCGCCGCGACGATCATCGCCATTATGCCGCCTCCATGTGGATCGCGCTGGCCCGCGACCCGGCGCAACTTGAACGGCTGGAGGCATTGAGCGGCAGGCAGACCTGGCGCGACCTGGAAACCCGCAAGGGCTTCCGCCCCTGGACCGACGATTATGGCAGCATCCTGCCGATCCTCAAATATTAGGAGGCCCCCCTATGAGCAATCATCCCGACGCCACCATCCTGCCCCTCAATGGCAAATCCCCCGTCATCCACCCCAGCGCCTTCATCGCACCGGGGAGCCGCATCATCGGCGACGTGACGATCGGCGAAGATGCCAGCATCTGGTATAATTGCGTGATCCGCGCCGACGTGAACCGCATCGTCATCGGCGCGCGTACCAACATTCAGGACGGCACCATCGTCCATTGCGACAGTCCCGGCGACGGCACGACCGCCCCGCTCGAAGGCTGGCCCACGATCATCGGCGACGACGTGCTGATCGGCCATCTGGCGATGATCCACGGCTGCGTCCTGCACGACCGCGCCTTTGTGGGCCTGGGCGCCATCGTCATGAGCGGCTGCACGGTAGAGAGCGACGCCATGCTCGCGGCAGGCGCGCTGCTGTCCCCCAACAAGACCATCCCCCACCGCCAGCTATGGACCGGCCGCCCCGCCAAATATATGCGCGACCTGCCCGACGCCGCCCTGATCGACATGCGCGAGGGGGTGGATCATTATGTGCATAATGGGAAAGCCCATAAGGGCGCGGTGAAGGCGGCGTTCGGGAGCTGAGTTCCCCGGCGAAGGCCGGGGTCCAGATCAGGCCGTGGGACTGGACCCCGGCCTTCGCCGGGGAACGCCAACTTTAAGGCTGCGCCAGCCGCCCCTTCAACCCATCAATCCGGTCATTCTGATCGTCCACCATCGCCAGCGCCGCCGCCCGCGCCCCATCAATGGTCTCCGCGCCACCCTGCACCTTGCCATCGGCGATCAGATCGTTGCGCTCGACATATAGCGTATCCAGACTGGCAAGCGCGGACACGCTTTCGTTGCGCGCCGATTCCAGCGCACTGATCGCCTGCTGCGCGGCAACCCATGCCTCGCTCGACACCGCCGCACCCGACGCCGCACCGGCAAGTTTGTCGGCCGCCGCATAACGCGCATCGAATGCGCTCTGCCCCGCCTGCGCCTGGCCCGCCAGCTTGGCCACCTGCGCGTCGAGCGCGGGATCGGGCGCGGCCACCGGGGTCGGCGGCGCGGGCTGCGCGACCGGCGCACTCTCGATCGGCCTGCGCGCCAACGAAGGATAACTCGCCTGCCCCCCGGCACAACCGGACAGCAGCAGAGCGAGCGATGGAAGGATGCGCGGCAGGATCATGGGGTAGCATCTAGGGCGGCCAAGCGGCGCGCGCAATGGAACCATGTTTGGTGGCAACGGAGTTTTTACCATGAAGCTCTATGCGTTGCCCATGTCGTTCAAAAAGCCATTCCGAGCGGTGCCCGTCACCCTCGGCGCGCATTATGCCCGCCGACAACAGAAGCAGCAGCATATCGCGCTTGCCAGACGTCTGGCGCTCACCATTGGGATTCCTGCCATGATGGGTGCTGGCTATTGGGCTGCCGGCCCTCGCGCAAAGGAACCCACTACCATTATTGCGGACGTCGAAACGGGCATGCCCCAGGTCGAAACATCAACACCTGTACGCTACCCCCGCCCGATGAGCGCCGCCGAACTGGATGCCGCGCAACCGGGTGGATCGCCTTCCGCCCTCGCATCAACGGCCCGCCCCGCCCCAACCGTTAGTGACTCCTCCTGGTCCTACCCCAATTGCGGCGCAGCAAGGGCGGCGGGCGCCGCGCCCCTCTATCAGGGTCAGCCGGGCTATGGTCCTCACATGGACGGCGACCATGACGGCATCGCCTGTGAACCCTTTTACCGTCCGTGACGGGACAAAACCGCGTGACATTCCGCTCCAAATCCGCTAACGGCCCGCCACCGGACCCTTTTGGGTCCACCGTCCGAGACAGTTGGTGAGGGGGATTTGCCCCTCTTAATGTCCAGCCTAGACGGGGAAAAGTTCTTTACCGGCCGGGCGCCTTGCCCTGTCCGGGTCTGCCCTGTTCTCTTTTGACAGCGGCCAGTCGATCTCTCCCCTCGGACTATACCCCGCCAGACGGTTCGCCGTCGTGCGGGTTTTTCCCGTCGGAATGGTCCGGCGGGGATGAAGTGGAGAATGGCATGGATCGTAATCAGAAATCTGAGGTCGTCACCACGC
>CAZLSU010000043.1:0-24508 GCA_964562225.1 uncultured Sphingobium sp.
CAAGATGCGTCCGAACATCGACGATCATGATTATGATACGAAGATGAAGAAGGTCCATGACTTCATCGGCGACGGCGACAAGGTGAAGATCACCCTGCGTTTCCGTGGCCGCGAATTGAGCCACCAGCAACTCGGCATGGCGCTGTTGCAGCGGGTGGCGGAAAATGTCGCCGAAGTCGCGAAGGTCGAAGCCTATCCGCGCATGGAAGGCCGCCAGATGCTGATGGTGCTGTCGCCTAAATAAGGGCGACACGCGGCGGTGATGCAGGGACTCCTATGACCGTCATCGCCGCCTATCTGTACCGCAACGGCCAGCGCGTGCGCGAAGTCGATATCAGCGAGAAGGTGGATTGCGCGGCCGACAAGTCCGAATTCATCTGGATCGGCATCGCCGACCCGACCCAGCAGGAATTACGCACCCTCCAGCAGACCTATCATCTGCATCCGCTGGCTATCGAGGATGCGCTGAAGGCCGACCAGTTGCCCAAGATTGATATCTATGGCGACCAGTTGTTCGTGGTCGCACGCACCGCGCATATCGAAGGTGAACTGATCGGCTATGGCGAGACGGCGATCTTCGTGGGCCATAGCCATATCATCAGCGTGCGCCACGGCTCCGCGCGTGCGCACAGCATGTTGCGGCATGATCTGGAAGCGGTGCCGACCCAGCTCGTCCACGGCGTCGATTATATCCTGCACGCCATTCTGGATTTCATCGTCGATGGCTATCTGCCGATCGTCGAGGGGATCGAGGAAGAGGTGCTGGCGATGGAGCAGCGCACGATCGACAGCTTCCTGGGCCGCGATGAGATAACGCGCATCTTCAACCTGCGGCGACAGTTGATCCGGTTCCAGCGGATATTGGAACCGATGTACGAGGTCGCGACCAAGTTCGTGAAGATCGACCTGCCCTGCATCGATCGCGACGCGCGGCCCTATTTCAGCGACGTGCGCGACCATGTCCACCGGGTCCAGACGATGGTGGCCGACCTGCGCGAAATCCTGACGTCGGTCTTCGAGTTCAGCAATCTGCTGGAACAGCAGCGGACCGGCGTGATCACCCGCCAGTTGGCGGCATGGGCCGCGATCCTGGCCGTGCCGACCGCGATCGCGGGCATATACGGCATGAATTTCGAGCATATGCCCGAATTGTCGACCCGCTACGGCTATTTCGTGGTGTTGGGCGTGATCCTGGTCGCCTGCACGGCGTTCTATGTCCGGTTCAAGAAGGTGAAGTGGCTGTAGCGCCAAGTGCACGGCGCCGTCGGTTTACGGCGAACCGATCAGTGCCCGACTATCGGGACGGTGGTGCACCCGACGGGATTCGAACCCATGGCCCTCAGATTAGGAATCTGATGCTCTATCCGGCTGAGCTACGGGTGCACGCAGGGGCCGCTCTATTATGGGTGGGGGCGGCGGTCAATTCTTCGCTTCGGGCGGGATGACCGGGAGCGGCAGGGGCGCGACGGGGACGCCTTCGTCGATCAGGGCGCGGGCTTCGGCGGGGGCGACTTCGCCGTGGATGCTTTGATGATCCTGTTCGCCATAGTGCATCGCACGCGCCTGATCGGCGAAGCCGCGACCGACCCAGGTGGAATTTTCCAGTGCCTTGTCCTGTGCCTGGGCGATCTTCTGCATCATCGCGCGTATCGTGTCTGTATCTGCTGACGCCGCGCTGACCGGTGCGCTGTTGGATTTGTTGGATTTTTGGCCGATCGCCGGGGCCATGATCGCTTTTTCGATGCGCGTGTCGCCGCAATAGGGGCAGGCGATCAGGCCGCGCGCCTTTTGATCCTCATAATCCTTGGTGGAGCCGAACCAGATTTCAAAGATGTGCGACGCGGCATCGCATTTCAGGTCGAAGACGATCATGCGATGTCGACCGCATCGGGCAGGACGCGCCGGTTGGCGATGGCGGGGACGCGGCCGCGCACGTCGTCGATCCGCTTAAGGTCGATGTCCGCATAGGCGATGCCCTGTTCCAGCCCCATGTCGAGCAGCACTTCCCCCCAGGGATCGACGATGAGGCTGTGGCCGAACGTCTGGCGCCCGTCGGCATGGCTGCCGACCTGCGCGGCGGCGATGACGAAGGCCCCGGCCTCGATCGCGCGCGCGCGCAACAATATGTGCCAATGCGCCATGCCGGTCGGCACGGTGAAGGCGGCAGGGACGAGCAGCACGGTCGCGCCGGCATTGGTAAGCGCACGGTAAAGGTCGGGGAAACGCATGTCGTAGCAGACCGAAAAGCCGATCCGCGCCCAGGGGGTGTCGAGCGCCACCACCCGATCGCCAGGGCCATAGACCGCGGATTCGCGCCAGCTTTCGCCGGTAGCGAGATCGACGTCGAACAGGTGGATCTTGTCGTAGCGCGCGCGGATCGCGCCGCTGTCGTCGATCATCAGGCTGCGGTTGGCCCAGCGCCCGTCGCTGCGCTCATCCTTGAAGGCGAGCGATCCGAGATGGACCCACAGGCCCGCTTTCGCGGCAGCCTCCCGGACCTGCGCCAGTACCGGATCATCCGCTTCATTGCAGAGCGTGGCGACGGCGCGGGCGCGATCCCGGTCGAGATAGCCCGCCATTTCGGGGGTGAAGAGCATGTCCGCCCCCTCCCCCTTCGCCCGCGCGACGGCTTGGGCGATGGCCGCGCCGTTCGCCTGCGGGCCGATGCCGCTGGTCATCTGGAAAATGGCGGTGCGCATGGGGGCGATCAGACGCCGAGCAGTGCGTCGAGCTTGCCCTGGCGATCGAGCGCCGACAGCGCGTCGCTGCCGCCGATATGCTGGCCGTCGATGAAGATTTGCGGCACGGTGGTTCCGCCATTGGAGCGGCCCAGCATCTCGTCACGCTTCGGGCCGCCCATGGAAATATCGGTTTCCTGGAAAGCGACACCCTTGGCATCGAGCAGCGCCTTGGCGCGGGCGCAATAGCCGCAAAACGCCTTGGTATAGATTTCGACCTTCGCCATCATGATACTCCTGATCCACAGAAGTTGGGGAGCGGGCGGCATTTGTCAATCGGCGTCGTGCGCGCGATCCGGCAGCGCGCGCGCCCAGCATAGCAGATGAACCGACGCCGCGCCGCCGCGCCGGAGCGTGCGGGTGCACGCGGCCGCCGTTGCGCCGCTGGTATGGACATCGTCGATCAGCAGGATGGCGCGGCCCTTTATCTCCGTGCCGTCCGCCAGAGCGAACGCGCCCTTGACCGCGCGCGCCCGTTCGCCAGGGTGCATGCCGCGCAGCGGCCGGGTGCGGCGGGTGCGCAGGAGAATCTGCTTGTCGAGCGCGATGCCGGTGAGGCGGGCAAGATGATCGGCGATGAGCGCCGACTGGTTGAAGCCGCGCCACCAGAGCCGCCAGTGATGGAGCGGGACCGGAACGATCATCATGGCTTCGCGATGTTCGGCAGGCACATGGCGCGCCATATGCGTGGCGATCAAGCGCGCCAGGCCGATGCGGCGGCCATATTTGAGGCGCAACGCGACGGTGCGCGCGACATCGCCATAGGCAAGGACGGCGCGGGCGCTGTCGAAGGGCGGCGGATCGGCGATGCAGGGACCGCATAGCGCGTCGGCACCCCGGTCATGATCGAAGGGCAGGCCGCACCGCGCGCAGCAGGGATCGCCCAGGAAACGCATGCTCGTCCAGCAGGACAGGCAAAAGCCATGATCGGCCTGAACGACGACGCCGCAGCCGGGGCAGCGCGGCGGGAGCGCATAGTCGAGCGCCGGGCGCGTCGCGGCGCGCAACAGGGAGGAGAAAGGTTGCACTGCACGCTTGTCCTTGCTTCGCGCGCGATGCACAAGGCCGCCGATGGACGCCCCCGCCATTTTCGATCCCGCGCTGCGGGCGCTGCGCCGCGACCGGGCAGCGGCGCGCTTTTCCAATCATGCGTTCTTCTATCATGCGATGCTGGACGAACTGCTCGACCGGCTGGCGGACGTGAAACGCGATCTTGGCGACGTGCTGGTGGTGGGGTGCCCCGATGGCAGCGCCAGGGCGCGGCTGGAGGCGATGGGCAAGCGCGTGACCTGCGTCGATCCGGGGCTTGCCAATGCGCGCGCCAATAAGGGGGTGCAGGCGGACGAGGATGCCCTGCCCTTTGCCGACGACAGTTTCGATCTGGTGCTGGCGTGCGGGACGCTCGACAGCGTCAACGACCTGCCGGGCGCGCTGATCCTGATGCGGCGGATATTGCGGCCCGACGGGCTGCTGCTGGCGGCGTTCGCGGGGGCGGGATCGCTCCCCCGGCTGCGCGCGGCGCTGATGGCGGGCGAAGGCGACCGGCCGGGCCAGCATATCCACCCGCAGGTCGATGTGCGCGCGGCGGGCGACCTGCTGGCGCGCGCTGGCTTTGCGATGCCGGTGGCCGATGGCGAGACGCTGACGATCCGCTATGCCAGTCTGTTCGGGCTGATGGACGATCTGCGCGGCATGGGCGCGGGCAACGCCCTGGCGTCGCGCCCGCCAATGCTGGCGCGCGCGGCGCTGGGGCAAGCGGCGGCGCATTTCGCAGCGGCGGCGGATGCGGACGGCAAGACGGCAGAGACGATGGCGATCATCTATCTGAGCGGGTGGAAGCCCGATCCGAGCCAGGCCGGACCGGCGCGGCGGGGAAGTGCGACCGTGTCGCTGGCGGAGGCGCTGAAACGCGCGGGCTGAGCTTTGGTCAGGCGTCTGAAGCGGGCTGCCCGGCGATCGGCGGCGACCTGAATCGGGCGCGGGCGTGGAGCAGCAGGCCCAGCAGGGTCAGAACGCCGACCAGCCATGGCGCATAACCCAGCATGGCGTCGAACGCCCGGCTGACGGGGTTGCTATCCTCCATGATCCGTTCGACCAGCCATGCCAGCGCGGCAAGGGCGGCAAATCCGCCGCCAAGGCTGCGCACGATGCCATAATAGGGCGTCCGCACCAGCAGCAGCAGCGCGGGCACGACGGCGAGCACCACGGCAAGCTGGACCAGTTCGATGCCGATGTTGAACCCCAATATGGCGAGCGCCTTTTCCTCCGCGCCCAGCCCGAAATGACTGACCGTGGTGGCGAAGGCGAGGCCATGCACCAGGCCGAAGCCCCCGGCGATGCGTGCTTCGCGGTTGGGGAACAACGGTCGCAGGGCATGCAACGCCGAGATGAGGATGGACAGCGCGATCAATATTTCGACCGGTTGCGCGGGCAGCCGCCAGTCGAACAGCGCGGCCCCGATCAGCGTCAGGCTGTGGCCGATGGTGAAGGCGGTCACGATCTCCGCCAGATGCCAGAGCGTGGACCGGGTTGGCCTGATCTTTCCCCAGCGCCGCCCGTCCGCAAGCAGCGGCGCGGGCAGGAGCAGGGCGATCAGGAACAGCAGATGATCGTGCCCCTCCGCGATATGGTGCATGCCCAGCCGGACGGCCGCCCAAAAGCCGCTGGTGAGGCTGGCGCTGCTCCGATCGACCGCCAGGGACCGGCGATCCCCCTGCAATGCGCCCAATATCTGGCGACCGTCCTGGAGCATGCCAGCGGAAAAATCATTCCGCGCGATGAACAGGACGAAATGGCCGGGCACCCGGTCGATAACGGCCTGCCAGTTTATCGAGAATTGTCGGGTGGATGCGCCTGCGGGCGGGGTCAGACGCACGATGGCATGCAGGTCCGGCGGCCCGGCGATCTGCACGAATTCGACCCGATCGACCGTCATCGTCCAGGCCGTGCCGCGCGGCGCGGTCACATGGATGGCCCCACTCAAAAATGCCACGGCACGCTGGAGCGAGGCCGGGTCGTTGCCGGTCGGGTTGCCGGTCGCATAGGCATATTCGCCCAGCGGGATGATGATTTCGGCCAGCACTTCATGCCGGCCGAAGTCGAACTGCACTTGCGAATTGGGGGTGAGGTGCGCCCTGGCCGGAAGCGTCGGCAGCAGCAGGAACAGGCTTGCCAGCAACAGGCGCACGATCCAGGGCATCAATGGTTGCCGAACCAGATGAGCGAACCGGCCGGGTCGAAGGCGCGCGGATTGAGCGCGAGCGCCTGCGCGCGGGCGCGTTCGCTGGCTTGCGTTTGGCCCAGGATCGCCGATGCTTCGGCCAGCACCACATATTGCTGCGCGGTGCGCCAGCCGGTCCGTTCCAACGCGGTCAGGGTCCGCACCGCGTCCTGCGGTGGCCCGTTCGCCAGCAGGGCCATCGCCAGCATGATGCTGGAATCGCCATAGGGCCGGGCTGACAGGTTGAGTCGCGCAAGGTCCAGCGCCCGCGCGGGACTGCCCAGGACGAGTTCATGCTCCAGCGCATGACCATAGGCCGCCTGCGGTAGCTGCGTCAGGCGTCGCGTCCAGATGCCCCCCGCCCGCGCGGCCCAGTAGCGGCTGTTCTTCGCGTCGCCGCTGGCCCTGTAGAGCGAGGCCAGCGCGTCCATCACTTCGGGCATGGCGATGTCGTCGCCCGCGCCGGCAAGGATGGCGCGATATTGGCGTGCGGCCCCTTCAAGATCGCCGCCGAGCGCCTTCATCTGCGCCCTGTGCGCCCTGATGAGCCAGTAACCGGGGAACGCCGCATCGGCTTGCGCGAAAATCCGCGAGGCCGCATCCCAATTGCCGCGATCCAGTTCGATGAGGCCCTTTTGCAGCATTCGGGTCGCGTAAAATTGGCGCGTGGGCGTCGCAACGCTGGCCATGGCGTAGTCGATCTGGCGGATCGCTTCGTCAGATCGCCCCATCTTCTTGGCGTAATTGGCCAGCCGCACGGCGATGCCGGGACCATTGTCCAGCCGCGCCGCGTCACGATAGGTGCGCAGCGCGGCGGCATAGGCGCCGGAATAGAAATAGACGTCGCCGCGGATCGCCAGCGCTTCCGCCCGATCGCCCCGGTCGGCGGGAACGGCGGCGCCGTCCAGCAGCGCGAGCGTCCGGGGGACCGGGGCAAGGCGGTGGATGCTCATATTGTTGACGGCGTCCGTCAGCAGGGGACCGGCCCCATAGGGCGCGTCCGACAGCCCGCGCGACAGCGCCGCGCGCGCCGCCGCCAGATCGTCGAACGATCCTGTCAGGCGGGCGCGGCCCATCAGGGCACGCGCATAGCTTTCCTGATAGGCCCATTGATCGGGCGCGCGCGCGATACGCTCCTCGCCCAGTGCGATCGGTCCGGCGGTGGCGGCGAGGGCCGCGTCGAAGCTTTTGGGACCATAGCCGAAGCGCGGCGCTCTTTCCGGCGCGACGACCGGCGCAGGGGCATGAAAGCGGTCGATCGCCGCGGTGATGGCCGCGACCGCGAGTCCGGCCGCAAGCAGATACAGGCTGACCTTGCCGACTATATGCGGTTGAACGATCGCCGCCGCCATGGCCTTTCCTTCAGATCAGGCGAGACGCGCCGCCCGGCGCGCCTCGTCCCTTTGCCCGATCGGCCGGATCAACTTGGCGTGGCGCAAAGCGTCAAACCGGCCCCCGTCAGATCATCGGCCAGCGCATTGGTCAATGTCGTCAGTTGCGCATTCAGATTGGGTATGAAGGTGCCCGCGGCATCGTCCGATGGATTACCGTCATTATAGGGACTCTTGCGCGACGATGCGACCAGCGCGGTCGCGACGGCCGGCATGCCCATGCGATCGACCCGGACAAAGGCGCTGGCGGGGTCGGTCCGGAAGTCGAATGTCGTGCCGCTCGTCCCGCTCAATGGCGGCGATCCCTGCGCTGCCGCCAGATAGGGGAAGTCCGGCCGGAACGCTATGTCATTGGCGCCGGGATTGAGCGGCAGGTTGGCAAGCGCGGCGGCGCTGTGCTTGGTCAGGTCCAGGAAGATGACCGCCAGCGTCACGTCGATCACCGGGTCCGTCAGCTTGCGGCCGTTGGGGAAACCCGCCGCCGTGGACAGGTTCAGCGTCAGCGTGTCGGGCACCACCAGGCTGGTGACGGTCGGCCCGCCGGTTCCCACGGTCTGGTCCAGGCAGCGTTGGACGTTGAAGGATGTGGGGGTTGGCGTCGGCGTCGGCGTGGGAGTTGGCGTGGGTGCGGGCGTCGGGGTGGGCGCGGGCGTGGCCACCGGGGGCGTATCATCCTCATCACCGCCACAGGCGGCCAGCGAGGCGATGACGATCAGCGATGCGCAGCGCATCATCAGGGGCAAGGTGCGAGACATCACAGCTGTCCTCCAAAACGGGCGGTCGTTCCCCAGATGCCGATACGATTGGAGCCATTGGCGATCCGGTCGCGCGGGATTTCCAGCACGATGGCCGTCAGATTCTGGCCCGCGAAGAAATTACGGTTCTTGTCGAAGGTCAATGTACCCGTGCTGGTCGTGGCGCGGAAACCCTGAAGATCGAAGAAGAAAGGATCGTCGAACAGGCCGACGCGGGCGATGACGCCGTCCTTGGTCAGGTTGGTTTCGACCGGGCCGACCAGATCGCCCGAAACGCCCGGCAGACCGGAAATCTTCACGCCGAACTGGGTACCGCTGGCCGCGGTGTCGCGCCCGAACCGGATGCTGACCGGGATCGTCGGCACGCTTTTGTCGGGACCGTTCGATATGTTGATCGTGTAGAGGACGTCCCGGTCGTAGGTCGCGGGCAAGGTAGTGGCCTGGGGGCCGGAAAAGGTCATGGCGATGATGACCTTGCTGTCGGTGTGCCAGGCATAGACGTCCGCGATATCAGCGGGCGCATCGGGCGTGGTATCCTGAGCGGGATCGGTGCGCGTGGGTGGATCAAGGTGATCGGCGGCGGGCGCGAAGGTTTCCGCCGTCATGATCGCCAGCGGGATAGCGAGTAGCACGCCGCCCCCCGCCAATAGAAATTTGGATCGACGCCTCATAGCTTCCTCCTGTCGGAATCGGAATAGCAGTGCGCGCCCTTTGCTTTATTCAGTCAGCAAAGACTGTTTATAGTCGGCGAACATCTACCGAAGCCCGTCTGGCGTCAATAGATGTGTTCGCCAACAGTTGAAAACTGCACATCATCCATGAAATCAACATACTATTGCGCTGATTTAGGCGAATCGAGGCTCAGCGACTCGTCGCGGTGCAGATATGTTCATGTGGCGCAGGCCGCTTGTACCCATCCCGTCGGGCGAGCGCATCGCTCACCCTACCCGCTTCAATATCCAGCCGATGGTTGATCCGCCCGGCAGCGCTTCGGCCGTCACCACCAGTTGCCGCGTCGGGTGCGGACGGCCATCGCCATCGACCCACAGGCTTTCCTCGATCGTCAGCTTTCCCGTGCCGGTGCGGAATTGCCATAATGCACCCAGGTCGATCCGCATCAACGCGCCCTGATTATCGGCGGTCAGTGTCGGTTCGACGCCGGGGGCGAGGTGGAAGCGGATCTGCACGGGCAGCCGCACGGGCTTGCGCCGACGCGCGGCGGGGGTCAGCATGTCTTCGCCCCGGATTTCCTTGCCGTCGCCGCTCATCAGGATCAGGCGGCGATGGACATAGCCCAGTCGCCGGACATAGCCGTCATGGCTAAGGTCCAGCCGACTGCCATTGTCCAGTTCCTGTCGGTTCAGTTCCACTTCGGTCACGCCGCGCCCCAGCGTGCCGTCCGGCAATAGCGCGGTCGAATTATTGTCGGCCAGCACCAGCGTGCTGTGCGCCGCCGTGGTCCGCAGGCCCTGCGCCAGTTCGCGCGGTATCCACGCGCCGGCAAGGCCCGCGCCGCCGCAACTGACGATCAGCCGGTGCTGCCCGTCGCTAACCTCTATCCCGCCCGTCGAGGCGCAACCTGCGTCGGCCAGCCGCGCGACGGGTGGCGGCGCGGCGTCGATCTGCACCACGGTCGCGCCCGCACTCAGCCGCTGATAGCCCCAGTCTCGCGCCTGCCGCTGCGGTCGGGCGCGCACCCGGCTCGCCTTGACGACGGCATCGACCCGCGCCGGGTCGATCGCGCCCGCGCCCTGCCAACTGCCAAGCCCGCCGTCGCCATGGGTCAGCCCCAGCAGCGCCGGGACCGCGCGCGCCAATGCTTCTGTCAGGAAAGATGGCTGGGGTTCGCGCCGCGCGTCATAGACCGCCGCAACCATCGTCAGCAGCGCGATCCCCTCAAGCTGCGCCAGCGGCGAGCGCGAGATCGCACCGCCATCGGCATGGAAGGCGCTGTCGATCGCCCGGCGCAGGCCCGCTTCGCCATAGACTTTGCGTGCGGCGCCGCCGGGGATCAGCATCGACGCGGCCACCACTCCGCCCCAGGCGACCAGGCGCGGCAAGCCCTGCGGCGCCTTTTCCGCGGTCTTGTCGAGGTGACGGGCGGTGCGCGCGATGCAGTTGAGCACCAGCGACCGATAGACAAGGTCGCTCGACGACAGGATGAGCGGCGCATAGGCGGTCCAGGTGAGCAGCCGCCAGCCTGCATTGTCCGCGCGCCAGGCCGCTTCGCTCGGCTGATCCGAATGCGCGTCCAGCCAGCGGCGCATCACCTCTTCGGCGATCGGCGCGCCCTGTTCGCGGCTTGCGGCCGTCGCCAGATCGCGCAGCCAGGCGAAGCTGTGCAGATAATCGGCAAAGGCGGGCATCATGTCCAGCTTGTCGAAATCCAGGGTTTCGATCGGCTGCTTCAAACCCCGGAACAGGAAATAGCCCGCCCGAATCGCCTGGCCTCCCCGCATGTCGCCGGGCATCTCGTCATCGGGGACCGCCAGCAGCTTGAGCGGATATTTGCCCTTGAGGTGCCGTCCGTGGATCGGCGTGCGCCAGCTTAGCAGATAGAAGCGGTTGGCGATCCGCTGGGCCAGCGACAGGCCCTTGTCATCCGATACCCGGATGAGCCGCTTGCCCTGTTCGATCCCGTCGTCGGTTTCAGCCACCGGCGCATCGGAATGGGGAGCAATGCGCCGCTGGTCGTTCACCCGCCGCGCAGCTTCGCGATATTGTCGGCATAGGCGGAAGGCCCGCCCCGGAAGGTCGCCGTGCCCGCCACCAGCACGTCCGCGCCCGCCGCGATCGCCTTTGGCGCGGTGGTGAAGTCGATGCCGCCGTCCACTTGCAGGCGGATGTCGCGCCCGCTCTTGTCGATCATCTTGCGGCACGCTTCGATCTTGCGGAGTTGGCTTTCGATGAAGCTCTGCCCGCCGAAGCCGGGATTGACGCTCATCACCAGAATGAGGTCGATATCGTCGATCAGATAATCGAGCATCTTGGCCGGGGTGCCGGGGTTGAGCACCACGCCCGCCTTCACCCCCAGCGCCTTGATATGCTGGATGGAGCGGTGGATATGCGGCCCGGCTTCGGGATGGACGGTCAATATGTCCGCGCCGGCGGCCGCGAAGGCATCCAGAAAACTGTCCACCGGGGAAATCATCAGATGGACGTCCATCACCTTTTGGGTGTGCGGACGCAGTGCCTTCACGACGGCGGGGCCAATCGTGATGTTGGGCACGAAATGCCCGTCCATCACATCGACATGCACCCAGTCGGCACCGGCTTCGTCGATCGCGCGCACCTCTTCGCCTAGACGGGCGAAGTCGGCGGACAGGATGGAGGGGGAGATCAGTATCTGGTCGGTCATTAACCCGTCGCCTTAACCGGGCGCACCGACCCGTGCAACCGACTCTATGCGTTCAGGCGCGTGAAAAGCGGGCTATGAAGAAACCATCGGTCCCGCCCTGGTCCGCCAGCGTCTCCGGCAGGGTGCGCAGCCACCCTTCGCCGGTCGGCACGATGCCGGTCGGCAGTTCGGCGGCGGTGGGCGGCGCGACGGTGAAACCCGTATTTTCCGACAGGAAGCGGGTCGCCTGATCCTCGCCCTCGGCCCGCTCCAGCGAACAGGTCGCATAGAGCAGCGTGCCGCCCGGCTTCACCCATTGGGCGGCGCGCACCAGCAATGCCTGCTGCAATTCGGCGAGTTCAGCGATCTGGCGCGGGCCGATGCGATGCAGCACGTCGGGGTGGCGGCGATAGATGCCGGTCGCGCTGCACGGCGCGTCGAGCAGCACGGCATCGGCGGGGGCATCGGGTGCCCAGGTCCGCACGTCCGCCGCGATGGTGGTCGCCACAAGATCGGTACGCGCCATATTGTCGGCGAGCCGTTTCAGCCGCTTGGCCGACTGGTCGACCGCCACCACATTCCATCCCGCCGCCGCAAGCTGCATCGTCTTGCCACCCGGCGCGGCGCACAGGTCGAGCACCGTGCGGCCCGTTCCCGCGCCGAGCAGCCGTGCGGGGATCGACGCCGCCAGATCCTGCACCCACCATTGCCCGTCATCGAAACCGGGCAGGTCGGTGATCGCCTCATGCTCGCCCAGCCGGACATGGCCGGGGGCCAGGCTGACGCCGCCCAGCGCCTCTGCCCAATGCGCGGTCTGCACCGGGTCGCGCAGCGACACGTCGACCGGCGGGCGGATCGCAAAGGCGCGCGCGGCAGCCTCCGGCATCCCCTCACCCCATTGCCCGGCCCAGCGTTCGGCCACGCCCATCGGCAGCGTCGGCGGATTGGGCAGCGCCGGGTTGGCGCGCGACACCGTGCCGAATACGCCATGGACCAGCTTACGCGGTCCGCCATCGACCAGCGGCAGCGCCGTGGCGATCGCGGCATGGGCGGGCGTGCCCAGCGCCAGCGCCTGCACCAGCGCCATCCGCAGCACCATCCGAGCCTTGGCATCGTCAGGCAGGGGCTTGGCGGTCGCGCCGTCAATCAGCGCGTCGAGATCGGGCAGATGCCGCAGCGTTTCGGCGGCGATCGCATGGACCAGCGCCCGGTCGGCGCGATCGGCCAGCCCCTGCGTCGCGCCGTGCAGCGCCAGTTCCAGCGGCTCCCCCCGCCGCAAGACCGCATCGAGCAGCCGTAGCGCGGATCGGCGCGCGGGCAGGCCGGGGACATCATCGGGTCGTGGGGGGCGCAGGGACATGGGCCTGCGCCTAGGCGAAAAGGCGCAGCAAGGAAACAGCGCTTAGCCCGATGGCCCTTGCGCACGCTATCGGCAACGCCCAAATGGCAGCCCTGCAACAGAGTCAGGAGCAAAAAATGGGCACCTATGAAGGCAAGCGACCCGCCCATGTGAAGGCCCCGGCGCATCTGTCCAAAAGCCCGCCGGTGCCCCAGCCCGACCCGATCGACCAGCCGCCGGTGATCGACGAGGAACTCAGCCCCGTCCGTTACGGCGATTGGGAACGCAAGGGAATCGCCATCGATTTCTGATAGTTGCGACGAATTGGTTAAAGCCTGATCGCTTCGTCCGAAGTTTAGAACGTAACGCGCTGGCCCGTGCGCGCCATGCGAGGGCCTGCCGCCGTAGCGCTGGCCGCGGCTGCCCTGTCTATGACACTGAAGTCCAAGCGGAAAAATCCACGGGGCGCGCCTGAATGCAAATGACCTATGATATCTCCATGAAAGCCGTCGCCGATTATGCGCCGGAAGATGCTGCGCTGCTGTGCGGGGTCGGACGCCTGATCTGCGCGTGGAGCATGTTGGAACAGCGGCTGGAGGCCAAGATCGTGATGCTGCGGACCGCGATGGGCGATATTCGCACCGTCGGCGCGCGGACGCGGCCCACGATGGCCAAGCTGATGACCGAGTTGCGCACGATGGTAGCGATGCGCGACCGGCGCAATGCCAGCGCCCTGCATGAGATCGCCGCGATCGAGCGCGACATGCAGCGGATCGAGCGTTTTCGCCAGTTGATCGTCACCGGCTTTCACGAGCCGGAGCCGGGCGGTTTTGCCTGCCGCGACACGCGTAACAATCGGCTGCATGTGTCGATGGACCAGTTGGAAAGTGAAATCGCCGCGCTGGAAAATGTCGGCAATCAGTTACTTGAGGTGTGATAATATTGGTTAAGTGTACTTGACCTTTTGCCCGGCAGGCGCAATCCCTTCGCAACTGCAATATCGTTCGCGACTGGAGCGTCATGACTCGCAAACCGATCCGCAAGGCCATTTTCCCCGTCGCCGGTCTTGGCACCCGTTTCCTGCCCGCGACCAAGTCAGTCCCCAAGGAATTGCTGCCTGTCGTCGACCGGCCGTTGATCCAATATGCGGTCGACGAAGCGATCGAGGCGGGGATCGAGCAGATGATCTTCGTCACCGGGCGCGGCAAAGGCGCGATCGAGGATTATTTCGACATCGCGTTCGAGGCGGAAACGACCCAGCGTGAGCGCGGCAAGGATTTGTCGGCGCTGGAAGGCACCCGACTCGCCCCCGGTAACGCCGTGTTCCTGCGCCAGCAGGAGCCGCTGGGGCTGGGCCACGCCATCTGGGTCGCGCGCGACATCATCGGCGACGAACCCTTTGCCATATTGCTGCCCGACGAGTTCATGAAGGGCGCGCCGGGCCGTGGCTGCATGCGACAGATGGTCGATGCCTATGAACAGGTCGGCGGCAACCTGGTCTGCGCGCTGGAAATCCCGATGGAGGAGACGCCCAGCTATGGCGTGATCGATCCGGGTGAGCGCAATGGCGCGTTGACGCAAGTCAAGGGGCTGGTCGAAAAGCCCGCACCGGGGACCGCGCCGTCCAACCTGATCCTGCCGGGCCGCTACATCTTGCAGCCAGAGGTGATGAAGATATTGGCGACTCAGGAAGAGGGCGCGGGCGGCGAAATCCAGTTGACCGACGCGATGGCCGCGATGATCGGCACCCAACCCTTCCACGGCGTCACCTTCGATGGACGGCGTTTCGATTGCGGATCGAAGGGCGGCTATATCGAGGCCAATCTGGTGCTGGCGATGGAACGGGCCGATATCGGCGCGCATATCCGCAGCTTCGCGGCGAAGGAACTGGCGGGATATTGAACGGACAGGGGCAAGCGGTGGGCAACCGGCTTGCCCTCACCCCTGCCCTCGCCTAAAGCCTGCGTTCATGCCCGAAACGATCACCGCCCCTTCCCCGACCGGCCTTGTGGGGCGGGCGCTGTTTCCGCACCGGCATCTGCTGACCATCGCCGATTTGAAGCCCTGGGAAATCCGCTTCCTGCTCGATGAGGCGGAGGGGTGGGTCCAGGCCAATCGCGGGCGCGCGCGCAAGCATGACGACCGGCTGGCGGGCATGACCCAGATCAACGCTTTTTTCGAGAATAGCACGCGCACCCTGTTGTCGTTCGAGATTGCGGGCAAGCGGCTGGGCGCGGACGTCGTCAACATGCACGCCGCGCAGTCGAGCGTGAAGAAGGGCGAGACGCTGATCGACACGGCGATGACGCTGAACGCCATGTATGCCGATGTCATCGTCATCCGCCATGGATCGTCGGGTGCGGTGCGGCTGATCGCGGAGAAGGTCGACTGTCCGGTGCTGAACGCGGGCGACGGCTGGCACCAGCATCCGACCCAGGCGCTGCTCGACGCGCTGACGATCCGGCGGCGCAAGGGGAGCTTCGAGGGGCTGATCGTCGCGATCTGCGGCGACGTGCTGCACAGCCGGGTCGCGCGCTCCAACATGCTGTGCCTCGCCGCGCTGGGCGCGCAAGTGCGCGCGGTCGCGCCACCCACGCTGATGCCCGCCGAGGTCGAAATGCTGGGCGCGACGCCCTTTACCGACATGGATGCGGGGCTGGACGGCGCGGACGTGGTGATGATGCTGCGGCTTCAGAACGAACGGATGGACGGTGCCTTCATCCCCTCCCCGCGCGAATATCATATGTTGTACGGCCTGACGTCCGAACGGCTGGCGCTAGCCAAGCCCGACGCGCTGGTGATGCATCCGGGGCCGATGAACCGGGGCGTGGAGATTTCGAGCAGCGTTGCGGATCATCCCGAGCGGTCAGCGATCACCGAGCAGGTCGAGATGGGCGTCGCGGTGCGGATGGCGTGCCTGGACGTGCTGACACGCGGGGCGCGGGGCGTGGAGGGATGGGCGTGAGCACACAACATCCGTTCGCCCTGAGCTTGTCGAAGCCTGTCCTGAGCTTCGCCGAAGGGGGCTGCTCTTTCTTTGCTGGCATTGAACAAGAAGTGCAGGGCTTCGACAAGCTCAGCCCGAACGGCCATGGGGTAGTTGCATGACCCTCGCCATCGTCAACGCCCGCCTCGCCGATCCTGCCGCAGCCGACGTCACGCCCGGTTCGATCCTGATCGAGGGTGACCGCATCGTCGCGACCGGCCAGATTGACATCCCCGCCGATGCGGAACGGATCGACGCGAACGGCCTGATCGTCGCGCCCGGCCTGATCGACCTGGGCGTATTCCGCACCGACAAGCCCGCCTTTCATTTTGGCGGCATCACCCGCGCGGCATTGATGCCCGACCAGTCCTCGCTGCTGGACGATGCGGGGCTGATCCGTCAGGCGACGCGGGCGGGGAAACCCGATTTCTGGGTCCACCCGATCGCGGCGGCAACGCGCGGCCTGGCGGGCAAGGAGCTGGCCGAAATCGGCATGATGCGCGCGGCGGGGGCCAAGGCCGTGGGAACGGGGCGGCAGTGGATCGCCGATTCGGGGGTGATGCTGCGCGTGCTATCCTATGCGTCGGGCCTGGGCCTGACCGTCATCACCCATGCCGAGGATGGCGGGCTGGCGGGCAAGGCGGTGGCGACCAGCGGCGAGACGGCGACCCGGCTGGGGCTGGCCAACGCGCCCGCCTGCGCCGAAGCGATGGCGATCGGCCGCGACATCATGCTGGCGCGCGAGACGGGCGCGGCGATCCATTTCCGGCTGGTGACGACAGGCGCGGGCTTTGCGCTTGTCCGCGCGGCGAAGGCGGAGGGGCTGAAGGTCAGTTGCGGCACCAGCCCCGCCTATCTGTTCCTGTCCGACAATGCCGTCACCGATTTCCGCACTTTCGCGCGCCTTTCGCCGCCGCTGCGGTCGGAGGATGACCGCAAGGCGACGATCGCGGCGGTGGCGGACGGCACAGTCGACGTCATCACATCCAGCCATGATCCGCGCGGGCCGGAGGACAAGCGCCTGCCCTTCGCCGACGCATCGCCCGGCATGGCGGGCGCGGAGACATTGCTCGCGCTCTCGCTCAATCTGGTGCGCGATGGGCATGTGACGATGAACCGGCTGATGATGCTGCTCAGCGCCAATCCGGCGCATATCCTGGGGGTCGCGGCGGGCAGTTTCACGCCCGGTCATGCCGCCGATATCATCTTCATCGATCCCGATGCGCCGTGGATCGTCGATTCGGGCAAGATGGCGGCATCGGCGGGCAACACCCCGTTCGACCGCCTGCCGGTGCAAGGCCGGGTCCGCCGAATCATGAAGGGCGGCGCGTTCCTTTAGGGAATGCATTGAAGGGATAGTGCCCCGGCGCAGGCCGGGGTCCAGTTCCAGACGGCGGGACTGGACCCCGGCCTTCGCCGGGGAACAGCCAACCTATATCAGCGCGAGGCGAACTGGCGTCCGCGCGTGGCGAGCGCCCAGCGCTGCGGCGTCGCACCCGGTACCGCTTCACGCACGAAGCATTGGCCCCTGTTCGCCTGGATCGACTTGCACATCGCCATCGCGTCGGCGCGACCGGCAAAGCCGCTGACGGCCAGGCGCTGGAACGTCTTGCCCTTGACCGTGGCGCTGCTGGTCAGCACCGGGAAGGCGGCAAGATTATTGTTGGCGGTCGCCATATGGACCCAGCGTTCCTTGGCGATCGCGGCATTATCATAAGCGCCCAGTTGCACGACCCAGTTGCTTGCCTTGTCGGCGGGCTTGAGGAAGGCGGCCTTCTGCATCTTGGCGACCGGCGCGGCGGCGAGTGCGACGGATGCAACCACCTTGACCGGCTTGGCGGCGGCGCGCTTGCCCTTTTGCTCGACCACGAAATCACTGGATGCGGTGCGGACAGGGGCCTGATCGGCCTGAATGACGGGTGCTTCGACGAAGGCCGCAGGCACCGGCACGGTATCGACCACGGCGACTTCGACCGGCGCGGCGGCGTCGATCGCGGGCGGCGGCGGTACGTCATCGGCAGCATCGGCGAAGGCTTGGGGCGTGTCGGTGGAAACCGGACCCAGCGCCAGCGCGACCGGCAGGCCGGTATCGGTCCCATCCAGCGTTACGCCCATCAGAGTTGCGACGCGTTGGGCGCCCAAAGCGGGATCGGCCATCATCGCCCATTGCGATACGCGCTGCGCGGCTTCGAGCGGCGCCAAATCTTCGCCCGCCATCACACGGGCGTCCCTCCAGCGGCCGGCCAGCGCATAGGCATAGGCCAGATTCTGGCGGGTGCGTGCCGTGACGGATTCGTCATGGATCGCGGCGCTCAATATGCGGACGCCCTCAACCGCGTCTCCTGCCATCGCGATCGCCAGACCATAATCGGCGGCGGGCAGCGTTTGGGTATGCCCGTTCAGCAGGCTGCGCGCATCGTCATTCTTGCCCAGTCCGACCTTGACCAGCGCCAGGCTGATGATTGTGCGCGCATCGACATTGCCCAGCGTCATCGCATCTGTCAGCGCGGTTTCGGCCGACCGGAAGCGGCCGTTGGCGACATAGGCGCGGCCCAGCAACTGGCGATAGCCGGCGTCCTGCGGCTTCAATGCGACGGCGGCTTCCGCCGATGTCAGCGCCCGGCCGAAATCGCGCGCAGCCAGCGCCTTGTCCGCCGTGGCGGCGAGCTTGGCGGCGTCCCGATCACCCTTCACGACCGCAGCCGATGACGACCGCAGCTTGTAGGCGGCGCCATTGCAGCCGACCATCGTGGTCGCGACCAGCAGCGATGAAAGCATCGCCTTTCCAAATGTCTTGCGCTTCATGAGATTACCCACCCTTCGTTCAGTTTTTGCCGCGCACTGGCGGCAGCTGTTCGGCGAGCCGGTCGATCTCGGGCTGGCCTTTGATGAAAATGTCGAGTGCTTCGCTGACGATCTGTTGCGCCGAGCGTCCCTGCACTGCGCATAGGAGGCGCAGTTTGAGATGCCGCTGCGCGTCGAGCCGCAGCGTGAAGGCGGCCTTGCGGTCCACTGGTTCGGCTTTGGTCCTGGGCGTCTTTTTCGATACGGGCTGAGCGGCGACGCGATCGGCCAGTTCGACCCGATCGGCCACGACCTGCGGCACGGGTGCCGGATCGGGCGCGTGCGCCATCGGCGTCAGGCCGGCGAGCGGCAGGATGTCGGCGCTGGACGCGCTGTCATGGACGCCATGATCATGGCCCATATCGTTCCAGCCCAGATCGTCATTGACGCCGCCGGTATAGCCGCCGCCAAAGCCGCTGATCGACTGGCGACGCATCGCGGGAAGCGCCGATCCTTTGCGGGCCAGCAGGCCGGAGGTGAGGGAAGCCAAGGGTTTGGGTTCTGCCATCGGTCCGGTTCCCGTCACTGGCCCACGACCCGGCGGCCAAAGCCACCGAGCGGGCGGGGGGTGCCGGGCGCGCCTGCGCTGCCCTGCGGCACGGAAAAGACGGTGCGGCGGAAATTCTTTTCCAGCCGGTCGGACACATAGGTCCACAATGTCCGCACTTCGCCAGCGGAGCGCCCGTTGGGATCGACCTCCATCACCGTGCGCCCGTCGATCATCGATGCGGCGAAATCGGTGCGGTGGTGCAGCGTCACTGGCGCGACCGTACCATGCTGCGACAGGGCGACGGCGGCTTCGGAGGTGATCTTGGCCTTGGGCGTCGCGCCGTTGACCACGAAGATCAGCGGCTTGCCCGCGCGTTCGCACAAATCGACGGTCGCGCCCACGGCACGCAGATCATGGGGGCTGGGGCGGGTCGGCACGACGATCAGTTCGGCGACCGCGATCACGCTCTGGATCGCCATGGTGATGGCGGGCGGGGTGTCGATGACGGCCAGTTTGAAACCCTGCTGGCGGAGTATTTCAAGGTCGGCCCCGAGCCGCGCGACCGTGGTCTGGGCAAAGGCGGGAAATTCGGCCTCGCGCTCGTTCCACCAGTCGGCGAGCGAACCCTGCGGATCAATGTCGATCAGCACCACCGGGCCAGCGCCGGCAATCTGCGCCTGAACGGCGAGATGCCCGGACAGGGTCGTCTTGCCCGATCCGCCCTTCTGTGATGCCAGTGCCAATACGCGCACGCAAATCCCCCCAGGAAATCCAGTTCCCGCTGGCAATGCCATGACGGCCGCTAAAATTCGGTTAATGGACGGTGAGGATTGCCTTGCTACCCCAAGGACAGGGTTAAGCGCATGTGAAGCTTTTGGCGCTTATGCTAATAACGGCTTAACCTTCTTCTGCTTTAGGTGGGAGTGAAGACTATCTCGCGGGAGCAGCAGGACATGATGAGGGGCTTTGGTCTTTTGGTAGCGGTCGGCCTGACGATGGCGGCTGGACCGGCACTGGCCGACGTCAAGGCCGGTGTCGATGCGTGGCAGCAGGGCGATTATGCCAAGGCCGTCGCGCAATGGCGTCCCCTCGCCACCGCGGGCGACCCCGATGCGCAATTCAACATGGGCCAGGCACACAAGCTGGGCCGTGGCGTCACGACCGACCTGACCATGGCGGTCGACTGGTATCGCAAGGCGGCGGCGCAGGGCCATTTGCGCGCCGAGGATAATCTGGGCCTCATCCTGTTTCAGCAGGGTGACCGTACCGGCGCCCTGCCCTATCTCCAGCATTCGGCCGATCGCGGCGAACCGCGCGCGCAATATATCGTCGGCACGGCGCTGTTCAACGGCGACATGCTGACCAAGGACTGGGTGCGCGCCTATGCGTTGATGACCCGCGCGTCGGTGTCCGGCCTGCCCCAGGCATCGACCAGCCTGGAACAGATGGACAAATTCATTCCCGACGGCCAGCGCAAGCAGGGTCTGGCGCTCGCCGCCGATCTGGAGCGGTCGGAGAAGTCGACCCTGCTGGCATCCGCGCCAGCGCCCCGGCCGTCCGGTCCCGTCGTTCGGGCAAACCCCGGCGCGATCCGTACCGCCGACCTGCCGCCGTCCGACCTAAACCGCCCGATCGCCGAACCGGTCGAAAAGCCCGTGGCGAAGCCCGCGCCCGTGCGCGTCGCAGAAAAGCCTGTCGCCGCGCCAAAGCCTGTGCCGCGCGCCACATCGGTGGCCGCGCCCGCCAAGGGCGGCAATTATCGCGTCCAGCTCGGCGCGTTCGGCGAGGAAGCCAATGCGCGCGCGCTCTGGTCGCGCCTGACCGGCAAGGTCGGCGGCCTGTCCGCCTATCAGCCTTTCCTGGTCAAGGGCGGCAATGTCACACGGCTACAGGCAGGCCCGATCGCCAGCGCCGCCGACGCCAGCCGCCTGTGCGCCAGCATCAAGGCGGCGGGGGCGGATTGCCTGCCCAAGGCGATGTGACCGCGCTATTGCCCCTGTCGGGATGTTCCCCGGCGAAGGCCGGGGGCCAGTCCCACCATCTGAACTGGCCCCACCGTCTGAACTGGACCCCGGCCTTCGCCGGGGAACGCCAACTGATGCGGCTTCAACGCGGAATCACCCCGCCGCCCTGACAATCTCCGCCCAGGCGGCTTCGTCTATCACCTCTATCCCCAGCGCCGCCGCCTGTTTGAGCTTCGATCCCGCACCGGGGCCTGCGACCAGCAGGTCGGTCTTGGCGCTGACCGATCCCGCCGCCTTGGCACCCAGCCGCTCGGCCTGCGCCTTGGCTTCGTCGCGGCTCATGGTTTCGAGCTTGCCGGTGAAGACCACGGTCTTGCCTGTGACCCGGCTGGCGGTGGTTTCAACGATATAATCGGCGGGGCTGACCACCGATAACAGGTCTTCCCAGACGCGCTGATTATGCGGCTCATGGAAGAAATCGGCGAGCGCGTGGCCGACCGCCGCGCCCACATTTTCGACGCCGATCAATTCGGCGATCGCCTTGTCCAGCCGGTTGCGGAAGCGGTGGTCCGCCTCTTCGGCCTGAGGCAGCGTCGCGTCGCGCAGCGCGATGATCTGTTCGGCAAGATCGCGGATGGCGGGCAGCCTGGTGTAGCGTTTGAGCAGATCGCGCGCCGTCACCGCGCCGACATGGCGGATGCCCAAGCCGAAGAGCAATCGCGCCGCGTCGGGCGCGCGCTTCGCCTCGATCGCGGCGAGAAGATTATCGACCGACTTTTCCTTCCAGCCGTCGCGGCCGATCAGGTCGGTGCGATAGCGGGCAAGGCGGAAGATGTCGGCCGGTTCGGTGATCCAGCCAGACGCGAGAAATTCCTGGATCGTCTTTTCGCCCAGCCCCTCGATATCGAGCGCGCCGCGGCTGACGAAATGGCGCAGTCGCTCGAAGCGCTGCGCCGGGCAGATCAGGCCGCCGGTGCAGCGGATATCGACCTCCCCCTCCTCGCGCACCGCTTCGGAACCGCAGGCCGGGCAATGGTCGGGATAGGCGAAGGGCGCGCGGTCCTCCGCGCGCGTCAGATTGTCCACCACCTGCGGGATGACGTCGCCCGCCCGCTGGATGACGACGCGGTCGCCGGGGCGCACGCCGAGCCGCCCGATCTCGTCGGCATTGTGCAGCGTGACGTTGGACACGGTGACGCCGCCGACCGTGACGGGCGTCAAGCGGCCGACCGGGGTCAGCTTGCCGGTGCGACCAACCTGGATGTCGATGGCTTCCAGCGTGGTCTGCGCGCGTTCGGCAGGGAATTTATGCGCGATCGCCCAGCGCGGCGCCTTGGCGACGAAGCCCAGCCGCTGCTGCCAATCGAGCCGGTCGACCTTATAAACGACGCCGTCAATGTCGAAGGGCAGGTCGGCGCGGGCGGCTTCTATGGCGCGGTAGTGGACGATCAGTGCGTCGAGGCTGTCGACGCAGGTGAGCATGTCTGACACCGGCAGGCCCCAGCTTGCGATGGCGCGCATCACGCCCAACTGGCTGTCGGCAGGGAGCGCGCTATGGTCGCCCCAGCCGTGCGCCAGGAAACGCAGCGGGCGGCTGGCGGTGACGCTGGCGTCCTTCTGGCGGAGCGATCCGGCGGCGGCGTTGCGCGGATTGGCAAACTGGCGCGCCTTTTCCGGGTCTTCGGCTTCGGCGAGCAGGCGGGCGTTGAGCGCGGCGAAGTCTGCCTTAGCCATATAGACCTCGCCCCGGACCTCGAAGATATCGGGGATTGGAAATAGCCCCTCCCCTTGAGGGGAGGGGTTGGGGCCATCGTCTTGGCCTGGCGTTTGGGGCACGCCCCCACCCCCGGCCCCTCCCCTGAAGGGGAGGGGAGTAAGATACTGCGGGATGTCGGCAATCGTGCGGACGTTGGCGGTCACATCCTCGCCGGTCTGGCCGTCGCCGCGCGTGGCGGCAAGGACCAGTTCGCCCTTCTCATAGCGCAGCGAACAGGACAGCCCGTCAATCTTGGGTTCGGCGGTGAGCGCGACCGGCGCGTCCTCGGGCAGCGCGAGGAAACGGCGCACACGAGCGATGAATTCGGCGATATCCTCATCCGCAAAACCATTGTCGAGGCTCATCATGCGGACGGCATGGGGCAGTTTCTTGAGCGCCGTGGTGGGCGTCGCGCCGACCTGAACATTGGGCGAATCGGCGCGGATCAGGTGCGGGAAGGCGGCTTCGAGGACATTGTTCTCGCGGATCAACGCGTCATAATCGGCGTCGCTGATCTCCGGCGCATCATTGTCATGATAGAGCCGGTTGTGCCGCGCGATTTCCTTCGCGAGACGCATCAGGCGGTTGGCGGCGTCGGCTTCGGCGGGGGTTGCGGGGTCGGTCATTTTCACGTCCATAACCGCTGTCGTACTCCTGCGAAAGCAGGAGTCCAGAGTGGCGGGAGTGACATAGAACTCTGGACTCCTGCGTGCGCAGGAGCACTGCCCTGTGGGTCAGTCACCGCTTCCTGTGCTTGCCCTTCGCGCCGCCGATGTGGCGGATGTTCATCGGCCTTCCGCGATGGGTGCCGGGGCGGGTGCGGTCTTGTCGGCCCGGCGGGGGCCGGCGACCGGCGGGGGCTTCGGGGAGCGCGAAGCGGAGTGCGCCGTTGATCGGGTCGGCTTCCTCCAGCCGCAGGTCGAGCCGTTGGCCGACCGTGTAGCGATCGCCGCTCTCCACGCCCTCCAGCGCCTTGCCCGCCTCATCGAAGAAGAAGCGTTCCGCGCCCAGCGTGGAGACCGGCACGAGGCCATCGCCGCCCAGCCCCTCGACCGTGGCGAAGAAGCCGAAATTCTGGACGCCGGTGATGCGCGCCTGGACGATTTCGCCGACCTTCACCGCCAGGAAAGCGGCGACATAACGGTCGATCGTGTCGCGCTCAGCCTCCATCGCGCGGCGCTCATGCTGGCTGATCAGTTCGCCGACGCGGCCCATATTTTCATAATCCTCGACGCTGAGTGAGGTTCTGTCGGGCAGCACGCCGCCTTTGGGCGCGGGCAGTTCAAGATGATAGGCACCGACCAGCGCGCGATGGACGAGCAGGTCGGCATAACGGCGGATCGGCGAGGTGAAATGGCCGTAGGAGCCGAGCGCCAGGCCGAAATGCCCCATATTCTGCGGTGAATAATAAGCCTGGGTCTGGGTGCGCAGGATCTGGAGCATGATCTGCTCCTTCTCCTCGACCTCCTGCGTGCGCTTGATCAAATGGTTGAAGATGGTCGGGCGGATCACCTGGCCCAGCGCGAACTCTATGTCGAAGGTCGCGAGATATTCCTTGAGCGCGACCAGCTTCTCGCGGCTGGGCGGTTCGTGGACGCGATACATGACCGGGGCTTTCTTCGCCTCCAGCGCCTTGGCCGCCGCGACATTGGCGGCGATCATATAATCCTCGATCAGCATATGCGCGT
>CAZLSU010000044.1:0-24446 GCA_964562225.1 uncultured Sphingobium sp.
GCTGAACGGCAAGATGCTGACCGGGCGCGACGCCGCGCACAAGCGGATCAAGGATATGCTGGACGCGGGCGAGGCGCTGCCGGTCGAATTTGCCGGGCGGGTCATCTATTATGTCGGGCCGGTCGATCCGGTGGGCGAGGAAGTGGTCGGCCCCGCCGGTCCCACCACCGCCACCCGGATGGACAAGTTCACCCGCATGATGCTGGACCAGGGCCTGCTGGCGATGGTCGGCAAGGCCGAGCGCGGGCCGATGGCGATCGAGGCGATCAAGGATGCGAAGTCCGCCTATCTGATGGCGGTCGGCGGCGCGGCCTATCTGGTGGCCAAGGCGATCAAGGGATCGAAGGTCGTCGCTTTTCACGATCTGGGCATGGAAGCGATCTACGAGTTCGAGGTGCAGGACATGCCGGTGACCGTCGCTGTGGATAGCGACGGGCAGAGCGTGCACCACCTCGCGCCGCTGGTATGGCAAGAGAAGATCAAGCGGGAGGGATTGCTCGCGGGGGTTTGAGGTTGAGGCGCGCGCGTGGGGATGGGTTGGTTTGACGACGAGGGCGGCCCCGGCCTTCGCCGGGGCGACGTGATACTACTCGTCGCCCCGGCGAAGGCCGGGGCCGCCCGGTTTGATGCGCAACCACGCCGGAATCACACCAACACAGATCAGTCCTGCCCCACGCGCAGGAACCACCCCGCCCGTCCCTGTGTTCTCCCGCCACCCCAGCAGGAGCGCATCCATGTCCTTCACCCAGCTCGAACCGCCCATCCCCGTCCATATCGAAGGCAAGGGCGCGGGATATGCGTTTGCGGTTATTGATTATGGGCAGGAGCATAATCTTATCTGGGTGACGGGGCTGAGCGACAGTGGCGAGATATGGTGTGCGCCCAATCCGCTGGTGCGGTTGCAGAAGAACTGGACGGTCGGACGGCTGAACAATCCGCGTGATGCGATCAGCGCGTTGAACGACGCACCGATGCGGCTTTCCTGACTCCGTTCGGCGCATCCCCGGCAACTGCTAAGACTATCTTTACCATCCTGGCTTAGCCCTTCTCGCGTGGGACATCAGGCACAATCGGACACCGTGAGGCGCGCGGTCATGCAGGTAGCTCGGCTTTCGGGCGACCTTGGCATTCGTACGCTGGATCTTCAGGCGGATATCAGCGCGCTCGCCGAGCGTGTGACGAACCAGGCGCGCACGATCGAATCGATCAGCGGCGAGGCGGTGCGGCTGTCGCATGACAGCGACAGCGTGTCGCAGGCCGGACATGACGCACGCGAAAAGGCGCTCGCGGCGCGCACGATCATCCAGGATTCAGGACAGCAGCTCAACCAGGCCAACGGCAATTTCGTCGAACTGATCGAGCAGGTGAGCCTGATCCACGAGCGGCTCGACGGCTTTAGCGACGCGCTCAAGACCGTGGCGCATGTCACCAGCGTCATCAGCGGGATCGCCAGCCAGACCAATTTGCTCGCGCTCAATGCGACGATCGAGGCGGCGCGGGCGGGCGATGCCGGGCGCGGTTTTGCCGTGGTCGCATCGGAAGTGAAGAAACTGGCGCAGGAAACGGCCGCCGCGACGCAGACGATCGAACGCTCGATCAGCGTGCTGACCGGCGAGGCGGGGGCGATGCTGGAGCGGATTACGCGGGGCGCGCGCACCGCGCATACCGCCATGTCCGACACAAAAAGTATCGCCCTGCTGGTCGATCGGTTGAGCAGCTTGATGCAGGGGCTGGGCGAGAATAGCGAAGCGGTCGCATCGCGGCTGCATTCGATGGTCAATTCGGTCGGCGAAATCCGCACTGGCCTGAGCGCCCTGTCCAGCACGTCGCATGACAATGCCCTGGGGCTGCAAAGGCTGTCGGGCCGCGTTTCGACCGCCAGCGACGATGCCAACCAGTTGCTGCAATATATGGCCGAAAGCGGCGTCGACATTCCCGATTCGCCCTATATCCGGTTCGGCGTGAAGGCGGCGGAGGCCGTGGCCCATGCGGTCGAGCAGGCGATCGCCGAACGGCGCATCAGCGAAGCCGAGGTCTTCCTGGACCATTATGCGCCGATCCCTGGCAGCGATCCCATCCTTTATACCCATCCGGTCCAGCCCGTGATGATCCCCGCCGCCCGTGCGCAGCAGGAAAAAGCGCGCCAGTTCAAGGGGTTGTTCGGCATGACCTTTACCGATCGCAATGCCTTCGGCGCGATCGCCATGCCCGAACGCGCCCAGCCGCAGCGGCGCGGCGACGATAACTGGAATTTGGAACATGCGCGCCAGGGCGTGATCTTCGATTTCCCCGATACGCAGGAACAGTGCAGGATCACCCAGCCCTTCTGCATCAAAGCCTATCGTCGCCTGACCGCCGAGGGCGAGGTCGTGCTGCTCAAGCAGGTGATCGCCGCGATCCACATCAACGGGCGGCACTGGGGCATCTTGCAGATGGCCTATCAGGACCAGGGCTAAAAGCCCGCGCTTGCAGCCGGGCCGATCCGCGCTATGTCGCGGGCATGGTTCGTCCTTCTCCCATCCTGATCGCCAAGGGGTTCGGCGTCGCCCTGCTGTTCGCGGTCGTCGCGCTGTGCCTGCTGATCACTTGTCTGCCGCCCTTCCTCGATCGCATCTATTATCAGGGACCGGACAGCGGCCATTATGATGGCGCGCATTTCTTCAATCCCGATGGCGAGATAGACTTTCCCACGCCGCCGGGCGGCAGTCGTCAGGGGTTCATCGCGCGCTGGCTGCTGGGCAATGACGATCGGCCACCCTGGCCCGACGCTGTCGCGGTCAAGCCGTTCAGGCCCGATCCGTTCGCCGCGCCAAGGGGGATGCGCGCGACATGGGTGGGCCATGCGACGGTGCTGGTACAGGCGGCGGGGCTGAATATCCTGACCGATCCGGTCTGGTCGGACTATGCCAGCCCCCTGCCCCCGTTCGGCCCGAAGCGGGTGGCGCAACCGGGTATCGCCTTTCAGGATCTGCCCAAGATCGACCTGATATTGGTCAGCCATAATCATTATGACCATATGGACCTGCCGACGCTCAAACGGCTGTGGGCGCGCGACCGGCCGGCGATCGTTACCAGCCTGGGCAATGATGCGATCCTGAAGGCCAACGGCATCCCCGCGACCGCACTCGACTGGGGGCAGGCGGTGACCGGCGCGGCGCTGGGCAAATTGGTGCCGCAGGCGGTGATCCAGTGCGGCAGCTACGAACATTGCCCCGACTATCGCGTCCATGTGACGCGCAACCATCATTGGGGCAGCCGCTGGGGGACGGATCGCAATCGGGCTTTATGGTCCAGCTTCGTGATCGAGACGCGCGCGGGCAATATCTTCTTTGCGGGCGACACGGGCGCGGGCGACATGCGCTGGCCCGCCGAAGCCGCGCGGATCGGGCCGATCCGGCTGGCGATCATCCCGATCGGCGCATTCCGTTTCTGGCCGGGCCAGATGCAGTCGGACGCGCATATCGGACCGCAACAGGCGGTGGAGCTGTTCGAGAAACTCGGCGCATCGACGGCCATCCCCATCCATTGGGGCACATTCCGCCTGTCCTACGAGAAATGGGACACGCCGCCCCGGATGCTGGAACTGGCGCTGCGCTGCGCGGGCATCCCGCGCGCACGCTTCGCGCCGGTGCGGATCGGGCAGCAGATCATGGTGCCGGGCTATAGCGCGGTTCCGCGTGGCGCGCGGACATGCGACGAACGCGCCATCAAGGCGCTGGAATAAAACGCCCGACGCCGCGCCGAGCGCGACGTCGGGCGATGGACTTAGCCGTTCAGCTTGTCCTTGACCGCCTTGGCGGGGGCGAAGGTCAGCTTCTTGGATGCGGCGATCTGAATCGTCGCGCCGGTCGATGGGTTGCGGCCTTCACGAGCCGGCGAATCCTTGACCTTGAACTTGCCGAAGCCGTTCAGCGAGATTTCGTCGCCCTTGGTCGCTGCATCGGCAATGGCCGTGAACAGGCTGTCGACGATCTTGCGCGCATCGGCCTTGGAGATGTCATTCGCTGCGGCGAGCGTATCTGCGAGATCATTATTGTTCATAAAGAAGTCCTTTCTTCGCGGTGATGATGGGCGCGCATAGCCAGCCTGCACCGTTAGGTCCATGCTTTGCTGTGTTCAACCGACAAAGATCAGGAACCATATGAGCGATTCATACGTCAAGCCCCGATGAGCGCACCCACCATCATAGATATTCCACACAGCCTGGGGCGTGACGAGGCGAAGCGGCGGATGGCCGCGCGCGTCGGCAAGCTGGCGGCGCATATTCCCGGCGGCGCGGCGACCGTCACCTCTTCCTGGCCGAGCGAAGACCGGCTGGCAGTGACCGTGTCGACAATGGGGCAGGACATTCCCTGCACGATCGACGTCGAGGACGCGTTGTTGCGGGTGACGCTGCATCTGTCCGGCATGCTCAAGCTGATGGCCGGGCCGATCAGCGCGATCGTGCGGCAGCAGGGCGAGCGGATGGTGCTGGCGGATAAGCGGGGGTGAGCGGCGCTTAAAGCGCCCTTAGAGCCTGCGCTGGCCGCACGGCGAGCAGCGGCAGCGAACCCAGCAGGCCGATGCCCAGCGTCAGCAGCGCGCCGATGCCGAGCGTCGCCAGCACGACCAACCAATCGGGGTTCCAGCCAAAGTCGAAGACCTGGACGATCACATACCAGCCCGCCCCCGCGCCGAGCGCAAGCGACAGCGTAGCCAGCACGGCGGCGAGCAGGCCATATTCCAGCGCCTGCGCGCCCAATATCTGCATCCGGGTCGCGCCGAGGGTCTTGAGAATCACGCTGTCATAGCTGCGCGCCTGGCGCGAGGCGGCGATCGCGCCGACCAGCACGGCTATCCCCGCGAGGATGGCGACCGAGGCGGCGGCGACGATCGCGGTGGACATTTGCGTGAGCAGGCTGCTGACCTGCCCCACGATTTCGCCGACGGCGATGACCGAGACGCCGGGAAAGGCAGTGAGCAGCGCACGGGTTGTGGGACTCTCACTGCTTTTGGGCAGGGTCATAGTGGCGGCGAGGCTGTGGGGGGCGGCGGCAAGCGTGGCGGGCGGGAAGACCAGCACATAGTTGAAGCCCATCGTGTCCCAGTTGACCTTGCGCAGCGAGGCGATGCGCGCGCTGATCTCTCGACCCAGCACGCTGACGGTGAGCGTGTCGCCAACGCCGATGCCCAAGACCTTGGCCGCTTCGGCGTCGAGCGAGACCAGGGGCGGTCCGGCATAATCGGCGGGCCACCACTGCCCCGCGACCAGATCGCTGCCCTGCGGCAGGGTGGCGCTGTAAGTGACGCCGCGTTCGCCGCGCAGGAACCATGCGCCGTTAGGCAAGGTTTCAAGGTCGGCGACCCGTTGATTACCGTAGGCCGTAATCGTGCCGCGCAGGGCGGGGACGATATTGAGCGCGACGCCGGGATGCCCCTCCCCCGCGATCGTGCGGAACCGCGCGGCCTGTGCCGAGGGGATATCGAGGACGAACAGGCCGGGCGCCTTTTGCGGCACGGTGTTGCGGATTTCGGCGTCGAGGCTGGTCTGGATCGCCGCCAGCGTGACGAACAGGGTGAGCGCAAGGCCAAGCGCGACGACCAGCGCGGCGGTCTGCGCGCCGGGGCGGTAGAGATTGGCGACGGCGAGGCGCATCAGCGGGCGACGCGGCCGGGCCATGCGGCGCGCGGCGCGGCTGATCGCCCAGCCCAGGCCGAGCAGGAGGAGGAGCACCGCCCCCGTCGCGCCCAGCACGGCGGCGGAGAAAAGCGGTTCGCTGGCCGTGCCGAGCGCGAGGGCGAGGAGGAGCGCAGCGGCGACGCTCATCCGCAGGAAACCGCTGCGATCAAGGCTGCCGCGCGGATCGACCAGCGCGCGGACCATCGCGGCGGCGGGCAGGGTCCGTGCACGGGCAAGCGGCGCAAGCGTGAAGATGAACGCGATCAGCAGGCCATAGGCCGCGCTGACGATCAGCGGCACGGGGTGGAAGTGGAAGCCGGGGCTGACCGGCAGGATATCGCCCGCCAGCGCGATCAGCAGCGGGGGCAGCAGCGCGCCCGCGATCAGCCCGCCGGTGACGGCGAGCAGCGCAACCGCGCCAATCTGAAGCAGGTAGATGCGCTCTATATCAATAGCGGTCGCGCCCAGCACCTTGAGCGCGGCGATGCCGCCGCGTTTGCCCGCGAGATAGGAGGCGACGCCGTTGCCGACGCCGATCCCGGCGATGACCAGCGCGGCGAGGCCGATGAGCGAGAGGAATTGCCCCATGCGTTCAAAGAAACGGTTGGCACCCGGCGCGGCGCGCGCCTGATCCTTATATTCCCAGCTTCGGGCGACGAAGCGCTTTTCCAGCGCCTCACGCACGGCTTTGGCATCGGTGCCGGCGGGCAGGCGCAGGCGATATTTGCTTTCATAGAGGCTGCCGGGCTGGATCAGCGCGGTGCGGCGCAACCCTTCGAGCGAGACGATGGCGACAGGACCAAGGGTGAAGCCCTCGCCCAGCCGGTCCGGTTCGTCGGCGATGATTCCGGCGATCGTGAAATCGGCCGTGCCGAAACGGAGCCGGTCGCCGGTCTTGGCGCCCAGCCGGTCGCCGAGCGCCGGGCCGATCAGCACACGGTCGGGGGCGAGGGGTGTGTAGCGGCCTTTGGTCAGCGTCAGCGCGCCATAGAGGGGATAGGGGTGGTCCACGCCCTTGAGTTCGACCAGCACCGCCGCCGGACCGGTGCCGCCGCCACCCCGTTGCGCCATGGCGCGCATGCGGATGGTTTCGCTCAGGCGCGCGCCGGTCCCAAAGCTGCGCTTGTCCGCAGCGCTTGCTTCGCGCTGGGTCATGGCGATCTCTACGTCGCCGCCCAGCAGCGTGCGCCCGCGCGCGGCCAGTTCGTCGGTGATCGCGGCGGTCAGGCTGCCGATCGCCGCCAGCGTCGCGACGCCCAGGAACAGGCAGACGAACAGCAGGCGCAGCCCGCGAAAGCCGACATGCAGGTCGCGCCGGGCGATCCGCCAGCTCGTCGCCCAGGGGAGAGCCGTCATGCGATGCGCCCATCGCGCATTTCCACGATCCGTTCGCAGCGCGCCGCCAGCGCGGTGTCATGGGTGATGATGATGAGCGTCGCGCCCGCCGCCGCGTGCCTATCGAACAGCAGGTCGGTGATGGTCGCCCCGGTCGTGGCGTCCAGATTGCCGGTCGGCTCGTCAGCGAACAGGATCGCCGGGCGGGGCGCGACGGCACGGGCGATCGCCACGCGCTGCTGCTCACCGCCCGATAGCTGGGCCGGATAATGGTCCAGCCGGTGACCAAGCCCCACCGCCCCCAGTTCCGCCGCCGCGCGGTCGAACGCGTCGGCGATGCCGGCCAGTTCCAGCGGCACGGCGACATTTTCCAGCGCGGTCATCGTGGGCAGCAGGTGAAAGCTTTGCAGCACGATGCCGATCCGGCCTCGGCGCGCGCGGGCCAGCGCGTCTTCGTCCAGCGTGCCGAAATCGACGCCATCGACCATCACCGATCCGCTGCTCGCGCGTTCCAGCCCCGACAGGATTGCCATCAGCGAGGATTTGCCCGATCCCGACGCGCCGAGTATCGCCAGGCTCTCGCCGCGCGCGATATCCAGGTCTATGCCCTTGAGGATCGGCACCGGCGCGGCGGCGGCACCCAGGACCAGCGTGACATCGCGCGCGCGGATGGCGATAGTCGCCGGATCGATGGTTGATGGCATGAAGAAGGGATGATCCTTGAAGGCGAGATTTTGGCAATATGGGGCGCTGATGCTGCTTGTCCAACTGGCCGGGGGATGTTCACGCGAAATCCCCGCATCCGACCAGACGAAGCAGGCGAGCGAAAACGCTACGCCTGCCCCCGTGGAAGCGGCTGACGAGCGCCTGGTGCTGGTGTTCGGCGACAGCCTGTATGCCGGTTATAATCTGGACCAGGACAAGGGGTTCGCGCCGGTGCTGGAGAGTGCGCTGGGCAAGGCCGGGGTCAAGGCGCGGGTCGTCAATGGCGGCGTATCGGGCGATACCAGCGCGGCGGGCCTGGGACGGCTGGCCTTCACGCTGGACGGGCTGCCGCGCAAACCCGATCTGGTGCTGGTAGGGCTGGGCGGCAATGACATGCTGCGTGGGCTGGAGCCGCAGACGACCCGCGCGAATATCGACGCGATCCTCAAGGAACTGAAGAAGCGGCGCATCCCCGCGATGCTGACCGGCATGCTGGCGTCGCCCAATATGGGACCGGATTTCGCCAATGCCTTCAACAGCCTATATCCCGAACTTGCCAAAGATTATCGCGTGCCGCTCTATCCATTCTTCCTGGACGGCGTGATCGGCGATCCGGCGCTGCTGCTGCCCGATGGCGTGCACCCCAATGATCAGGGCGTCGCGAAGATCGTCGCCCATGTCGCCCCAGTGGTTGCGCAGACGCTGGAAGACCAGGGGGCGTGACCGGGACGCCTTCGTGAATGCGGACGCGCCTGGTTCGACGGGCGGGGCAGCACGCCGGTGCGGATCGTGATGCCAGGATAACGCGCCCAAGCCTGTCCTACTCGCCCCGCTCCTCGCGGCGCATGTCGGCGATGTCCTGATCCATGTCGCGCAATATTTCGGCCCTGACCTGGCGGGACATGTCCCGCGCGCGGGCGACTTCGGCGCGGGCGGCCATCATGTCGGCGCGGGCCGCCTGTTGCGCCTGCCGCTCGATCGCGGCTTCGCAGATGCGGATGCGGATATTGCGGCGGCCATCATCGGTCATGGTTTCGCGCCGGCTGACGGTTTTGCCGTCCTCGCATCCGTTGCGGACGTCGATCACCGGCACCATGCGGCGGATTTCGGCGGCGGTCGGGATGCGATGGACTTCGCGGCGGCCATCGGCATGACGGACGGTGATGCGGCCATCCTCGCTGGTGACTCGCACCGGCGGCATGGGCGGCATGGGCGGGACCATGTCGGCGGCGGGTGCGGGGGCGACCGGCGCTTCGGGCGGGGTGGCAGCGCCGATATGATCGACGTCCGATGGGGCGTCGGGCGCATCTGCCGGTGCCATGGGGGCCATCGGTGCCAGTGGCGCGGTTGGCGCTGTCGCCGCCTTGGGCGCCAGTGGCGGCTGCGCCATCAGGGTGGCGAGGCGGGTCAGGCTGGCATCCTCCACCCGGTCGGTGATCGCCGCCATCTGCTGCGCGGCGCGGCTGCCCGATGCGGTGAGGACCAGGCCGCCAGCGGTCAACAGGGCGACGGCGGCCATGCCCCAACTGATGCGGTGGAGCGACGCGGCATGATTTGAAAGCATGGAGAGCCTCCCTTTGAGCGTATCGAGACGGTTGAGGTGACAGGCGGCGGCGAACTGGCGTCCGCCTGCGGCCTTGAGGATGGCGCGGCCATAGGCATGCGCCTGATCCTGGCCGTAGAGCGCCAGCACCCGCGCGTCGCAGGCCAGTTCCTGATCGGCGCGATAGGCGCGATAGGCGATCCAGGCGACCGGGTTGCACCAGTGCAGCGCGAGCAGGCCGAGCGAGACGAGATTGGCGGCGAGGTCGCCCCGTTCGTGATGGGCGCGTTCATGCGCGATCGCCATGGCCTGTTCCTGCGCATCGAAGCGCAGGCCGAAATCGGCGGGCAGGACGATGTAGGGGCGGATGACGCCGAAGGCGAGCGGGCCGCTGGCCTGCCCGCTGGAGACGATGCGGATGCGCCCCTCCTCCCCCAGCGGCGTCGCGCCGCGCAGGATCAGGCGGCGGAAACGGGCATAGCCGATGATGTGGAGCGCGAGAAAGGCGATCATGCCCACCAGCCAGACGCCGATCGCCAGTTCGACCCATGGCATCCCGCTGTCGACGGCGCCGGTCGCTGGCGCGGCGACCAGCAGAGCGGGCAAGCCGACCTGATCCACAGCATTCTGCAATGGCGAGGGGCTGGCGACGTCCTGCGGCAGCGCGGGCAACAGCATCCGCGCCAGCGGCAGCGCCCAGAGCAGATAGGCCGCCCCCGCCCCCAGCCAGCGCGCGACCGGGCGGCGCAGCATCATCACCAGCGCCATCAGCAAGGTTGTGGCGAGCCATGTTTCGGCGAACCAGACGCTCATGATTTCAGCCCTTTCAGGATGGCTTCAAGCTCGGCGATATCCTGCGCCGTCAACTGATCCTGCTGCGCGAGCTGGGCGACCAGCGGCGAGATGCGCCCGCCGAACAGCCGGTCCATCAGGCGGCCCGATTCTCCCGCGACATAATCGTCGCGGGTGACAAGCGGGCGGTAGAGAAAGCGGCGGCCGTCCTGGTCCGCGGCGATGACATCCTTGGCCATCAGGCGGGACAACAGCGTCTTGACCGTCTGCGGACTCCAGTCGCGCGTCCCGGCGACGCGGTCGGCAACGTCGTTCGCGGTCAGCGGCGAACGCTCCCACAGCGCCTCCATCACCGCATGTTCCGCTTCGCTGATCTTCTCGCTCATGGGCGTGGCCGATCCTGTGATTCGAGTCGTTGACTACATCCGTAATCGTACTGATTACGGATGTAGTCAATAGCCCTCAGCCAGCCGCAACCAGAATGTCCCGCCATGTGCCCGGCGCGATATCGTCGAGCGTCCAGTCGCCGATCCGCCAGCGCACCAGCCGCAGCGTGGGATGGCCGACCGCCGCCGTCATACGCCGCACCTGCCGGTTGCGCCCCTCCCGGATGGTGATCCGCAGCCAGCCGTCGGGCACGGTCTTGCGAAAACGCACCGGGGGATCGCGCGGCCAGAGCGCGGGATCGTCGATCCGTTCGACATCGGCCGGGCGGGTCACGCCGTCGTTCAGCATGACACCGCGCCCAAGCGCATCGAGCGCCGCATCGCCGACATCGCCTTCCACCTGCACCAGATAGGTTTTTGCGGTCTTGAAACGGGGATCGGCGATGCGCGCCTGCAAGCGCCCGTCATCGGTCAGCAGCAGCAGCCCTTCGCTATCGCGATCGAGCCGCCCGGCGGGATAGACGCCGGGCACGGCCACGAAATCAGACAGCGTCTGCCGCGCGGTCGTCGTACCGCGATCGGTGAATTGCGAAAGGACGCCATAGGGTTTGTTGAGCAGGATCAATCGCGCCATCGCACCCTGCTTCGCCCTTGCCGACCCGCGCGGGTCCGGTTCCTATGGATAATGGAGCGGGTAGCGGGGATCGAACCCGCATCACAAGCTTGGAAGGCTAGTGCTCTACCATTGAGCTATACCCGCCCGCGAAGCAGCGCCCTGCCATTATTGGGCGCGTTTCGTCAACCGGGATAATCGCGCGGCCGCCAAGTTCCGCCTTAACGGGCGGGCGCTTTTGGCTTAGGCAAGGCGCATGACCTCCCCGTCGCTCCAGCAGCTCGACATATTCGCGCAGATGATCGCGTCGGGCAGCACGGTCGCCTGCGCGCGCGAACTGGGCGTTGCCGTGGCGACGGTGGAGCGCGGCATGGCGGCGCTGGAGGCGCGGCTGGGCTATGCCCTGTTCGAGAGCAGCACGGGCCGCACGATACTGACCGAGGCCGGGCGCAAGACGGTGCGCGCCATGGCGCTGCTGTCCGACCAGAGCCAGGGCGAATGGGACGCGGTCGATCCACCCCCGCTCCCCGAATTGATCCCCGAGCTGGCCCCCGAAGCGCGCGCCAAACCGCTTGAGGCCGAAGATGATCGCTTGCAGGTGACGATCGCCGCGCCCGCACCGGTGTTCGGCCATTTCCAGGATGCGCTGACTGCGTTCGAGCATGCCAATGCCGATGTCACCATCACGCTCGACCTTAGCGTCCAGACCGCAGCCGGGGCGGCGCGGATGCTGACGCGTGGCACAGCCGATATCGTCTATTTCTATGCGCTGGGGGCATCGGACGAAATCGCGTCGCGCTATGTCTGGTCGGAACAACTCGCCGTCTATCTGGGGACCGGCCATCCGCTCGCGCAGGCCGACAGCGTCCGGATCGACGATCTTGCGCCGCTGTCCGCCCTGAAGATGGCGCGTGGCAATGGGCTGCGGACGATTGTCGATGCCGCGCTGGCGCAGGCCAGGGTCAGCCCGGCCAATGTCGCGCTGGAAACCGACAATCTGTTCGACCTTATGACTGCGACGCGCGCCGGGCTGGGCTATTTCATCGCCTTTGGCCCATTGGCGCGCGATTTTGGACGGATGGAGGGGATCAGCCGCGCGCGACTGGTCGATCCCCTGCCCGCGATCGAAGTGCGGCAGGCGGTGCGGGCGGGCGAGAGCGACCGCGACGGCATGATAGCGGCCTTGGCGGATTATCTTTTCCTTTAGGCTTGCCTGCGCCGGACCATAGTTCGGCGACCTGGAAGCGGCCACCCGTTCCCTCATCACGTTGCGCCGCAGCAAAATTCAGCTGCCCTGTATTGATATGTTGTATCATCCCGTCTATCCGGCGTGCGTCCCGTTCAGACCAACACAGGAAATGCCCCTTGCTCTCCCCCAATTCCATCCTGCTCCGTACCGGTTGCGCAGTGGCCGTCTTGGCTGCCGCCGCCCCCCTCGCCGCCCGGACCGATGCGAGTCCCGATCAGAGCTATCATGACGGCCAGCCGTCCGACATCGTCGTCACCGCCCTTATACCCAGGCGGCAGGGCGACATATTATCGGGCACGTCGGTCGTCACCGGGGCGGAACTGACCCGCAGCCTGCGCACCACGATCGGCGAGACGCTGGCGCATCAGCCGGGCGTGTCCTCCACATCCTTTGGTCCCAACGCGTCCCGCCCCATTTTGCGCGGGTTCCAGGGCGAACGGGTACGCATATTAACCGATGGCGTGGGCAGTTTCGACGTGTCCAATACCTCCGTCGACCATGCCGTCGCGATCAACCCACTGACCGCAGACCGGATCGAGGTGATGCGCGGCCCCGCGGCGCTGCTCTATGGGTCTTCGGCGATCGGCGGCGTGGTCAATGTGATCGACAGCCGCATCCCGCGCCGCGTGCCCGACGAACCGATCCATGTCGAAGGGCTGGCCACCTATGGCAGCGCCGCCGACGAACGCACCGTCAGCGGCGAGATCGAGGCACCGATCACCCCGCATTTCGTCGTCCATTTCGACGGCACATGGTCCAAGACCGACGATCTGCGAATCGGCAACTATCTGCTCACTAAGCCGCTGCGCACGATCGCGGCGGCCAGCGATGAGGCCGAAATCCGGGAGGATGGACAGTTGCGCGGTCGCCTGCCCAACAGCGCGGCGGAAAGTTGGGAAGTCGCGGGGGGCTTCGCGCTGATCAATGAGGGCGGCAGTCTGGGGGTGTCGCTGTCGCACAGCGACAATCGGTACGGTGTCCCTTCCCGCATCGAGGTAACCGAAGACCATGATCATGAAGGCGAAGGCGAGGAAGAAGGCCATGGCCATGAGCAGGTGACCCTGGCGATGAAGCAGACCCGTGCCGACTGGCGCGGTGAGATTTCTACCGGCGGCGGCCTGCTCGACACGATCCGGGTGCGTGGCGGCTGGGCAGATTATCAGCATCAGGAAATCGAGCCGACCGGCGAAATCGGAACGACCTTCTACAACCAGTCGATCGAAAACCGCGTGGAACTTGTGCAGGCCAAGCGCGGCGGCTGGCATGGCGCGTCGGGCCTTCAATATTTCACCCGCAGCTTTTCGGCGGTGGGCGAGGAGAAATTCCTGCCGAAGAACGAAACAAACCAGTTCGGGCTGTTCACGCTGCAATCGCTGGACCTTGGCAACACCAGGCTGGAAGCTGGAGCGCGCTACGGGATGACCGACCTACAGTCGGACGCCGACGCCGACCTGTTCACACCGGGATATAAGCGCAGTTTCGATGCGTTGTCGGGATCGCTGGGGGTCAGCCAGCTATTGATGCCGGGCTGGCGCGTCGGCCTCAATCTGTCGCGCAGCGAGCGCGCGCCGTCGGCCGAGGAATTGTTCGCGCGGGGTAATCATGCGGGCACGCAAGCCTTTGAATTGGGCGATCCCGATTTCGACAAGGAGAAAAGCTGGGGCGTGGAGGGCACGCTGCGCGGCGGCGGCACCGGCTATTCGTTCAGCCTGGCCGCTTATCACAACTGGTTCAAGGGCTATATCTACGACAGCATCGTCGACGACAGCGTCTGCATGGCCGCCAATGGCGGCGTCGATCTGGAGTTCCCCTGCTTTTCCTACGCGCAGGCCGACGCGCGCTATTACGGGTTCGAGGCGGAGGCCACGGTCAAGCTGGCGCAGATCGGCGATTATGCCGTCAATCTTGACGGCGTTGCCGACTATGTCCGCGCGACGATCAAAGGGAACGGCCCCGCGCCGCGCATCCCGCCGCTGCGGCTGTTGGGCGGGCTGGAATTTGCAGGCGACTGGCTGACCGCGCGCGGCGAGGTGGAACATGCGTTCGCGCAGGACCGCATCGCCGCGTCGGAAACCCCGACCGACGGTTTCACGCTGGTCAACGCATCGCTCTCGATCAAACCCTTCGCCAGCAGCGACCGCACCAGCATCACATTGTCGGCGAACAATATCTTTGATGTGGACGCGCGGCGGCATGCCAGCGTGTTGAAGGATTATGCGCCGCTGTCCGGGCGGGATTTAAGGATTACGGCGCGCTTTTCGCTTTAAACCCACCCCGTTCGGTTCGAGCCTGTCGAGAACGGCGCGCGGCGTTCTCGACAGGCTCGAACCGAACGGGGTGGGTTAGGCGGTCAGACGCCCCAGCGCCCAGCCCGCAGCCTCCGCCACCACCGGATCGGCATCCCCCACCAACCCCTGCAACACCGGCACCAGCCGCGCGTCGCCGCTATTCCCCGCGGCGATCGCCGCATTACGCACCATCCGGTCCCGCCCGATGCGCTTGATGGGCGAGCCTGAGAAGACCTCTCGAAAGCCCGCATCGTCGAGCGTCAGCAGATCGGCGAGATGCGGCGCGACCAGTTCGGCGCGCGGCAGGAAAGCGCGGTTGGCGGCGGCCTGCCCCGCAAACTTGTTCCACGGGCACACCGCCAGGCAATCGTCGCAGCCATAGATGCGATTGCCGATGGCTTCGCGAAACGCCTCCGGGATCGGCCCCTTATGCTCGATCGTAAGGTAGGAGATGCAGCGGCGCGCATCCACGCGATAGGGCGCGGGGAAGGCATCAGTAGGGCAAGCCGTCTGGCAGGCGGTGCAGCTTCCGCAACTATCCTGCCCCGGCCGGTCGGGGGCAAGGTCCAGCGTAGAGTAAATAGCGCCGAGGAACAGCCAACTGCCATGGTCGCGGCTGACCAGATTGCTGTGCTTGCCCTGCCAGCCCAGCCCCGCCGCTTGCCCCAGCGGTTTTTCCATCACCGGCGCCGTATCGACGAAGACCTTGAGCGCGCCCGGCGACTGGTCCACCAGCCAGCGGGCCAGCGCCTTCAGCGCTTTCTTGACCACGTCATGATAGTCGCGTCCCTGCGCATAGACCGATATCCGGCCACGGTCGCCCACGCCCTCCAGCGCCAGGGGATCATGCCCCGGCGCATAGCTCATCCCCAGCATGATGATGCTGCGCACATCGGGCCACAGCCCCTGCGGCGATCCGCGCTGCCCCGCCCGCTCCTCCATCCAGACCATGTCGCCATGGCAGCCCGCGTCGAGCCATGCGCGCAGCCGCGCCTGCGCTTGCGGCGCGGCGTCGGCGGGCGCGATGGCGCAGGCGGCAAAGCCCAGCCGCGCGGCTTCCTGCTTAAGGCGATCTTCCAGATGATAGGGGCTTGGCGGGTTCACCCCCCGCAGCTAGAGCATATCCTAATGACCGGCAATTCCACGAACCCGATCTATGCAGTAGAAGGACGGGGCCTCATCAAGAGCTTCGACGGGTTCCGCGCGGTGGACGGCGTGGACATCGCCGTGCCTGCTGGCGCCATCTATGGCGTGCTTGGTCCCAATGGCGCGGGCAAGACGACATTGTTGCGCATGTTGCTCGGCATCATCGACCCGGACGATGGCCATCGCACGCTGCTGGGCGACGACCAGCCGCTGCGCATGGCGCGGCAGGTAGGCTATCTGCCCGAAGAGCGCGGCCTCTATCCGTCGATGAAAGCGGTCGAGGCGATCGCCTTCATGGGCGCGTTGCGCGGGCTGCCGCTCAAGGTCGGGCGGGAACGCGCGCGGGCATTGATGGAAGCGCATGGTCTGGGCGATGCGATCGACAAGACGGTGCGCCAATTGTCCAAGGGCATGGCGCAAACGGTACAATTGTTCGGCACACTGCTGCACCAGCCGCGCCTGATCGTGCTGGACGAACCCTTTTCCGGTCTCGACGCGATCAATCAGGGTAAGCTGGAGGTGCTGATCCGCGAGCAGGCGCGGCAGGGCGTCACCATCCTCTTTTCCACCCATGTCATCGCCCATGCCGAGCGGCTGTGCGAGCGCATCGCCATCGTCGCAGGCGGACGCATCCGGTTCGAGGGCACGGTGGCCGATGCACGCGACCGGCTGCGCCCGCAGGTGCGGCTGCGCACCCGCGCGAGCGACGGTCCATGGCGGAGCGCGCTGCCCGACGATACGGTGGTGGAGGACGGCGCCTGGCATTTCAGCCTGCCGACCGAGGGCATCGAGCCGCTGTTGCGCGCGCTGCTCGACGGGCAGGCCGGCATCGAAAGCCTGTCGATCGAGCGGCCGGGGCTGCACGACGCCTTCGTGGCGATCGCGGGGGCCAGCGCGCTGGCGGACATGGCCGAGCCGGTGGAGGCACCGGCATGAACGAAATATTGCGCGCCGCGCTGGTCATCGCCCGGCGCGATTTTTCCGCCGTGGTACTGTCGAAGACGTTCATCCTGTTCCTGATCGGGCCGCTCTTCCCGATCCTGATCGGCATGGCCTTTGGCGGGCTGGGCGAAAAAATTTCCGCGACCGACTTGCGCCCGGTCATCGGGGTGGCGATGCCCGCTGCGGACGCCGCGCGAATAGAGCGTGCCCATGCCATCCTGACCGAGCGTATGGGACCACAGTCGCTCCCCGGCCTGCGCCGCGTTCCCCTTTCGCCCACGCCCCGTGTCCTGCTGAAGCGAAAAAACATAGGCGTGGTCGTGATCCTGTCCGGCTCGGTCGATCGGCCCGAACTGACCGGCAAGCCATCGGATATCGATGCGCTGGCAGGCGATATCAGCCTGATGGCCAGCGCGGCAGGCGTGGCCGACTCGCTGAAGATGGTCCCGGTCAAACGGCATGAAGTCGCCACCAGCCTGGGCGCGCAGGCACAGGGCCAACTCAAGGTCGGCCGGGCGGCGCAGATCGTGATATTCTTTCTGACCTTCATTCTGGCGGGCATGATCCTGTCCAACCTGGTCGAGGAAAAAACCAACAAGATCATCGAAATCCTGGCCGCCGCCGTGCCAATCGACGCCATATTTCTGGGCAAGTTGATGGCGATGCTGGCGATGAGCTTCGTCGGCATCGCTTTCTGGGGTGGCACGGCCATCGCCATCTTCCTGGCGACCAAAGATCCAGCGACGATGATCCCCATGCCCGCGGTCGGCTGGCCCGCCTTCCTCGCGCTCGGGATTCTTTATTTCACCATGGCCTATACGCTGCTGGGATCGCTGTTTCTGGGGATCGGCGCGCAGGCGGCTACCGTGCGCGAAGTCCAGACGCTCAACATGCCGGTGACGGTCATCAACATCCTGGTCTTCTTCTTCGCCAGCTATGCGGTCGATCACCCCGGTTCGATCGCGGAAACCGCCGCCGCCGTCTTTCCATGGAGTTCGCCCTTCGCGATGATCGCGCGGGCGGCGCAGGACGGGGCGATCTGGCCGCATCTGATCGCAATCGTCTGGCAGACGGCGTGGGTGGCGATGATCATCCGCGTCGGCGTGATCCTGTTCCGCCGCCATGTACTGAAATCGGGCAATAGCGGGCGGCGGGGGCTGTTCAGGCGGCGGACAGGCTGACGCTGTCATGGTGGAGCCATGATAGACAGACGGCAGTTATTGGGCGTAGCGGCAGTCGGCGTGACGTGCTGGACGCTGGGTATCGCTCCGGCCCATGCGACCTATGCCTTCACGCTGAGCGATGCCGAATGGCGCAAGCGCCTGTCACCGCTGGCCTATAATATCCTGCGCAAACAGGCGACCGAACGGCCCTATAGCAGCCCGCTGAATCAGGAGCATCGCGGCGGCATCTTCGCTTGCGCGGGCTGCGCGCTGCCGCTGTTCGATGCGAAGACCAAGTTCGACAGCGGCACCGGCTGGCCCAGCTTCTATGCGCCCCTGCGCCGCGCGGTCGGCACGTCGCGCGATGTCGACCTGGGCTATGCCCGCACCGAAGTCCATTGTTCGCGCTGCGGCGGGCATTTGGGCCATGTCTTCGACGATGGGCCAAAGCCCACGGGCAAGCGTTACTGCATGAATGGCGTGGCGCTCAGCTTCAAACCGGCCTAGCGGACGACTTTGTAGAAGGTGAGCGGCCCCTTGGTCGGTATCTGCTTCAGCCATGAAGGCACTTTGCCCTTCGCCAGCGTCGCCGCCAGCCCCTTGGGCGCGGCGTCCGCATAGAGCAGCATCTCGTTCATGCCCAGGCAGACGACCAGATAATCCGCGCCGCGACCGCCATCAGCCGCTACGATATCGGCGCGCGCGCCATCCGGCGAAGACAGGAAGGCATGAGTCACCGCATTGATGCCGATGACGTTGCGATGATGCCCTGTGCCGATCACGCTATGCGGCGTTTCAATCAATATGGCAGGGCCTATATCCAGCGGCGCGAACAGCACCGAGGTCGGCAAAGCCCGCAGCGGTGCGAGGACAGCCGGGGCACGGCAATCGGTCTTTGCCGGGCCTTGCGCGGGCGCTTCCATGGGAAAGGCCAGCGCGGCGGTTCCGGCGGACAGGCCGACGGGGGTCAGCAGCGCCAGCCCGACCGAAACGGGCACCCTCTGGAGCGCATGGGGCAAAGCCTGCGCCCATCTGAACAATCTGAGCAACAACCAGGCCGAACCGGGCAGCGCGAAGACATGGGCGACCATCATCGCCCGCATCACCATCATCGCCATGGCTAACGCCCCCAACAGCAGGAGCGCAACGAGCAGCCAGCGCATCCGTGCGGAGCCATCCGGCGCAGCGCGCGCGGCCAGCAGGGTCGCGATCAGGCCGAAGATAGTCGGTGCCATGCTGACACCCCAGAACGGCGGCGACTGCTCCCATATCGGGCGGCCTTCCATCACCCGCGCATACCAATGGGTATAAGCAAGCGGGGTGAGGTCGTGGAACGGCCCAGCGGTAAGGCACGGCCCGCTGATGACCAGCAGGGCGACAATCGCAAGGACCCCGCCGACCAGCGGGCCGGCCAATCGCCGCCATATCGTGGCATCGCCCGCCAGCCGATGCCCGGCCAGCGTCGCGCCCGCGAACAGCAGCAGCGGCCAGGCATAGACCGCCGACAGCGCGTCGCACTGGGTCAGGAAGGGCGCACTCGTGCCGCGCAGCCCGACGAGCAGCAGCAAGGCCCCGCCGCCCAGCGCCCCGGCAAAGCCGCGCAACCGCACGCCATCGCGCGCATCGATCAGGTACATGAGGACGAAAACGCCGCCGAACAGCGCGGCATAGGGCAGCCCTTCGGTCGAGATCGCCAGCCACACCGCCAGGGCGAGACCGGCTATGATGCCGCCCCGCCCCGGTCGCGCGTCCAGCATCCCGGCTAGGGCGATGCCCGCCATCCATATCTGCCAGCCATGATGGTCGATCCGCAGCGGGGTGAATTGCAGCAATATCGTCGGCGTGGTCGCCAGCAGCCCGACCGCCAGCAATGCGACCGCATTCCCCGCCAGTCGCCGCGCGCTGACGAACAGCGCCGTAAAAAGCCCGCCCAGCAGCAGCAAAGGCACGATCGCACTGGCAGACAGTTCGGCGATTTCCTGCCCCATGAAGGGCCGGACCAACAGGATCAACGCCGTTATCGGCAGATCGACGATCCTTGACCAGTGCATCGGTCCTCCCACCGGAGGGTTCACGCGATGCTGGCTGACGTCGAACCAACTCTGCCCCGCGATCCAGTCACGGACCTGTTGCAGGCGCATGGCATCGTCGGGATCCAGGAAATCCTGGGTGGCGATGCGGTCCTTGAACAGGAACAGCATTGCCGCGCAGCATAATAGCCATAAGGAAGCGACCAGCCAGGCCGGCCGGATCCTAGCGAGACCCAGCGGCTGGGCGGGCGCTTCAGCGAGCACCAAAGACGACATATTTGCGCACCAGATAGATCGCGACGAAACTGATGCCCACCGATGCCGCCTTGGCGAGTGCGGGGGCAAGGCCGACTGCCGTGAGCATGCTGACCAGCCCGACCGTGATGGCAAGACCCAGCAGCGCGCTCATGACGAAACTGACCCGCTGGCCGTGGCTGGGACCACCCGCGACGCTGGCGGCGAAGACGAAGCGGACCGATAACGCCCAATGGACGAAAATGCCCGCCGCATAGCCGATGAACGCCGCCCAGGATGCGGGCAGGCCCATATGCGAAAGCGCCAGGAACAACGCTATGTCGACGCTGAGCGCGGCGATGCTGACCAGCAGATAGCGGGCCAGCATCAGCCGCGCGGCCAGCGCGCCGACGCACCCGGCTATCGTCGCGATTACGCCCCCCATGGCGTCATGCGGCCTTCAGGCTTTTGGGCAGGCGGCTTGGCACCAGCCGTTCGCTGGCCAGCGCCGCCTGTTCGCCCCCGACATCCTGACCTTCTTCACCCGATTCATGATATTCCGCGTCCTCGTTGACGCCCCATATGTCGTACAGGCGCTGTCCGGCCTCGATATTCCGCACGGTCAGCATCGCGGTCATCATCGCATGATCCTGATTATTATAGCGGTGCATGCCGTTGCGGCCGACCATGTGCAGCGTGGGATAGCGCGCTTCGAGTTCGCTGCGCATCGCCAGCACATTGGCGGCATAGGCATCGTCATAGACGGGATAGGCCTTTTCCTGCCGCACCACCGCGCCGCCCACGACATCGTCGGGGTTGCAGAGGCCCAGAAGCGCCATTTCCCGCGTCGCCAGTGCAATCAGATCGGTATCGGTCGACGACCAGAGGCCGTCGCCTTCGAAACAGAAATATTCAAGGCCAACGCAGGCCAGCGTCGGGTCGGGCACCATTTCGGGCGACCAGCTGCGGAAATTCTGGATGCGGCCGACCTGCACCTTGCTGTCGTGGATGTAGATCCAGTTGTCGGGGAAGATATCCTCCCCCTTCACCATCAGCGCGACGGTCAGGAAGTCGCGATATTTAAGGTCCATCGCTTCCGGCAGCGTCGCAGGCAGCGGGTGGATGCGGGCCGCCAGTTCGCGCATCGGCGCGGAGGAAATGACATGGGCGGCGGTGATGACGACATCGCCCTGCGGCCCTTCGGCCACCAGTCGCCAGCCATCGCTGCCCGGTTCCTGCTCCAGCCGCTTGAAGCTGTGCGCCATCAGCACCTGATTGCCGCCCTCGACCACGCGGTCGCGCGCGGCTTCCCACATCATGCCGGGGCCAAGGCGCGGATAGCGGAAGGTTTCCAGCAGCGTCTTGGTCGCCATGCCGTCATTGGGCTTCTTGTTGAGGCCAAGCGAGCGCTTGAGGCCATCGACCACCGCGCCCCACAGCGACAGACCCTTGATCCGCTGCGCCGCCCAGTCGGCCGACATTTCGTCGCACGGCATGCCCCATACTTTTTCGGTATAGGTCTTGAAGAAGATGGAGAAGAGCTTGTGGCCAAAGGCGTTGACGGTCCAGTCCTGAAAGGAGCGGACGTTGCGGTTGGGGAAGAGCCGCGCCTTGGCGAAGCTCGCCATGCACAGCGTCGAACGCCAGACGCCCAGGTTCCACAGCGCTTCGAACGCGCGCAGCGGATAGCTGTAGAATTTGCCCTCATAATAGATGCGGCTCATGCGCGGGCGCTGGATGAAATCGTCGGGGAGTATCTCGTTCCACAGATCGACCACTTCCTTCGACTTGGAAAAGAAGCGATGCCCGCCGATATCGAAGCGATAGCCGTTCATTTCGACCGTGCGGCTGATGCCGCCGACATAGGTCGGGTCTTTCTCTATAACGGTGACGCTATAGCCTTTCTTGGTGAGCAGATAGGCGGCGGTCAGGCCAGCGGGGCCAGCCCCGATGATGGCGACGTCCACGCATTGATCGGCATGCTGCATGTAGTTGGTCCCCCGGCAAGATAAGTCCTTCACATATTGGGGAGTGAAGGAAATCCTCTAAGGAATGGTTAACCGGGAGTAAGGAAGCACGACCGCGCATGACCAAAAAAGGGCCGTCCCACTTGACGCGGGACGGCCCATATTGGCCAAAGCGGGCGGGCGTTCAGCCCTGCCGCTGTGCTTGGGCAAGGCTTTCCAGTTCGCGCTGCGCACTGTCGAACGCATTGCTGTAGCATCTATGGTAATCCGCCGTAACGGGCAGCACCGATCCGGTACTCCAGGAGCATGCCTTGCGTGCGGCATTGTCGATGCGCCCGTTGGCGACCTGCTGGCCCTGCGCACTGGCGAGGTCCAGGTCATGCAGCCTGACGACCACCGCGCGCGTCTGCGCGCCCGAGGTTCCGTCCACGATCACGTCATTATTCTTGTCCAGCGCCAAGGCGGCGCTCGGCAGCGTAAAAGCTGCCATGGCGGCAAATGCCACCAGCATCTTCCGGTTCATCCTGTATCTCCTGTCGAACATATTTTTTATCGTGCCCATTGCCTGCTTGGGCATCGGGTCGATTGTCAAATAGGCTTTTCAGGCGGGTTTGGGAAGGGAAAGATTTGCGGTTTCCGGCAGAAAACGGCGCTTAGTGCCGGAAATGCCGCATCCCGGTGAAGACCATTGCCAGACCTGCTTCGTCCGCCGCGGCGATCACTTCGTCGTCGCGGATCGACCCGCCCGGCTGGATCACGGCGGTCGCCCCGGCCTCGACTGCGGCGAGCAATCCATCGGCAAACGGGAAGAAGGCGTCGGACGCGACCGCCGACCCGATCGTACGCGGTTCGCTCCAACCTGCCTTTTCGGCTGCATCCTTCGCCTTCCAGGCGGCGATGCGCGCGGATTCCAGCCGGTTCATCTGCCCCGCGCCCACACCCGCCGTGCTGCCGCCTCTGGCATAGACGATCGCGTTGGACTTTACATGCTTGGCCACGGTCCAGGCGAACAGGCAGTCGGCCAGTTCCTGTTCGGTCGGCGCGCGCTTGGTCACGACCTTAAGCGCGTCGCGATTGATCTGCCCATTGTCCCGGCTCTGGAACAGGATGCCGCCCGCAATGCTCTTCATCTGCATCCCCGGTCGAGCCGGATCGGGCAGATCGCCGGTCAGCAGCAGGCGCAGATTTTTCTTCTTCGCGAATATCGCGCGCGCCGCATCGTCTGCATCGGGCGCGGCGACGACTTCGGTGAAGATGCCGCTGATCGCTTCGGCCGTCGGCCCGTCCAGCGGCCGGTTCACCGCAATGATACCGCCGAACGCGGACACGCTGTCGCAGGCCAATGCCGCCTCATAGGCGTCGATCAGGGTCGCCCCCGTGGCGACTCCGCAGGGATTGGCATGCTTGACGATGACCACGGTGGGCGGCCCGTCGCGAAATTCGCTGACCAGTTCCAGCGCGGCGTCGGCATCGTTGATATTATTATAGCTTAGTTCCTTGCCCTGCACCTGGCGCGCCTGGGCTATGCCGTTGGCAGACGGGCCGACCGGCAGATAGAGCGCGGCGGACTGGTGCGGATTTTCGCCATAGCGCAGCGTGGTGGACAGCTTGACCGGCACCGACAGGCTCTCGGGGAACATCGCGCCCTGATCGGCATAGGCGAACCAGCTTGCGATCATCGCGTCATAAGCCGCCGTCGCCGCATAGGCTTTGGCCGCGAGCATCCGCCGGAAATCATAGCTGGTCGCGCCGCCCTTCTGCGCCATCTCCGCGATCAGCCGGGCATAGTCGGCCGGATCGGTGACGATCGCCACGCTTTCGTGATTCTTCGCAGCAGAACGCACCATGGACGGCCCGCCAATATCAATATTCTCGATAATCTCCTCGCGCCCTGCCCCTTTCGCGACGGTCGCGGCGAAGGGATAGAGGTTGACGATCACCAGGTCGATCGCGCCGATCGCATGTTCGTCCATCGACGCGACATGATCGGGATTGTCGCGCACGGCTAACAGCCCGCCATGCACTTTGGGATGCAGCGTCTTGACCCGCCCGTCCATCATCTCGGGAAAGCCGGTAAGGTCGGAAATGTCCATGATGACCAGCCCCGCCTCGCGCAGCGCCTTGGCCGTACCGCCAGTGGAAACCAGTTCGACGCCATGGCTTTCCAAAGCACGGCCCAGTTCGATAAGGTCGGCCTTGTCCGATACGGACAGGAGCGCGCGCTTGATGATCATGTCGGTCATTTGGAAAACTCCGGAAACGGTCGTCCGCGGAGCCTGTTGGGGTCGGCCTGCCGGCATTCACCCGGCCACCGGACGTCTCTGGACGAATCCAGAGAAAAATGGTGCCCAGAAGAGGACTCGAACCTCCACGACCTTGCGATCGCCAGCACCT
>CAZLSU010000045.1:0-24022 GCA_964562225.1 uncultured Sphingobium sp.
AGACGATCGTTCGTCAGATGCTGCAGAAGGTCGAGATCATCGAGTCCGGCGACACGACGCTGCTGGTAGGCGAACAGATCGACCGCGAGGAGATGAACGAGATCAACGCGAAGCTGAAACCCGGCGAGAATTTCGCCGCGGGCAAGCCCGTGCTGCTCGGCATCACCAAGGCCAGCTTGCAGACCCGCAGCTTCATCTCGGCCGCGTCCTTCCAGGAAACCACCCGCGTCCTCACCGAAGCGGCGGTCCAGGGTAAGAAGGACACGCTGGTCGGCCTCAAGGAGAATGTGATCGTCGGTCGCCTGATCCCGGCCGGTACGGGCGCTGGCATGAACCGCCTGCGCGTTGCCGCTTCGTCGCGCGATGCGGCGCTGCGGGCCGCGATGCGCGCTGCAAGCCAGATCGACCTGATCGCGCCGAAGAATGCTGCGGAAGAGCATGCCGCCGAACTGGCCCAGGGTCCGGAAGCCGCCATCGGCGACGATCCGCTGGGCGCGGTGAGCGGGGAAACGCATGGCAGCGACGCGGATGCGGGCGATTATCTGCTCAAGAGTGACGAAGGCTGAGCCTGTTTGAAATGTCGGGAGCCGTTCCTACATAGGGAATGGCTCCCAGCCCTTCGGCCCAATGGGTCGATGATGAGGCCCGCCGGATTTCGCGATCCGGCGGGTTTTCATTTTGGGGGAACCGAACCGCCCGCGACCCTCGCGATGTCGGTCGATTGATATGCTTCAACTGCCTATTGGGCAGATCCGCATTTGTGACACTGCTCAGCAACGGGACCAGCTTGGACTAAACGGGCTGCACGCATCCACCTCACTCCCGCAACAAAACCCCACTCACCGACCCATTCCGCACCGAACACACGAATGGCAAAGGCCCCTTGCCGTCACCGACGTCCAGCGCCCCTTCGACTTCCCAGCCGGTCGACATGGTGCGCGCTACCGGCACGCCCAGCAGTTTCGCGCCGCGACCGGCATCGTGCCTTGCCTCCGCCCCGCAGGCGTCGCGCGCGGCGCGGGCTGTGCCGATCGGGCCGTAGCCCGGCGTCGCATAGGGCGCGCGCTTCGCATCGCGTTCGGCTTGGCGGTCGCGCGAAATGTCGCTCAGGATCGCGGCGTCTACCGCGCGGTTGTAGGTGCGGCGGTCATAGCCGGTCTGGGCGAGGGCGGGGGTAAGGACGCTCGACAGGAGTAGAGCGATCGACAGGCGAGAGATGGGAATAGGCATGAAATTCCTCCTGCGAAATATTCACTATATTCGTTCGTTTTGAGCCTAGTCGAGAAACCTTCGGCTCCGCGCGAGACAGGTTTCTCGACTAGGCTCAAAACGAACGCCGTGACGTGGGTCACATCATCGCCATTTTGCCCCGGATCATTTGAACAAACTGCCCAATATCCCGCGCACCAGCTTGCCCGCGATCCCGCCGCTCGACGATTTGCGCGATGACCCACCGAATACGGCGCGCCCCAGTTCGTTGGCAACCTGCCGCCCGACCGAGGAACCCGCGGCGCGGGTGGCGGATTGGACCACGCGCTCCAGTGTGCCGGGCTTGGCCGCCTCGCGCGCGGCGGCGGCGTCCTGGCGGGCCTGTTCCTTCAATTGCTGCTCATGCTGCTTGGCTTCGGCCTTGGCCTGCACCGCTGCCGCTTTCTCAGACTCGGCCTGCGCCTTGGCCGCCTGCGCAGCGGCCGCCGCCGCGTTGCCGCGCGCAGCGAGGATTTCCTCGGCGGATTCGCGATCGACCGCATCGTCATATTTGCCCGCGACAGGCGAGATCGACTGGATGATCGCGCGCTCCTTGGCATCCACCGGACCCAGCCGCGAACGGGGCGGGGCGATCAGGGTGCGCTGGACGACGCCGGGCGAACCATCCTCCTGCAACAACGACACCAGCGCTTCGCCGGTCTTGAGTTCGGTAATCGCGGTCTCGACGTCCAGGTCGGGATTGATGCGAAACGTCTCCGCCGCCGCCTTGATCGCCTTCTGATCGCGCGGGGTGAAGGCCCGCAGCGCGTGCTGGACGCGGTTGCCGAGTTGGCCTGCGACCTCTTCGGGAATGTCGATCGGGTTCTGCGTGACGAAATAGACGCCCACGCCCTTGGAGCGGATCAGCCGCACGACCTGTTCGATCTTGTCAGTCAGCGCCTTGGGCGCGTCGTCGAACAGCAGATGCGCCTCGTCGAAGAAGAAGACCAGCTTGGGCTTTTCCGGGTCGCCGACCTCGGGCAGCGTCTCGAACAGTTCGGACAATAGCCACAAAAGGAAGGTCGCATAGAGTTTGGGACTCTGCATCAATTTGTCGGCGGCGAGCACATTGATGTAGCCGCGGCCCTGATCGTCGATCTTCAGGAAATCATGGATGTCGAGCGCGGGTTCGCCGAAGAAATGGGTGCCGCCCTGGCTGTCGAGCTGAAGCAATTGCCGCTGGATCGTGCCGACGCTGGCCTTGGTCACATTGCCATAGCGGGCCGAGAGCGTATCGGCATTTTCCGCGCAATAGGCGAGCATCGCCTGGAGATCGCCCAGATCGAGCAGCAGCAGCCCTTCCTCGTCCGCATAACGGAAGGCGATGGTGAGGACGCCTTCCTGCGTCTCATTAAGGCCCATCAGCCGCGACAGCAGCAGCGGTCCCATCTCGCTGACCGTGGTGCGGATCGGATGGCCCTGCTGCCCGTACAGATCCCAGAAGATCGCCGGATTGTCGGCATAGCTGTAATTTTCGAGGCCGATTTCCTTGGCCCGCGCCACCAGCTTGTCGGCATTTTTGAAGGTCGGTGATCCGGCCATCGCTATGCCCGACAGGTCGCCCTTCACATCCGCGACGAAGACAGGAACGCCCTGCGCGGAAAAACTTTCGGCAATGCCCTGAAGCGTGACTGTTTTTCCGGTTCCGGTCGCGCCCGCGATCAGGCCATGGCGGTTGGCGCGTTTGAGGTTCAGATATTGGGGCACGCCGCCGGATTTTTCAGGGGCGCCAAGGCCAAGGAAAATGCCGTCGGTCATATGTGTATCCCCCCACAGAACCCAATATCGTCATCCCCGCCTTCGCGGGGATGACGATATCATCACTTATCCCGTATCCGCACCGGCAGGAAGGTCGCGGGCTGACCACGGCGCAATACCTGGAGCAGCACGGCGTTGCGGCCCTGGGCGGCGACCTGCTTGGTGATTGCGTCCAGTTCCGCCTGGGTTGCCACGGGCCGGTTATTGGCGGTGATGATGATGTCGCCGCGCCGCAGCCCCTTGGCCGCCGCGTCGGTGGACCCGTCTACCACCGTGATGACGATGCCGCGCGTTTCGGTCGGCACGCCCAACTGGCGGACGATCGACGGGGTCAGGGGGATCGCCGATATGCCCAGCGATTGCGTCGTCGCATCGCCGCTATTGGGGGCCTGCTGGCTGAAATCCTCATCCTGCGGCTGGGCGAAGCTGTTCAGTTCATCCTCATTGGGACGTTCGCCGATGACGGCGTTTACCGTCTGGCGTTGGCCGTTGCGTATGAGGACAATGGGTGCGCGCGACCCGATCGGCAGGTTGGCGACGATCGACGAGAGATTTTCGTCGGGCGTCACTTCGCGGCCGTTGACGCTGACGATCACGTCGCCCGCCTTGATCCCGGCCTTCTCCGCGCCCTTGCCCGGTTCGACGCCCTGGACGAATTCGCCGCGATTCTTGGCAAGGCCCAGCGAGTCAGCCAGGTCTTCGCCCAGCGGGCTGATCTGGATGCCCAGATAGCCGCGCTTGACGCTCTGGCCATTGCGCAGCGTTTCGATGACCGGCATCGCCTGTTCCGCCGGAATGGCGAAGCCGATGCCGACATTGCCGCCCGAAGGCGACAGGATCTGGCTGTTGATGCCGATCACATTGCCGCGCATGTCGAACATCGGGCCGCCCGAATTGCCCTGGTTGATCGACGCATCGGTCTGGATGAACTTGTCATAGGTGCCGCCGGTCGCGCGGTGCACGGCGGAAATGATGCCCGCCGTCACGGTGCCCGACAGCGCGAAGGGATTGCCGATCGCGATCACCCAGTCGCCGACCCGTGCGCGGGTCGAATCGCCGAACTTGACGAAAGGCAGCGCCTTGCCCGGTTCGATCTTGAGCACGGCCAGGTCGGTCGCGGGGTCGCGGCCGATCAGCTTGGCCGGATATTCTTCCTTGTTGGTCATGGTGACGGTGATCGAATCCACCGTCGCGCCTTCGGCACCCGCCGACACGACATGATTGTTGGTGACGATATAGCCGTCCGCCGAAATCAGGAAGCCCGAGCCGAGCGACTGCGCCTGCCGCGTCTGCGGACGACCGCCGGGTGCCTGGCCCTGCCCGAACAGGTCGCCAAAGGGCGTTCCCGCAAATGGGTTTTGCACGGCCACGCGCTGCTTGGTCGAGATATTGACGACGGCGGGTTGCAGCTTTTCGACCATATCGGCCAGGCTGGCGGGCGCGCCCTGGGGCGCTGCGGCCTGCATGCCTTCATTCTGCGCGGTCTGCGCGCCAAGGTCGGAAGGGGAGGTGACAGCGATGGCGGTGCCGCAGAGCAGCACGGCTCCGGTAATGGCGTAAGCGTAACGCACTCGTGACGTTCCTCTCATGGTCGGGATAGGGAAGGGGCGATTCAGAGACTTCTGCCAGAAACCCCTGAATGGCGCGCCTTGCCTTAACCCATATTGAATGACGCTGGTTCCAAAGGCGCGTTACCGCCCCTGGAACTGCTTCAGAAATTCATTGTCGCGCGACAGGACCAGGTTGGTCTGCCCCTGCCGGTCGGGGGAGAAGGTGTAGCGATAGCTCTGCATGGCCCTGTAGAAATCGTAGAAGACCGGGTCTTTGCCGAAACTTTCCGCATAAACACGCGCGGCGCTGGCGTCCGCTTCGGCGCGGATGATCTGCGCCTGCTTGGCGCCCTGGGCGCGGATGGTGAGCGCTTCCTGTTCGCGCGCGGTGCGCATCCGGGTGAAGGCGCTTTCCAGCGGCGTGCCGTCGGGCAGGTCGGCGCGCTTGATCCGCACGTCGATGATCTCGGCACCATATTGCCGGGCGACGCGGTTCAGGCCCGCCTCGATATTGTTCATCACCTGGCCACGCTCGGGGCTGAGCAGCGCGGCGAAGGGCCGCTTGCCCAATTCGTTGCGCAGCGCCGATCCCAGGATGGGGCGCAACTGTTCCGACACGCGTTCCTCGGTGCCTGCGGCAATATACATGCGCAATGGATCGACGATCCGGTAACGGGCGAAGGCGTCGACCTGCAAGCGCAACTGGTCGGTGGACAGCACCTGCTGCCGCTCCATCTCGACCGACAGGACGCGCTTGTCGATCCAGACGATCTGGTCGATGAACGGCCAGCGTGCGATCAGGCCCGCGCCGGTCTTGCCGAATGTCTCGTTCGCGCGATAGCGGTTGATGATCGCCTTGGGCTCGCCGAAGCGGACGACCACGCCCTGCCGTGTCTCCGGCACAATGGCGAGCGTGCTGCCGATCAGGATCAGCAGCGCAATGGCGACCAGCGCCAGGGCGATCGGGTTACGCATGGGGGTCTGCATCACTGGCCCTCCGTCGCGGTGGCGGGCGTGGCCGGGGCCTGCGCTCTACGCTTGATCTCGGGCAGCGGCAGATAGGGGGTCACGCCGCCGGTCTCGACGATGGTCTTGTCGACGTTGGACAGCACGCCCTCCATGGTTTCATAATACATGCGGCGGCGGGTCACTTCGGGGGCCAGCGCATATTCGGCATAGACCTTGTCGAAGGCGGCTGCCTCGCCCTGCGCCTTGGCGGTCACCTGCTGCGCGGCGGCGCGCGCTTCGTTGAGATAGGTCTGCGCGGTCTGCTGCGCGGCGGAGACGGCCTTGAACGCGTCGTTGACGGCGGTTGGCGGATCGGCCTGCTTGATCGCAACGCCCTGAATGCGCACGCCCGACCGATAGGTGTCGAGTATCTCCTGCATCCGCAGTTCGACCTGCTGCTCGATTTCGCTCCGCCCCGCGCCCAGCGCATCGTCGAGCGATACGCTGGCGACGACGGCGCGCATCGCGCTCTCGGCTACTTCGCGCACGCTGTCGTCCGGGTCGGCGAGCTGGAACATGTAAAGCTCGGGCCGACTGATGTTCCAGCGTACCGAATAAGCGAGGTCGATGATGTTCTGATCGCCGGTCAGCACCAGATTTTCTGATTCGGCGGTGGCTGATCCGACGTCGATCGTGCGGATTTCCTCGACATCGACGGTCGTTACGCTCTCCAGCGGCGCGGGCAGCGTCAGGCTGATGCCCGGCGACAAAGTGCGGCTATATTTGCCAAGGAAAGTGACGACGCCGCGCTCCTGCGGGCCGACGCGATGGATGCAGCTCAATGTCAGCCAGATGATGACGACCAGCGCGATCGCGATCGGCAGCAACGCTCTTCCGCCCGTTCCTTGTGGCAGGCCGCCAAAGCCGCCTCCGCCGCCCTGGCCGAAACTTTCCTTGCCCCGCCGCAACAGCTCCTCGATCGCGGAGGGACCGCGCTGGCCACCGGGATTGCGACCCGGCTGGGTCCAGGGATTGCGCGGGCCGCCCTCGCGTCCACCTTCCCCTTTATTGCCATCCTTGTCCGGCTCGTCGCTCTTGCCGCCCCAGGGGCCTTGGACCATTGCGCTGACGAAGCCGGGCATCCACCCGAAAAATCTGTTCATGTTGGTCTGTATAGGTAGGGTCGCCGCCGAAAAACAGTGCCCATTGCAACGATAATTGCCTAAGAGCGCGGCCATGAACGATCTGGAAGCCCTGGCCACCCATCTGAAAACCCTGACCGGCGGTCGCGCCAGCCCGCCACGGTTGCGTGACGGCATGCTGACGCTGGCCCTGGATGTCTCGGGACTGCCCGTACCGGAACGCGAAGCGATGGTCGCACTCATCCGTGAGGCGGGCCTGACGCTGCCGGATGTGCGCGACGTGCGCGTTGCGCAGACGGCGGAGCGCCAAAGTACCGAAAAAACGCCGGTGCGCATCGTTGCTGTCGGGTCGGGCAAGGGCGGGGTCGGCAAATCCACCTTGTCCGCCAATCTTGCGGTGGCGCTGAAACGGCTTGGCCATAATGTCGGGCTGGTCGATGCCGATATTTACGGGCCGTCGCAGGCGCGGCTGATGGCGAGCGAGGGGCAGAAGCCCAAGGCGAGCGACAGCCGCATGATCCCGATCATCGGCGCGGCGGGGGTGCCGATGCTGTCGATGGCGCACCTGATAGAGCCGGGGCAGGCGATCGCGTGGCGCGGGCCGATGGTCGGCAATGCGCTGGGCCAGTTGCTCGACGCGCATTGGGAGGAGGCCGGGGTCGACCTGCTGATCGTCGACCTGCCGCCCGGCACCGGCGATATCCAGCTCTCGATGATCCAGAAGCACAAGCCGGTCGGCGCGGTGATCGTGTCGACCCCGCAGGATCTGGCGTTGATCGACGCGGTGCGCGCCGTCAGCCTGTTCGACCAGGCGCATGTGCCGCTGATCGGGCTGATCGAAAATATGGCCGGCTATGCCTGCCCCCATTGCGGCGAAATCTCCGATCCGTTCGGGTCGGGCGGCGCGGAAGCGGCGGCACGGCAGATGGACATGCCGTTCCTGGGCCGCATCCCGCTGGACATCGCGATCCGCACCGCGTCTGACGCCGGAGAACCGCCTGCGGGGGCGCAGGATGCGCGCGCTGAACCGTTCCTGGCGCTGGCGCGCAAGGTGGCGGATTGGTTGGCGGCCTGAACCTGGACGTCTGGAAGATCAAACATCCGTTCGTCCTGAGCCTGTCGAAGGACGCGCGCGATCGGCGGTAAGTGAGCGGCAGTCGCGTGAGCAGGAGTTTTCCTCATAATCCCAGCGATAAAAACCGGTTGAACCCACTCTCCACATACTCCCCGAACGCTTCCCCCTCCACAAACCCATGCGCGCGATACAGCGCCAGAGCCGCCTCGAAATCCGGGCCGCTCCCCGTTTCCAGGCTCAGCCGTGCATAACCCCGCCCCCGCGCCTCGCCGATGATATGCCGGAGCAGCGCAGCGCCGACGCTGCGTCGCAGATGATCCGGGTGGGTCCGCATCGACTTGATCTCGCCATGGCGCGGATTCAGCGCCTTCAATGCGCCGATCCCCGCGATCCGATCACCATCCCAAATCGACCAGACGGTAACATCCGCGCGTTGCAACCCCGACAGGTCGAGCGCGAACACGCTGCCCGGCGGCGAACTGGCGAGCATCCCCTGAAGGTGCAGCGTCAACAGCGCACGGGTCTGCGGGCTGGACAGGTCGTCGGCACGAATCTGGAACATGGCACGAAGCCTAATGTCTGTTCGACCAGCTTGCAGCAGGCAAATGCAGCGCCCATGTAGGAAGGCCGCAACGGAGTCCCGTCCCATGCCCCTGACCCAAGCCGAAGATATCGCCGCCCTGCTCGATGAAACCCGCACCATCGCGCTGGTGGGCATTTCCGACCGGCCCGACCGGCCCAGCTATGGCGTCATGAAGACGTTGCAGGATCATGGCTATCGGGTGCTGCCGGTCAATCCGCAGATTGCGGGCGAACATGTCCATGGCGAATTCGTCTGGAACAGCCTGGCCGACATCGGCGTGCCGATCGACCTGGTCGACATCTTCCGCAACAGCGACGCGGCGGGCGCGGTGGTGGATGACGCCATCGCCGCCGGTGCCAAGGCGGTCTGGATGCAACTGGCCGTCGTCAATCAGGCGGCCGCCGCCCGCGCCGAAGCGGCGGGGCTGAAGGTCGTGATGGATCGTTGCCCGGCGATCGAGATACGCAGGCTCGGCCTGTCGCCGATCCCGGCGGAATGACGGCTTGGCGTCTTTCGCGCTTCCCAGGCGCGGTCGGCGCACCTATCAGGCGGCTATGGCGCGCCGACCCCTGAAAAAACCGGATGGAAAGGGCATCGACCGGCGCACTCTGTTGATCGGTGGCGGCGCGGCGGTCGGACTGCTGGTCGCCTGGGCCGCATGGCCGCGCCATTATGCGCCGTCATTGAACGCGTCCCCGACCGAAGAGATATTCAACGCCTTCCTGAAGATCGACCGGTCGGGCCAGATCATCGTCATCGTGCCACAGGCGGAGATGGGGCAGGGGATCAGCACGCTATTGCCGCAGATACTGGCCGACGAACTGGGCGCGGACTGGCGCACGGTCGCGGTGCAATCCGCCCCGGTCAGCCCGCTCTACGCCAACACCCTGCTGGCGCGCGAATGGCTGGCCGATGACTGGAGCATGGCGGCGGGCGGCGTCGGCGACTGGGCGATCGACCAATATGCGACGCGCACCGCGCTGATGCTGACCGGTGGGGGGACGTCGGTACGCATGTTCCACGACGCCTATCGCGATGCGGGCGCGGCGGCGCGCATATTGCTGTGCAAGGCGGCGGCGGCGCGCTGGGACGTGCCATGGGAAGCGTGCGACATTCAGGAGGGCATCATTTCCGATGGGGGGCAGCGACACCTGCGCATCGGCGATGTCGCGCATGAAGCCGCCACGCTTACGCTGCCCGACATATTGCCGTTGCGACAGGGGCTGGACGGGCGGTTGACGGGGCAGGATCTGCCCCGGCTCGACACGCCGTCCAAGATCGACGGTAGCCATAATTTCGCCGCCGATATCCGCCTGCCCGACATGGTCTATGCCTCCATTCGCCAGGGACCGATCGGCGATGCCACCCTGAAAAGCGCAAGCGAAAGCGCGGCCAAGGGCGTCACCGGCCTGCTCAAATTCGTCCGGCGGGACCGCTGGATAGCGGCGCTGGCGACCAACTGGTGGGCGGCGAACAAGGCGCTCGACCTCGCCGATCCGGTCTTCAGCGTGAACGGTAGGCTGTTGAACAGCGAGGATATCGACCGGGCGCTGGAAGATGGTTTCGCCAGTCCCGATGGCCGCCGCCTGTTCGCGCAGGGTGAATTGCTTCCGGTGTTCGAGGGCGCGACGATCCTTGCCAGCGAATATCAGGTCGATCCCGCGCTCCACCTCGCGCTCGAACCGATGGCGGCGACCGCGCGCGTCACGGAAGACGGCGCGGAAATCTGGGTCGCGACCCAGGCACCGGGCCTTGCACGCGCCGCCGTGGCCAGGGCGCTGGGCATGAGCGATACCGACGTCACGCTCTACCCACTCCATGCCGGCGGCAGTTTCGGGCGCAAGATCGATTATGAGGCGGCGGTGCAGGCGGCGGTGCTGGCGCGCGAGATGAAGCGTCCCGTGCAACTTCTTTGGTCCCGGCTGGAGGATGTGGTGCAGGATCGCCCAGCCCCCCCCGCCCATGCCCGCATGGCGGCGAAGCTGGGGCGGGGCGGCGCGATCGAGGGGTGGCTGGCCAAGGTTGCCAGCCCTTGCGCGATCCGCCAGAGCTGGGCACGCATCGTGGGCGGCGACCTGCCCCATGAAGCGGCCGCGCGCGCAGCGGACACGGCCAGCCGCCTTGCCCTGTCCGGCATGGCGCCATGCTATGCGATGCCCAATTTCGCGATTGATCATTATCCGGTCGACACCGGCCTGTCAGCGGGAATTTCTCGTGGTAATGCCGACGTTTATGGCGCTTTCTTCAATGAATCCTTCATCGACGAACTTGCCCATCTCGCCCATATGGAGCCGATGTCCTTTCGCATTCAGATGCTGGGCGGCAAGCCGCGCCTGGCCCATTGCCTGACCACGGCGGCGGCGATGGGCGGCTGGCAGGGCGGCATCGCGGGCAGCGGACAGGGGATCGCCTGCCATATGATGCACGGTGCCTATGCCGCCGTGCTGGTGGAGGCAGGGATCGACAATGGCGTCCTTTCGGTCAGCCGGATCGTCGCTGCCGTCGATTGTGGGGATCAGGTCAATCCCGACATCGCCCGCCAGCAGATAGAGGGTGGCCTCATCCATGGCCTTGCGCTCGCCATGGGCGCGTCGGTGCCCTATGCGGGCGGCTTGCCGACCCGCGCGATGCTGGGGCGGATGGGCCTGCCGCGGCTGGGCGACATGGGCGAGATCACAGTCGAATTGATCCGCAGCACCGCCGATCCGGGCGGCATGAGCGAGATTGCCGTGCCGCCCGTCGCGCCCGCAATCGCCAACGCGCTCTTCACCGTCACGGGGCAGCGTTTCCGCAGTCTGCCGCTGCTGGCACGGGACTGACAATCATCATGAGCAAGATCGGCCTTCTCCTCATCAATCTCGGTACGCCGGACGCGCCGGACGCGCGTTCGGTGCGCCGCTATCTGGGCGAATTCCTGTCCGACCGCCGCGTCGTGGAAATCCCGAAAATCATCTGGCAACCGATATTGCGCGGCGTGATCCTAACCACCCGCCCGCGCAAATCCGCCGCCGCCTATCGCGAAGTGTGGACCAAGGACGGATCGCCGCTGGCCACCTTCACGCGCGATATTGCGCACGGGCTGGCTGGCCGGTTCGGGCCGAATGTTCAGGTCGACTGGGCGATGCGCTACGGCAACCCCTCGGTCGAATCGCGGATCGACGCGATGATCGCAGCGGGATGCGACCGCATCCTCGCCGCGCCGCTCTACCCGCAATATTGTGCCGCCACGACCGCCAGCGCGCACGACGCCGTCTTTGCGGCGATCGCGAAGCGGCGCGTGCAGCCCGCGCTGCGGACCTTGCCGGCCTATTTCGACGACCCCGCCTATATCGAGGCGCTGCGGGCCTCGACCCAGCGTCAGCTCGACGCGCTGGATTTTGCGCCCGACCTGCTGCTCGCCAGCTTCCACGGCATGCCGGAGCGCACCCGTACGCTGGGCGATCCCTATCATGACCAGGCGCAGGAAACCGCGCGCATGCTTGGCCTCGCGCTGGGGCGGGACGTGCGAATCACCTTCCAGTCGCGCTTCGGCCGGGCGAAGTGGCTGGAGCCGGCCACTGATTCGGTTTTGCGCGCATTGCCTGGTGAAGGGGTCAAAAAAATCGCGGTTCTGACCCCTGGTTTTGCTGCCGACTGCCTGGAGACGCTCGAAGAGATCGCGATGCGCGGCCGGGACGATTTTTTTGCCGCTGGAGGCGAAAAATTCCAGCATTTCCACTGTTTGAACGCCTCGGCAGAGGCTATGTCTCTCTATGCGCACCTTGTGGCGCGCGAACTGGACGGATGGCGCTGAACGATCGGCGTCGCCATGATGATGGGAGAGGCTAGGATGAGCAGAGTTGCAGTCGTGACCGGTGGAACGCGTGGCATCGGCGAGGCCATCAGCCTGGCGCTCAAGGACATGGGTTATACCGTCGCCGCCAATTATGCGGGCAATGACGAGAAGGCGAAGGCGTTCGCCGACGCGAACGGTATCAGCGTGTTCAAATGGGACGTTGGCGACCATCAGGCATGCCTCGACGGCTGCGCGCAGGTCGTTGCCGAACTCGGCCCGATCGATATCGTCGTTAACAATGCCGGCATCACCCGCGACGGGGTGCTTGCGCGGATGAGTTTCGACGACTGGAACGACGTGATGCGCGTCAATCTGGGCGGTTGCTTCAACATGGCCAAGGCCACCTTTGGCGGCATGCGGGAACGCGGCTGGGGCCGCATCGTCAATATCGGGTCGGTCAACGGCCAGTCTGGCCAATATGGCCAGGTCAATTATGCCGCAGCCAAATCGGGTATCCACGGCTTTACCAAGGCGCTGGCGCAGGAGGGCGCGAAATTCGGCATCACCGTCAACGCCATCGCGCCGGGCTATATCGATACCGACATGGTCGCCGCCGTGCCCGCGCCGGTGCTGGAAAAGATTGTCGCTAAAATCCCTGTCGGGCGTCTGGGCCAGGCGCATGAGATCGCGCGCGGCGTGGCATTCCTATGCAGTGAGGATGCCGGTTTCGTGACCGGCAGCACCATGTCGCTCAACGGCGGGCAGCACATGTATTGATGGGAAGGGACGCCGATCCTTCCGGCGTCCCTTCGCCCCCCGACCCGTCGCCTTACGCGCCGCCGGTCAAGCGCAGCGTCACCATAGCCGGGCATCAGACCGCAATCAGTCTGGAGCCGGTTTTCTGGCGTGCGCTGCAGGCGGCCGCGGCGGCGCGCGCCATTCCCCTCAACGCGTTGATCGCGCAGATCGACGTCGATCGCATCGCCGCCACCAGCCCACCCAATCTCACCAGCGCCATCCGATGCTGGCTGTTCGTCCAAAAGGATCAGAAAATTGGTCCGATTGATTAGAATGTTTCGCAATAGCGTTTGACTCTGCGAACGCGTCGCAATAACAGCACCCCCACGAGATCAACAAGGGGGATGAAAATCCATGTCTAAATCGGCGCTCAAATCCGCTTCCGTTCCATCTTTCCTGGCGCTCGGCTGCGTCGGCGCGATCGCCTTTGCAACCGCCGGCCACGCGCAGGACGCCGCCACGCCCCCGGCGCAGGGCCAGCGGCTCGGCGGCATGACCGTCACCGACACCGCGATCGACGAATCCGAGGTCAAGGTCGAGAAAGTGGAATCGCCCAAATATGTGCGCGACCTGCTCAACACCCCGCAGACGATCACGGTCATCGGCAACCAGACCATCCGCAAGCAGAACCTGCTGACCTTGCGCGACGTGCTGGCGACCGTGCCCGGCATCACCTTTGGTGCGGGCGAGGGCGGTGGCGGCTATGGCGACAGCATCAACCTGCGCGGCCAGAGCGCCAACACCGATATCACCGTCGACGGCGTGCGCGACAGCGCGCAGTATAGCCGCACCGACCCCTTCAACCTGGAACAGATCGAAGTCATCAACGGCGCGAATTCGGTATTCGGCGGTTCGGGTTCGATAGGCGGCACCATCAACCTGGTGACGAAGCGGCCGCAGGCGGACGATGCGACGCTGGTTCAGGGCGGTGTGGGCACCGACGATTATTATCGCGCGACCGTGGACAGCAATATCCGCGTTTCGGATTTCATCGCCGTGCGAGTGAACGCCATGTATCATGAAAACAACGTGCCGCGCCGCGATGTCGACCGGTACGAGCGCTGGGGCTTCGCGCCCTCGGTGAAATTTGGCGTCGATGGCCCGACCTCGCTGACATTGTTGTTCAGCCATCAGGAAGACAAGAATACCCCGCTCTACGGCGTACCTTATTATAAGAACGCCTTTTACGACGGCCCTTTGCCCGGCGTTCCGTACAGCGGCTATTATGGCTATAAGAATGTCGATCGGCAGGACCAGACGGTCGATCTCGCGACCGCGATCTTCGATCATCAATTCAGCGATGCGCTGTCCGTCCGCAACCTGACGCGCTGGCAGCGGGTCGAGCAGGATCTGGTGGTCGATCCGCCGCAGGGCGGGACTTACTGCCTCGCCAATGGCATCACCCAGTTGGGCGTCGCCTGTGCGACCGGCCAGGTCGCAGGCACCTATTATCCCGGCGGGCCGCGCGGCAATTTCCGCTATTCGGAAAATCAGTCGCTCTACAATCAGCTCGACCTGACCTTCAATATTCCCGGCGGGCACACGCTGGTGCTGGGCGCGTCGGCGATGCAGGAAGATTATAAGCTGGGCAGCGGCAACCTGTTCCGCAATCCGGGCGGCGCGACCCCGAACCCGGTACTCGACCCGATCAACATCGCCAATCCCGACGGCATCTATACCGGCCCGCTCAACGAGACCCATACCGCCTATCAGCGCGGCGACACGTTCAACATCGCGGGCTATGCCTTCGCCGCGATCAAGATTGTCGATCAACTCGAATTCAACGGCGGTCTGCGTTACGAATATAATAAGGCGATCTTCCGCGCGGACGTAATCACGCCCACCGCGCTGGCGATCCCGGCCGGACAGACCAGCCGCTATCGGCGCGGCGTGGATCAGGTGTCGAGGGACAATCTTTTCTCCTACCGCCTCGGCCTGGTCTACAAGCCCGCCGAAAATGCCAGCATTTATGCGGCCTACAGCAATTCGCGCAATCCGACCTCGACCAGCGTGCGGTCAGGTTGCGGCCTGGCTGTCGAGACCAACCTGAATGTCGACCCGTGTGATCTGTCCCCGGAAAAGGCGGTCAATTACGAAATCGGTGCCAAGCTCGACTTGTTCGACCGCAAGCTGGCGCTGACCGCATCGGTGTTCCGCAACGAACGCACCAACTTCCGCGTCACCGCCAACGATCCGTTCGTCGGCAGCCTGCCGGTGGGCGATGGTCGCAACCGCGTGGATGGCATCACGCTGGGCGCATCGGGCAATATCACGCCCGAATGGACGATCTTTGCCAACTACACCTATCTCGATACCGTCGTGAAGCAGAGCATTACCGACGAATGTCTGGTCAATCCGGGGAAAACCGAGGTGATCGGCGGCACCACCTACACCTGTGCATTGTTCGATCCGCAGGCCGGCAATCAGATGCTCAATACGCCGAAACATTCCGGCAGCCTGTTCACGACCTACAATCTGCCGTTCGGGCTTCAGGTCGGCTATGGCCTGACCTATCAGGGCAGCTTCCTGCTGAACAACGCCCGTACCACGCCCGCGACCATCCTCTACAAGTCGGACAGCTACCTGACCCATCGCGCTATGCTGTCCTACACCTTCATGGATAAGCTCACCGCGCAGCTCAATGTGCAGAATTTTACCAACAAGAAATATTATACCAGCATCCGCAACAATGGCTGGGCCAATCCCGGCGAAGGCCGCTCCTTCGTGCTGACGCTGGGCTACCAACTCTAGCTATCGCATCCCCCCGGCGTCCGTCCCTTGCCGGGGGACCGGACGGGCAGCGCCATAACTCCTCGGGTCCGCTGCCCGTCCGCCCTTCGGGGCACATTTAACTGTGCAATTGATTCGCATTAGGGCTTGGGCTATGGCGCTAGAGCGCACCGGGACGAGATTGGGGATTTGGCGACGATCATGCTGAGAGTAGCGGACAGGTTTGAAGAAGCGGCAGATGCCGACGATCTCGCACCGGCCGCAGTCGTCAGCGCCGCCGTCGCGCCGCCCCTCCCGGTCCCCGCCAGCCGCTATGGCGAAGGTCGCAAGCTCAATTATCCCAGCGTCGCCGCCGTGGTCCTGATCCATGCCGTGCTGCTCGGTGCCGTCATGCAGGCCCGCCACCATTATGTCCGGCGTCAGGAAGCGCGGATGGAGGTCGTCAACCTGATGCCGCCGCCACCCCCGCCCGCCGACGAAACCCCGCCACCGCCCGCCCGGCCCGAAATCGTCGCGCCACCGCCGATCGTGCAGACGCCGGTGCCGCCCCGGCCACAGGTCGCGACCATGCCGGAACCGCCGCCGATATCCTCGCCGATCGCCGTCATCGCACCTGCCGCTCCGCCTTCGCCCGCACCCAGTCGGCCCGCCGGTCCCAGTACTGTGCCGGGTGGTGATCTGGCCGCGCAAATGGTCTCGGGCAAAGCGCCGCGCTACCCGATCGAAAGCCGCCGCAAGCGGGAGCAGGGCATCGTCATCTTGTCGCTGGTCGTCGGCATTGATGGTCGCGTTTCCAGCCTGTCGGTCGCCCGCAGCAGCGGTTTTTCCCGCCTGGACGACGCGGCGCGCGATGCCGTGCGCAACTGGCGCTGGTCGCCGATCATTCGGGATGGGCAGGCGGTGATGGTCAAGGGGATCGTCGAAATCCCCTTCGTGCTTCAGGGCTGACCCGCGCCGCCATGCTGATCGCCATCCCAGACCTGCTCGACGCGTCCGGCGTGGCGTCCATCCGCGCGCGGATCGACGCGGCCGACTGGATCGACGGCAACGTCACCTCCGGGCATCAGTCGGCGCTCGCCAAGCGCAACCTGCAACTGCCCGAGGAATCGGAGGCGGCGCGCTGGGCCGGGGAAATCATCTTTGGCGCGATCGGCAAGAACCCGCTATTCATTGCCGCCGCCCTGCCGCAGCGCATCTTTCCGCCGCTGTTCAACAGCTATGCCGGGGGGCAGGCGTTCGGCACCCATGTCGACAATGCCATCCGCATCCAGAAGGGCACGAACATGCGGGTCCGGTCGGACCTGTCGATCACAGTGTTTCTGGAAGACCCGGACGCCTATGACGGCGGCGAATTGACGATCGAGACCAGCTTCGGCGTCCAGCAGGTCAAGCTGCCCGCCGGCCACGCCATCCTCTATCCTTCGTCATCGCTGCACCGCGTAGAGCCTGTCACGCGCGGGCGGCGGGTCGCCAGCTTCTTCTGGGTCCAGTCGATGGTCCGCGACGACGCCGCGCGTCAGACGCTGTTCGATCTGGACAGTAGCATCCAGGCGCTTGCTGGGACGCTGGGCCATGCGGATGCGCAGGTGATCCGGCTGACGGGGGTGTATCATAATCTGTTGAGGCGGTGGGGAGAGGTCTAACCCCTGTCACCCCGGCCTCCGTCGGGGGACGATTACCCCAACATCGCCGCCAACCCCGGCGTCATATATTCCCGTCCACCCGCGCCCTCGCGCCGGATCAGCAGCGCCGCGAGACCCTGCCGGGTCGCCAGCGCCATGCCTTTGTCCGGTCCCAGCACAGTGATCGTCGTCGCCCAGGCGTCGGCCAGCATCGCGCTTTCGTGCAGCACGGTGACCGACGCGACATCATTGGCGATCGGTGCGCCGGTGCGCGGATCAATGCTGTGCGACAGCCGCCTGTTGCCCTCGGTGCGAAAGCGGCGATAATCGCCCGACGTCGCGACCGAAAGCCCGCACAACGCCACGCGCAGGGTGGGCAGGGGCAGGCCGGGCGGCGCTTCGACATCCACCCACCAGGGCTGCATGTCGGGCTTCACCCCTTCTCCGCGCAATTCGCCGCCAATCTCGATCAGGAAATCGCCATGTACGGCTTCCCGCAGCGCATCGGCGACCGCATCCACCGCAAAGCCCTTGGCGATGCCGGAAAAATCCAGCGTCACATCGCGCGTCCGCCGTGCCCGGTCGCCATCAACCTCGATCGCGCGCCACGGGTCCGGCGCGTGAGAGGCTGGCCCGGACAGCGGCCCGAAGCCCCAATGATCCACCGCCCGCCCGATCGCCGGATCGAACGCGCCATCGCTGATCCGGGCGATCTCCAGCCCCCCACGCAGCACCGTTAGCATGTCGGCAGGCAATGTCATCCATTGCCCAAGCGGCGTCCTGTTGAACCGGCAGATATCGGAATCGGCTTCCCAATTGCTCATCTGCGCGATCACGCGGATCAGCACGGTCTCAACGGCGGCGACGCAGCGGTCGGACCCATCGACGATCCGCGCCGACCAGCTCGTGCCCATGGTCGGCCCGCCCAGGTTCAGGATCGGCGCGCCCCGCCTGCGCCCGGCAAAGGCGCCGGGCGACAGGTCGGGCGGGATAGCGACGCGAACGCCGCGCGGGGGCTGCGGGTTCAGGGCGCGAGGACTTCCAGCGTCGTGATATAGGCCGCGCGGCGCTGCGGCGGACCAGCGGGCGCGGCAGGCGGCGGGGGAGTCGCACCGGCAACGACTCCAGCACCGGCACCCGGCCCACCGGGACCACCCATGCCGGGACCGCCTTCACGCCCGCCGCCGACCGATGCGTTCAGCCAGTAAAGGCCGGGGTTGGGCCAGTTGACCGTGACCTTGCCGTCCTTGTCGGCGGTCAGGTCCATCTGGCCCAGTGCATCGCGGTAACGAATGCCGCCGGGAATGACCGTGACCTTCAGACCGCTTGCGGGTTTGCCGTCCAGCAGGAACTGAAAACTGGCCGCCTCGCCCGACACCAGATCATTGGGGTGGGTGGTCGGCACCAGCTCGATGCCAACGCCAGTCGGCTTGAACAGGGTCGTGGTCGGCGCGCCCAGCGTCACGAATATCTCGTTGCGGTTAGACGCTTCGGCGGTCTGCACATTGGTCGCGCCAGCGGGGATTGCGGTCGTCAGCGTTGCCTTGGTCGTGCCGCGCGGCAGGCGCTCCTGCTTGCCGTTCAGCATATAGCTGCCCATCAGCATCGTGCTGACCGAAGCGATCCGGTATGTGCCGCGCTGGGTCAGATGCACGTCGAAGGTCGAACGATATTTGCCCGTTGCCGGATTCTCGATCTTCACGTCGCTGCCGTCGGGCGCGGTCGCCTTGATGCCTTCGATGCGCATCGGATTATGCTCGAAATAGAAAAGGTCGTTGGACACGGCGGCGTCCACCGTCACCCAGCTATCGGTACCCGACAGCACCGTGGAGGATGGCATCATCCACTGGCGGTGCGCCTGCGCGGCACCTGGAAGGATGAGCGCCGCCAGCGCCCCTGCGATCAGCCATTTGCTTTTCATGTGCATTCTCCCGTTCATTTGCCGAAGCTGAGGCTGACTGCCCCCAATTCACTCGTTCCCGCCGCCTTGACGACTGCGCCCGGCTTGGGCGGCCAGGCGAAGGGCAGGCGCACCAGTTCGCGGCCCCCCACTTCGCGCGCGGCTTCCACCACCAGCGTGTAATTGCCCGGCGCGATCGCACCCAGCGGTCCCTTGCCCGCTGTGAAGGCGATCTTCTGTTCGCCCGGCGCCCGCGTCGCGCCGGTCACGCCATCGGCGGGGAAACTCATCGTGCGGCCCGACACGCGCCACCACTGGCGAACGTCGCGCAGCCATTTGGTGCCTTCGCCCTTCTTCATGTCGTAATCATACCAGACCGACAGGGTCTTGGGGGCAGCCCCCTCCTTCTCCAGCCAGATCGCGACATAGGGCCGATGATATTCGGCAACGGTCAGGCGGGGAACGGTGATGCTGACATTGACCGTCTGGGCGGCCGCGGGCATGGCGATCGCGCCGACCGCAGCGCCTGCGCCCAGAGCTAAAGTGTGACGGATCTGCATGGCGGTTCCCTTAATGGATGAAGACGATAGCGAGGATGGCGGGCAGCGCCAGACCGGCGGCGACCAGCCACCAGGTGCTGGGCCGTTTGGCGGCATGAAGCTGGAGCAGGACGAGGCCGGTCAGCGCGAACAGGAAGCAGGCGACCGAAAAGATGTCGATGAACCACTTCCACACCCCGCCCGCGTTGCGGCCCTTGTGCAGGTCGTTGAGGTAGCTGATCCAGCCCCTGCTCGTCGCCTCGCTGGTCACAGCGCCGCTTGCCCGGTCTATCGACACCCAACCATCGCCGCCGGGGCGGGGCAAAGCGAGATATATTTCATCGGCGGTCCATTCCGCCTCACCCGATCCGCGCTGGCCGATCGCCTTTTCCACCCATTGCGCGACAGGGGCGGGCAGGGGCTTCTTGGCGTCGGGCGCATCGTCGGGCGCAACCTGTTTCAGCAGCGCGGGCGGCAGGGTCGCCGTTTTCTCGGTCGTGACCGGCGCACCTTCGATATCGGCGGCGTGATTGAGGGTTATCCCGGTAAAGGCGAACAGCAACAGCCCGATCAGGCTAATCGCGCTGCTGACCCAATGCCAGGTGTGGAGTTGTTTCAGCCAGAAGGCCCTGGGACTCTTCTTCCTGCGGGGGCCGGTAGTACTGGGGGACGTTGCGGCCATCGGGGAAGCATGAATCCTGTGATTTGCAAGGCCGGTTCAATAACGCGAACGACTCGCAATTGCAAACAGTCGGCGGCGGAAAATTGTAACAACATGTCGCAACCGCGCGGCCAAGCGCACCGATTGGCATTGCCCGCCACGCCAGCGGGCGTTAAGGGGCTTTGCTTCCGGGCGGCACAGACCGCTTTCCCAGGGGGAATGGGGCATGAGCGCAAGCATCGTCGTCGGCATCATCATGGGGTCGCGTTCCGACTGGGACACGATGCGCCACGCCGCCGAAACGCTCGACGCGCTGGGCATCGCCCATGAATGCAAGGTCGTCTCCGCCCACCGCACCCCGCACCGTCTCTATGATTATGCCACCGGCGCGGTCGGGCGCGGCCTGAAAGTCATCATCGCGGGCGCGGGCGGCGCGGCGCATCTTCCCGGCATGTGCGCATCCATGACGCGGCTGCCGGTGCTGGGCGTGCCGGTCGAATCCAAGGCATTGAAGGGCATGGATTCGCTGCTTTCCATCGTCCAGATGCCCGGCGGCATACCCGTAGGCACGCTGGCGATCGGCAAGCCCGGCGCGATCAACGCGGCATTGCTGGCCGCCGCCATGCTCGCCACCACCGACGATGCGCTGGCGACCCGGCTCGACGCGTGGCGCGAAAAGCAGACCGGCGACGTCGCCGAAACGCCCGTCGAAACGCCCGAATGACGACGATCCCCCCCGGCTCGACGATCGGCATATTGGGCGGCGGCCAGCTTGGCCGGATGATCGCCATCGCCGCCGCGCAGCTTGGCTATCGCACCCATATCTACGCGCCCGAAGCCAGCGGTCCCGCCGCAGACGTGTCGCCGCGCTGGACGCAGGGCCGTTATGAGGACGCCGCCGCGCTCGCCGCCTTTGCCGATGCGGTCGATGTCGTGACCTATGAGTTTGAGAATATAGATCCCGCCGCGGTCGATGTGCTGGCGACCCACGGCCTCGTCCGCCCGTCCGCTCATGCGTTGCGCATCGCGCAGGACCGGCTCGCCGAAAAACGCTTCGTCTGCGATCTGGGCGGGCTGACCGCCCCCTTCGCCCCGGTCGAAAGCCTGGACGATCTGGAGGAAGCGGTCGAGACGATCGGCAGCCGCGCCATCCTCAAGACCAACCGCATGGGCTATGACGGCAAAGGCCAGGCGCGGCTCAACGAACCGGGCGACGCGGTCGGTGCGTGGAACGCGATCGGTCGCCAGAGCGCGATCCTGGAAGGCTTCGTCACCTTTGCGCAGGAATTTTCCGTCATCCTCGTGCGCGGGACGGACGGCGACATTCGTTTCTGGGACAGCGCCGCCAACGTCCATGAAGACGGCATCCTCGCCACCTCCACCGCCCCTGCGGGCGCGCTGATCGAGGGGCAGGTGCCCGCCGCCCGCGCGCTCGCGCGCCAGGTCGCCGATGCGCTCGATTATGTCGGCGTGCTGGCCATCGAATTTTTCGCCAGCAGCGACGGCCCGGTCTTCAATGAGATGGCCCCGCGCGTCCACAATAGCGGCCACTGGACGATCGAAGGCGCGGTCACCAGCCAGTTTGAAAACCATGTCCGCGCGATCTGCGGCCTGCCGCTGGGCGACACCGCGCTCGCCGCCCGCCGGGTGGAGATGCGCAACCTGATCGGCGAGGATGCCGAGGCATGGGCGGCGATCCTGGCCGATCCAGCCAATCACCTGCATCTCTACGGCAAGCATGAAACGCGTCCCGGCCGCAAGATGGGGCATGTGACGCGGCTGACGTTGTGAGACCGCACCCCCGGATCATCCTCGTCCTCGCTCGCGCCGACAATGGCGTGATCGGTCGGGACGGGGCGCTGCCATGGCGACTCCCCGCCGATCTCAAACGGTTCAAGGCGCTGACGCTCGGCCATCCGATGATCATGGGGCGCAAGACCTTCGACAGCCTGCCCGGCCTGCTGCCCGGCCGCCGCCACATCGTGCTGACCCGCGATCCGCACTGGCGCGGGCAGGGGGCCGAAGTCGCAAGCGACATGGAGGGCGCTTTGGCGCTGGCCGATGCGCCGGTCGTCATGGTTATCGGTGGCGCGGAAATCTATCGTCTGTTCCTCGCCATCGCCGATCGGATCGAACTGACCGAGGTGCATGTCGATGCGGCGGGCGACGCCAGCATCGCCTACCCCGACGGCTGGCGTGAGGTGGCGCGCGAAGATCATCCCGCGATCGGCGACCATCCGGCGCATAGTTTCGTAACGCTGGTCCGGGCCTCGACATGATGCGGCTTGGCGCAAGGGCGGGGCGGAAGAAAGCGCCCACCATATCTGCCTTATCCCCGCATTGCCCTGCCGCGCTGCTGTCCCTATAGCCCGCCCCCATGGAACGGCTGGACAGCAGCGCCCCGGTCCCGCCGCATCTGCGCGGGGCGATAGTGGCACTGGGCAATTTCGATGGATTTCATCTGGGCCATCAGGCGGTGGTCGGGCAGGCGGTGGCGCGCGCCCGCGCCGAACGGCGTCCCATGATCGTCGCCACGTTCGATCCGCATCCCGTGCGGCTGTTCCGCCCCGAAACGCCGCCCTTCCGCCTGACCACGCTCGACCAGCGTGAGGCATTGTTCGCGGATGCGGGAGCGGACGCGATGTTCATATTCGCCTTCAATGCGGCGATGGCGGCGATGACCGCACCCGAATTTGCCGCCTATCTGAGGCACCATGTCGGCGCGGCGGGCATCGTGACGGGTCAGGATTTCACCTTTGGCAAGGGCAAGAGCGGCAGCATCGCGACGCTGGCGGAACTGAGCGAAGCATTGGGGATGTTCGCGCAGGCCGTGCCCCCGGTCACCGAGGACCAGGGCGGCGTCATCTCCTCCAGCCGCATTCGCGATGCGCTGAAGGCAGGCGATTGCGCCACGGCGACGCGCCTGCTGACCCGCCCCTTCACGATCCAGGGTCGGGTCCAGCATGGCGACAAGCTGGGCCGCACCATCGGCTATCCCACCGCCAATGTCGACATGGGCAGCTATCTGCGCCCCGCTTATGGCATCTATGCGGTGCGCGGGCGGCTGCCGGATGGACGCATATTGGACGGCGCGGCGAACCTGGGCATCCGCCCGACCTTCGATCCGCCCAAGGAGTTGCTCGAACCCTTTTTCTTCGATTTTTCCGAAAGCCTCTATGGTCAGTGTATTGAAGTGCAACTGATCGAATATCTGCGTCCCGAAGCGAAGTTCGACGGGCTGGACGCGCTGGTCGCCCAGATGGAGAAGGACTGCGCCCGCGCGCGGCAAATCCTTGCGGCCCAAAAACTTGCAGGCGGGCCTTACGTCGCATAAGGCGCGGTTTCGACTTTTCCCCCCTCCGTTCGTTTCGAGCGCAGGTTCGAGCGAAGCCGAGAACCGAAGTCGAGAAGGCATTCTCGACGGTCGCATCTCGACAAGCTCGATGCTGCTCGAACCGAACGGCTGAATGATAGATGCCATGACCGATCAGCCCGCCCCAGACTATAAATCCACCGTCTTCCTGCCCGTCACCGACTTCCCGATGAAGGCGGGCCTCGCGGCGAAGGAACCGGCCATCGCCGCCAAATGGGACGCGATGGGCCTCTACGACCGCCTGCGCGAAAAGCGCGCGGGTCGGGAACGCTTCATCCTGCATGACGGCCCGCCCTACGCCAATGGCGACATCCATATGG
>CAZLSU010000046.1:0-3906 GCA_964562225.1 uncultured Sphingobium sp.
GCAGATGCAGGCGCAGGCCGAGCATGTCGGCGCGCAGATGATGTACGACCAGATCATGGACGTGGACCTGTCGCAGCGGCCGTTCCGGCTGACCGGGGACAGCGGCGTGGTCTATGTCTGCGATACGCTGGTGATCTGCACCGGGGCGCAGGCGAAGTGGCTGGGCGTCGAGGGCGAGGAGCATCTGGCGGGCAAGGGCGTGAGCGCCTGCGCGACCTGCGACGGATTTTTCTATCGCGGCAAGAAGGTGGTGGTGATCGGCGGCGGCAATACCGCGGTCGAGGAGGCGCTATACCTGACCAACCACAGCCATGACGTGACGCTGATCCATCGCCGCGATTCGTTGCGCGCGGAGAAGATCTTGCAGGAGCGGTTGCACGCGCACCCCAACATCAAGGTGTTGTGGAACAAGGAAGTCGCGCGCTTCGTGGGCGGCGGGACGCCCGAGGGGCTGGTCGGCGTCGACCTGATCGACACGGTGACGGGTGAGGCGTCGCACGAGCCGACCGATGGCGGCTTCGTCGCGATCGGCCATCATCCGGCGACCGAATTGTTCGCGGGCAAGCTGCCAATGGATGAAGGCTATCTGCTGGTCGAAAAGGGCACGACGCGCACCTCCATCCCCGGCGTGTTCGCGGCGGGGGATGTGACGGATAAAATCTATCGTCAGGCGGTGACGGCGGCGGGCATGGGCTGCATGGCGGCGCTGGATGTGGAGAAATTCCTGGCGGAGGCCGATTTCGAGGCGATGGCGGCGGCGTGAGGTTTAATCACCGTTCGTCCTGAGCTTGTCGAAGGACTGCTTTTTTTCGAGCGTCGAAAGACAGTGCAGGGCTTCGACAAGCTCAGCCCGAACGGATGAATGTAAAGTCACGCGGCTCAAGGGTCTCAGGAGAGAGGGTTCGACCTGGCCTCACGAGATCCCAGCTTTCGCTGGGATGACGGGGATAGTTACCCGACCTTGCTCTGCGCGAACGCCACCAGCGTTCCGAACGTCTCGAACGTGTCGCCGTCGATATCGTCATCCTCGATGATGATATCCAGCCGGTCCTCCATTTCGGTGAGCAGGCCCGCGACCGCCATCGAATCCAGTTCGGGCAGCGCGCCGAACAGCGGGGTGTCGGCCGTGAAGCCGTCCACCTGCGCCTGCGGCAGGGCGAGCACGTCGCGCAGCAGCGCGCGGACGAGCGTTTCGATTTCCTGTGTCCGGTCGACCGGTTGCGTATTTTCAGCCCGCATGATGGGCGCATCCCTATCGCCTGAAAGTTCAGCCGACAAGCGCGGAAATGGCGGCGCGTGCGGCAGGTGCCCATGTCGAGGGATAACGCGGGTTATAGCAATCGAGCCGGTAGAGCGTGTGGCGGCGGTCCGTCCAGTCGGTCTTGTAGCCATTGTCGCCGGTGCCATAGTCGATCGTCGCCACCCGATCGACGTCTATGGCGTGCGCGAACATGGCGTGGCTGAGCAGCGTGCCGGGCGAGAGGGTATCGAAGGCGCGGTCATGGGCGAGTTTGTGGATGAGCGCCGTGCCATGGTCTATGGTCCATAGCTGGGTGGCGACGGCCCGCCCGTCCAGCCGGGCGAAGCCCAGGCGCAGGGTGCCTGCCGCGCTTTCCTGTTCGGCGAGGGCGCGCAGGAAAGGCAGGCCGGTTTCGGGTTCTTTCCAGCTTTTGGCCGAGACCGCGACATAATCCTGCCAGTCCTGTTCGGTCAGCCGGTCGGTGATGCTGAGCGCGAGGGGCGAGGATTTGGACCGCCTGCGGACCAGCGTGCGGAGCGGGCCGGGGCGCTGTGCCCACCAGGTCGCAAAATCGCGGCCCTGGACGTCGAGCGTATATTTGCCGCCATAGGCGCGGTGGACGGCGAACCAGCCTGCCTGGCGGAAGGCCGCCATCACGAGCGCGGCCATGCCGTCGTCGCGGGTGACGGGGTAAAGATCGACATGGGCGGTATCGCGGGCGATGCGGCGCGCGATGGCGGTGAGCAGCGCGTGCCGCGCGGCGCTGTCGGGATTGCCGAAGAAGAGTGGCGCCCAGGAGAAGCTGTACCAGTTGGCGAGCGCGGACAGGCGGCGGGCTTGCGGGGCGAGCAGGAACAGCCAGGCTTCGGCGTCGCCATCGACCGCATGAAAGATGCGGACCGGCATGTCGGCGAAAATATGGCCGTGCAGCAGGTCGAGCCAACTCAGCCGGTCGAACAGGCAGGGCGTCACGGCGCGATCGAGACGCCCTTTGAGCGCTTCGGCCGCTTCCTTCAGGCTGTGATATTCCCTTGGGGGCTGCAACGCTCTATCTCCGCCATATAAGAAGGCGCTTAGGAGAAAAGTCTGCACATGCCGTTAACCAGCGCGCCTCTCTCCCACCCCGTCGATCATCTGCTGTTGCGGGGGCAGGCGCATGCGCTGGCGCTGGACGGGCGTTCGGGGTCGCAGGATTATGCGGAACTGGAGCGCAGCCTGGGGCGACTGGCGGCGTGGCTGGCGGGGTTCGGGCTGGAACCGGGGGCGCGGGTGGCGAGCTGGATCGCCAAGGGACCGGTGGCGGCGCTGATGCCGCTCGCCGCGCCGCGCGCGGGGCTGGTCCATGTGCCGGTCAATCCGTTGCTGAAGCATGCCCAGGTCGCGCATATATTGGCAGACAGCGGCGCGGCGCTGCTGATCGGGACCGCGCAAAGACTGGCGACGTTGCAGGCGGGCGATATTCCGGCGGGTTGTCATACGCATCGGGAGGATGATGCGGCCTGCGCGATGACCGGGGGGGACGGGATCGGGCCGTCCGATGCGGCCCCCGACGCGCTGGCCGCGATCCTCTATACCAGCGGATCGACCGGGCGGCCCAAGGGGGTGATGCTGAGCCATGCGAACCTGTGGTTGGGGGCGGCGGCGGTGGCGGATTATCTGAAGCTGACGCCTGCCGACAGGACATTGTGCGTGCTGCCCTTCAGTTTCGATTATGGGCAGAACCAGCTTTTTTCGACCTGGTATGCGGGGGCGTGCGTCTATCCGCTCGATTATCTGACGCCGCGCGATGTTTTGAAATCGGTGGACCGGCGCGACATCACGACGCTGGCCGGGGTGCCGCCGCTTTGGGTGCAACTGGTGGAACTGGACTGGCCCGACGAGGTGGCGGCGAAGTTGACGCGGTTGACCAATAGCGGCGGGGCACTGACGCGGCCGCTGGTCGCCAAGTTGCGGGCGTTGTTCCCGCAGGCGGCGCTTTATCCGATGTACGGGCTGACCGAGGCGTTTCGATCGACCTATCTGCCGCCGGCGCTGGTCGATACGCATCCCGACTCCATGGGGTCGGCGATCCCCTTTGCCGAGATATTGGTGGTGCGGCCCGATGGCAGCGTCACCGATGACGACGAGCCGGGCGAACTGGTCCATTGCGGGCCGCTGGTGGCGCAGGGCTATTGGCGGGATGCGGCGCGGACGGCGGAGCGGTTTCGGGCGGCACCGGCAGGGTCGCGCTATGGCGGCATGGCGGTGTGGTCGGGCGATACGGTGCGGCGCGATGCGGCGGGCTTGCTCTATTTTGTCGGGCGCGACGATGCGATGATCAAGTCGGCCGGCAACCGGATCAGCCCGAGCGAGATCGAGGAAGCGGCGGTCGCGGTTTCGGGCGTGGCCGAAGCGGTGGCGCTGGGGGTGAAGGATGACCGGCTGGGGCAGGCGGTGCTGCTGCTGGTGCGGGGGGCTGACGATGTTCAGCCGCTGGTCGAGGCGCATCTGAAGTCCGAACTGCCCAATTTCATGCAGCCGCGCGCGATACAAATGGTGGAGGCGTTTCCGCGCAATCCCAATGGCAAGATCGACCGGGTCGCTTTGGCGCGGGCTTTTGGATAAGGCCGTGCTCCTGCGTGCGCAGGAGCACTGTCATGATATCGCAAGGGAATATTCCATGAAAC
>CAZLSU010000046.1:4006-23767 GCA_964562225.1 uncultured Sphingobium sp.
CTCCTGCGTGCGCAGGAGCACTGTCATGATATCGCAAGGGAATATTCCATGAAACCCACAGGACCGATCCCGCCCTGGTTCGGGGGCGAGGAAGGCATGTTGCTGATCGCGGGATGCGGGGCGGCGTCGGTGGTGGATGAGGCGGGGGATACGCCTTTGTTCGCGTATGACATGGGCATCGTCGAGGCGCAGGTGCGGCGGCTGCGCGCGGCGATGCCGGATGCGCTGTCGATCCATTATGCGATCAAGGCCAACCCCTATGCGCCGTTGCTGGCGCGGATGGCGGGGCAGGTCGACGGTTTCGATGTCGCGTCGGGCGGCGAGCTGGAGATGGCGCTGGATGCGGGCATGATGCCCGACCGGATCAGCTTCGCCGGGCCGGGCAAGCGCGACGATGAACTGTCCGCCGCGATCTTTGCCGGGGTGACGATTAACCTGGAATCGGAGGGCGAGGCGGCGCGGGCGCTGCGGATCGCCGACAAGGCGGGGCGGGTGCCAAGGCTGGCGGTGCGGGTGAACCCGGATTTCGACCTCAAAGGCTCCGGCATGCGGATGGGCGGCGGGGCCAAGCCGTTCGGGGTCGATGCCGATCGGGCGGCGGCGCTGGCGCGGGCGATGATCGACGCCGGGGCGGACTGGCGCGGCTGGCATATCTTCGCCGGGTCGCAGAATCTCGATCCGATGGCGATCATCGAGGCGCAGGGCGCGACGATCGCGCTGGCGGCGCGGCTGTCCGACGACGTGGGCGCGTCGCCGCCGCTGGTCAATCTGGGCGGGGGATTTGGCTTGGCCTATTTCCCCGGCGATGTAGCGCTGGACATTCGGCCGATCGGCGTGGCGCTGGGCGACGCGCTGGAGGGGCGGGCCGATATACTCAAGGGCAGCGCATTCGCGCTGGAACTGGGGCGCTGGCTGGTGGGTGAGGCGGGTGTCTATCTGACGCGCGTGATCGACGTGAAGCAGAGCCAGGGCGAGACGTTCGTCGTGGTGGACGGCGGGCTGCATCATCAACTGGCGGCGAGCGGCAATTTCGGCACGGTGGTGCGGCGCAACTATCCGATCGCGGTGGCCAATCGATTCGGCGCGGCGGCTGCGGCCGAGGCGGTTACGGTGGTGGGATGCCTGTGCACCCCGCTCGACCGGCTGGGCGACAAGGTGGCGCTGCCCCCGGTCGCGGAGGGCGACCTGATCGCGATCTTCCTCGCGGGGGCTTATGGCGCAAGCGCAAGTCCGGCATCTTTTCTCGGACATCCTGCGCCACGCCAGCTTTTACTTGGCTGAATTCTTCGGGACTTAACTCCTAACGGTATCTTTACCCTTTGAGGCCAAGAAGAGGACCGAAGCCCTGTGCTCGGTCTCTGCCTGTCCCTCTCTGGCGGCGACCCGCATGCGTGGCGGCCAGAAGAGGTGAGTGCCATGCGTTTCTTGTCGGTTTCCAGGATGATGATCGGGATTTCGCTGCCCGCCATGGCATTGGCGGGATGCGCCGGTTCCGGGTCCGGGCCGCAGCTTCCCCCCGCATCCTTCGTGTCGACGCAGGACATGCCGAGCGATGAATATATCATCGGGCCGCTCGATGACCTGACCATCTTCGTGTGGCGCAACCCCGAACTGGGGGCCAAGGTGCAGGTGCGCCCCGATGGCCGCATCACCACGCCGCTGATCACCGACATGCCTGCGGTGGGCAAGACGCCCAAGCAGCTATCGGACGATATCAAGCTGGCGCTGACCAAATATATCGAAAATCCGCTGGTTTCGATCATCGTCAATAATTTTTCCGGCACGTTCAGCCAGCAGGTGCGGATCGTCGGCGCGACCGAGAAGCCCGCCTCGATTCCCTATCGCGCGAACATGACCCTGCTCGACGCGATGATATCGGTCGGCGGCCTGTCCGAATATGCGGCGGGCAATCGCGCGCGGCTGGTCCGTTACGAAAAGGCGACCGGCAAGCAGAAGGAATATCAGGTGCGGCTGGGCGACCTTCTGAAGCGCGGCGACACCAAGGCGAATGTCCTGCTGGCACCGGGCGATGTCATCATCATTCCTGAAAGCATGTTCTGATCATGGCCGGTCTTTACGACGAAATCCTGATTGCGCTGCACGGCATATGGAGCCGACGCTGGCTGGCGCTGGCCGTCGCCTGGGGCGTGTGCATGGCCGGTTGGATGGGGGTCGCGCTGATCCCCAACAGCTATGAATCCAAAGCGAAAGTCTATGTGAACACCCAGTCGCTGCTGGAGGACAAGATCGGGATTACCCAGGTCCAGTCGCAGCAGGATCTGGACCGGGTGCGGCAGACGCTGGCGAGCACGGACAATCTGGAGAAGGTCGTGCGCGGCACCGACCTTAACCAGACCGTGTCCGGCCCGCGCGATATCGCGGCGAAGATCACCACGCTGCGCGAGAAGATCAAGGTCGTCGCCCAGCTTGATCCCAACATGATAGAGATCAGCGCGGCATCGGCCGATTCGAGCCTGTCCGATGGTGCGAACGCGAAGATCGCGCCGCAGATCGTGCAGAAGCTGATCGACATATTCCAGGAAGAAAATGTGTCGGGGGACCGGCGCGAGACTCGTCAATCCCTCGCTTTCCTCGACAGCCAGGTCGCCGCGCGCGGCAAGCAGTTGGAGATGGCCGAGCAGCGCCGGGTGGAATTCGCTCAGCGTTATGTCGGGCTGCTGCCCGGCGCTGGCTCCATCAGTCAGCGCATGGACGCGGCGCGGGTGGAACTCAATAATCTCGATTCGCAGCTTATGCAGGCGCAAAGCGCGTTGAGCGCGATGAACGGCCAGTTGGTCGGCACGCCGCAGAGCCTGCCGGGCGTCGGTCCCGGCGGCGGTGCATCGGCGCTGGGGCAGGCGCAGGCCGATCTGGCGGGCATGCGTTCGCGCGGCTGGACCAGCGCGCATCCTGACGTAATCGCGATGCAGCGGCAGGTCGATGCGCTGCGCAAGCAGGGCGGCGGTGGTGGCGGCGGCGCGGGCGGCACGCCCAACCCGGCCTATCTGTCGATCAGGTCGATGCAGGCCGAGCGCGCGGCTACGGTGCAGGCATTGCAGGCGCGGCGGAACCAGATCCAGGGCGACCTTTCCGCCATGTCGGCCAAGCAGACCGAGGAGCCGGGGATCGCCGCCGAGCAGGAAAAGCTGGACCGCGATTATGAAGCGCTCAAAACCCAATATGACAAGCTGATTTCCGACCGCGAGGAAATCCGCCTGCGCGGCGACGTGAAGACCGAAACCGGTGCCGTCCAGTTCCGCGTCATCCAGCCGCCAAGCATCCCGAGCGCGCCCGCCGCGCCCAATCGGCCGCTGTTGCTGCTGGGCGTACTGATCCTGGGGATCGGCGCGGGGGTCGGCACGGCCTTTGCCATGGGTCAGTTGAAAGGGACATTCCCGACCGCCGCACGGCTGGAGCGGGCAACCGGCCTGCCGGTGATCGGCGCGATCACGCAGACGCTGAACGAGGCGCAGGTGGTGCGCGACCGGCAGCGGATGAAATGGTTCGCGGGCGGCAGCGGGGCGCTGGCGGGGGTCTGCATGCTGTTGATCGTCGTCGAATTCGTCCAGCGCGGCATGGCGTGAAGGAGCATCCCGAGATGAACAAGCATAGCTCCATCGGCGTCAAAGGATCGCTGCTCGAACGCGCGACCAATCTGTATGATTTCAGCGCGGCGATTCGCGGACGCGCGGCACCTGTCGTCGATGTGCCCGCCGATCTGCCGCCTGCGCCCGTGTTTGAGACGGAAGCGCCTGCCCCGCAGGCTTTCATGCCGTCGATGGCGTGGACCGGGCCGGTCCAGCCGCTCGATCGGATCGGGCTCGCCGAGGGCGGTTTCATCGTGCCCGATGGCGCGGCGACGGCGCTGAGCGAGGAATTCCGGCTGGTGAAGCGCGATCTGATCGCGCAACTGGACGGCAATCCGCGTGGCAACCGCATCCTCGTCTGTTCCGCCCATAGCGGCGAGGGCAAAACATTCTGCGCGATCAACCTGGCGCTGAGCCTCGCCGCCGAGCGCGACCGCGAAGTGTTGCTGGTGGACGCCGATTTCGGCAAGCCCGGCATTCCCGAAGCGTTGGGCCTGACCAGCGGGCCGGGGCTGATGGACGCGCTGGCCGATCCTTCGGTGCGGCTGGAGGATATCGTCCTGCGCACCGATCTGCCCTCGCTCGCCGTGCTGCCTGCCGGGCAGCGCAGCCATGCCGACACCGAACATCTCGCCTCCGCCCGGACGGCGGCGCTGCTCGACCGGCTGACGGCGGGGCGGCCCGACCGCATCGTGATTTTCGATTCGCCGCCGCTGCTCGCTGCCTCTCCCGCTGCCGTGCTGGCGCGCCATGCCGCCATCGCGCTGATGGTGGTGCGCGCCGATGTGACCGCCGAAAGCGCGCTGCGCGACGCGGTCAGCATGCTCAAAGGGGGCGCGCAGGTGCAACTGTTGCTCAACGCCGTTCAATTTTCTGCCAGCGGCCGCCGCTTCGGCAGCTATTATGCAAAGGGAGATTGAGGAATGGCTTCCAAGTTCCTCAACTATGGCACTTCTATAGCGGTGATGGCCGGGACGCTGGCCGTTCCCGCCTTCGCCCAGTCGCGCAAGGACGAGCGGCTACAGGTCACGCCCTATATCGGCATCGACCAGACCGTGACAGGCCCGTTGAAGGGCGGCGGCGATGTGCTGACCTATACCAATGTCTATGCGGGCGTGACGGCGGAGGTGCATAGCCGCCGCGTCGATGCGACCATCGACGTCGAATATAATCACAGCTTTGGCTGGGGGCGTCAGGCGACCGATCAGGACGTGCTGAGCGGGATCATCAACGGCCAGTATAATCTCGCGCGCGGGCTGACGCTGGGCGCGGGCGGCATGGCGACGCGGGTGCGCAGCGACGGCCTGTCGGGTGCCACGCCGCTGAACGACAGTTTCACCAGCCAGGTCTATTCGGGCTATGTCGGTCCCAGCTACACGACCAGGCTGGGCGTGTTCGACGTCAACGCATCCTATCGGCTGGGCTATACGCGGGTCGAGGATGATGTGAGCTTCGCGCTGCCGGGGGCGCCATCGGGCGGCTCCTATGATGATGCGCTGTCGCACATGCTGACCGGATCTGTCGGTTTTGGTCCCGGCACGCTGCTGCCGGTCGGGCTGGTCGCGAGCGGTGGCTATGTGCGGGAGGATGCGAGCCAGCTCGACCAGCGGTTCGAGGATATATGGGGCCGGGTCGATGCGACGCTGCCCGTCACGCCCACGGTCGCGCTGGTCGGCGGGGTCGGTTATGAGGATATCCAGATCAAGCAGCGTTCGGCGCTGCTGGATGGCAATGGCGTGCCGGTGATCTCGCGCGGGCGGTATGTCTCCGACAAAGCGTCGCCCCGCGCGTTGATCTACGATCAGGATGGCCTGATCTGGGACGCGGGCGTGATGTGGCGGCCTAGTCGTCGCACGGCGCTGGAGGCGCGGGTCGGCGAGCGTTATGGCGGCATGACCTATCAGGGCAGCTTCACCTGGCAGGGCCGCGACAGCAGTTTCGGCCTGTTCGTCTTCGACGGCATCGACAGTTTCGGCCGCGTGGTGAACGCCAATGTCGCCGCGCTGTCGGGCAGCCTGAACGTCGTGCGCAATCCGTTTACGGGCGACCTGACCGGCTGCGCCTTCTCCACCACGGGCGGGGGCCAGTGCTTCAATGACGGGCTGTCGGGCATCACCGATGCCAATTTCCGTTATCGGGGCGTGTCGGCGCAATATAGCGCGCGGCGCGGTCCGTGGGGCTGGGGTCTGGGCGCGGGCTATTCGCAGCGCAAGTTCATCACGCCGCGCAGCGATACCATCTATATCAGCGGATCGCGCGACGAAAACTGGTACGGCAATGCGTCGCTCGCCTATACGATCGACGCCAATTCCAACATCGAAACGGTGCTGTACGGCAATTATTTCGATGCCAGCGGCGGCCGGGCGGACACGACCAATTATGGCGGCTTCACCAGCTATTATCGCGGCATCACCCGCCGCCTGTCGGCATCGGCTTCGGTCGGGATCGACGGCGTGGAAGCCGACGACATCGACACCATCATCAGTGCGCTGGGCCAGGTCGGCCTGCGCTACAGCTTCTAAACGCCGGACGGCAGCGTCAGGGACGGAGAAACAGGGAATGTACGATCAGTTCTATGCCTTGAAGGGCAGGCCGTTCCAGCTGACGCCGGACCCGCATTTCTATTTCGAGAGCGCGACGCACCGCAAGGCGCTGTCCTATCTGGGCTATGGCCTGGCGCAGGGCGAAGGCTTCATCGTCATCACCGGCGATATCGGCGCGGGCAAGACGACGCTGGTCGGGCATCTGATGGAGACGATCGACCCGGTACGGCTGACGGCGGTGAAGATCGTGTCCACCCAGGTCGGCGGTGACGACATGTTGCGGCTGGCGGCGCAGAGTTTCGGCGTGGCGATCGACGGGGCACCCAAGGCGCAGTTGCTCCAGCGGATCGAGGCGTTCCTGCATGCGCAGGCGCGCGCCGGACGGCGCACGCTGCTGATTGTGGACGAGGCGCAGAACCTGCCGGTCGCCGCGATCGAGGAATTGCGGATGCTGAGCAATTTCCAGCTTGGCGGCCAGTCGCTGCTCCAGATATTCCTGCTGGGCCAGCCCGAATTTCGCGACCTGTTGAAGTCCCCCGAACTGGAGCAGTTGCGCCAGCGCGTGATCGCGACCCATCATCTGGAACCGATGATGGCGAACGAGATAGAACCCTATATCATCCATCGCCTGTCGCTGGTCGGCTGGGACGGCAATCCCAGCTTCACCGCCGGGGCCTTTGCTGCCATCTACGCTGCGACCGATGGCGTGCCGCGCCGGGTGAATGCGCTGGCGAGCCGGGTGCTGTTGCTGGGCGCGATCGACCAGTTGAGCGTCATCGACGCCGATGTGGTGCAGGCGGTGGTCGCGGATATGGGGCTGGACAGCGATGTATCGACCGAGCCGATGGCGCCATCCGTGCTGGACGAGGTGGGTGAAGATGTGCCCGAGCCGGTCGTCGAGGCGCTCGAGGCGGACATTGAGCCTGTGATCGAACTGGAAGCCGAACCGGAGCCGGTGGCGGAATTTGCGTCCATCCCCGCCTTTGCGCCGCCGATCGCCGATGATAATATGCGCGCCGATATCGCCGCGCTGCGTGAGGAAGTCGCGACGTTGCGCGCGGCGCTGGCCGCGCAACCGGCGTCGAACGCGCCCCAGGTCGAGATGGTCGATCCCGATGCGCTGCGGGGCTGCCTGGAGATTATCGACGAGCGGCTGAACGGGCTGGAGGCGACCGCGCGCGAGCAGGAAATCGCGCTGCGCCGCGTATTGACGCTACTGGTCGATTGGGTCGAGCGCGAGGACCGGATGGCGGAGACGCAGCAGGGTGTCGCCGCCTGAAAGGGCGGGCCTATCCTTGCGCAATGCCGTGCTGACGGCCAGAGATTGAAATGATGCAGAATGCCCTGTCTGTCGATGTCGAGGACTGGTTCCAGGTCGGCGCGTTCGAGCGCACGATCGGCCGGGGCGACTGGGACGGTCTGACCCATCGGGTCGAGCATAATACCGACGCGGTGCTGGCGCTGTTCGATGAGGCTGGGGTCAAGGGCACTTTCTTCACGCTGGGTTGGGTGGCGGAGCGTTATCCTGCGCTGATGCGGCGGATCGTCGCGGCGGGGCATGAGCTGGCGAGCCATGGTTATGACCATGCGCGGGTCTTCACCTTTACGCCGGAGGAATTCCGCGCCGACTTGGCGCGTGCGCGCGGGTTGCTGGAGGATGCGGGCGGGGTGGCGGTGACGGGCTATCGCGCGCCGAGCTTTTCCATTGATACGCGCACCCCCTGGGCGCATCCGATATTGGCCGAGGAAGGCTATCGCTATTCCAGCAGCGTCGCGCCGGTCAAACATGACCATTATGGCTGGCCGCAATCGCCGCGTTTCGCATGGAAGCCGGTGCCGGGGTCCGATCTGGTCGAACTGCCGGTGACGACCGCCAAATGGCGCGGGCGGACGCTGGCGGCGGGGGGCGGGGGGTTTTTCCGGCTGCTGCCCTATGCTTTTTCACGCTGGGCGATCCGGCAGGTGAATGAGGAGGCGGGGCGGCCCGCGATCATCTATTTCCACCCGTGGGAGATCGACCCGGATCAGCCGCGCGTCGCGGGGGCGCCGCTGCGGTCGCGGGTGCGGCACTATACCAACCTGAAAGCCATGGCACCCAAGCTGCGTCGGCTGACGGCAGATTTCGCCTGGACGCGGGTTGATGCGCTGGCCGATGCGCAGGCGGAGCGGGCGGGATGAGAGCGGGCAACCGGGCTGACCTGGCCGTGACGATGATGGACCTGCGCGATCCGGTGCAGGCGGCGGCGATCGACGCCTATGTGCTGGCGCATGCGGCGGGAACACCGTTCCATCGCCCGGCCTGGATGCTGGGGGTGGAAAGCGGCACCGGCCATCATGCGCAGATGCTGGCCGCTGTCGGGGCTTCCGGGCGGATCAGGGGGCTGTTGCCGCTGCATCATGTGCGCAGCCTGCTGTTCGGGCAGGCGCTGGTATCGTCGGCCTTCGCGGTCGATGGCGGCATATTGGCGGACGATGATTTCACTATTCCCCCGCTTGCCAACGCCGCGATGGCATTGGCGGGCGATCTGTCGATCGAACTGCATGGCGGTCCCGCCCCGGCGGTGGCCGGCTGGCAGCCCTATAGCGAGCATGTCGGCTTCATCCGTCCGCTGGCCGGGGATGATGAGGCGGAGTTGCTGGCGGTACCGCGCAAGCATCGCGCCGAATTGCGCAAGGCGCTGGCCAACCCGGCGCTGCGGGTGGAGATCGGCCGCAGTCCGCGCCTGATCCGCGATCATTATCGCGTCTATGCGCAGAGCGTTCATAATCTGGGCACGCCGGTATTCCCCGCGCGGCTGTTCAGGGAAATTCTGAGCCATTTCGGGCAAGATGCCGATATATTGGTCGTTTATCATGGCGACCGCCCGGTGTCGGCGGTGCTCAGCCTCTATCATGACGGGGTGGTGATGCCCTATTGGGGCGGGGGTGTTCAGGATGCGCGCAGGCTGCGCTCCAACGAACTCATGTATTACCGGCTGATGGGCCATGCGCGCAACCGGGGGATGCGCCGGTTCGATTTCGGCCGGTCCAAGAAGGATAGCGGGCAGGCGGCATGGAAGAAAAGCTTCGGCTTTGAACCGCGCCCGCTCATTTATCATGTCTGGTCGCCGGACGGTAAGGCCCGTGATATCGATCCGCGCAGCGACAAATATCAGCGCCGCATCGCGCTATGGAAGCGGCTGCCGCTGCCGATCGCCAATCTGATCGGTCCCCTGATAGCACGCGGACTGGGTTGAATGGATACGGGATGTTAAGCTCTTTGCGGTAGCGTAACGGAAATTCAGAGGATTTGGCCTTGATGAATGCCGTTGCCGATTTCAGCCTGATCGTCGAGCAGGCGTCACCCGGCGACGCTGCGCTGATGGCGCGCGTCGACGCGTGGGTATTGGCGCACCCCGATTCGACGCCTTTTCACCGGCCCTTCTGGGTCCAGGGCGTCGAGGCGGGGACGGGGCAGAAGGCGATCCTGCTGCTGGCGCGTACATTGTCGGGCGAGATCGTGGGGCTGTTGCCGTTGACCTTCATCCGGTCGCACCTGTTCGGTCGCGCGCTGGTGAGCAGCGGCTTTGCCGTCGATGGCGGCATATTGGCGAGCGACCGCAAGGCGCCGCAGGCGCTGGCGGACGCCTGCTGGACGCTGGCGGAAAAGCTTGGCTGTTCCAGCGTCGAACTGCGCGGCGGACCGGCTCCGGGCGGGTGGGACACCAAGGCGGACGCTTATCTCGGTTTCTCGCGGCCGCTGGCGGCAGATGACGAAGCGGAATTGAAGGCGGTGCCCAAGCGGCATCGCGCGGAAATCCGCAAGGGGCTGGACAAGGGGCTGGATTTCGAGATCGGGCGGACGCAGCGGCTGCGCGACATTCATTATCGTCTCTATGCGACCAGCGTGCATCATCTGGGCACGCCGGTTTTTCCCCGCGCGCTGTTCGACCGCATACTCGACCATTTTGGTGAAGATGCCGACATCGCCATGGCCTCCAAGGACGGCGTGCCGCTGTCGGCGGTGATCAGCTTCTATCATCGCGGCGCGTGCATGCCCTATTGGCATGGCGCATCGGACCAGGCGCGCGCGATGCGATCCAATGAATTTCTCTATTTCAGCCTGATGCGGCAGGCGCGCGAGCGTGGCTGCACCCTATTCGATTTCGGCCGGTCGAAGGTCGGCACCGGCCCGGCGGCGTGGAAGAAAAGCTGGGGCTTCGAGGGCGAACCGCTGGGCTATGCGATGCGCGCGATGCCGGGCAGCGAGGTGCGCGACGTCAATCCGCTGTCGCCGCAATATCGGCGCAAGGTCGAGCTTTGGAAAAAACTGCCGCTGTCGATTGCGAACGTCATCGGCCCGCATATCGCGCGGGGGCTGGGATGAGGGGGGAGATACTCTTCCTCTGCCATCGCATACCCTTTCCGCCCGATCGCGGGGACAAGATCCGCTCCTATCATCTGCTCGACGCACTGGCCGCAATCGCGCCGGTGCATGTCGGCTGCTTTGCCGATGACGATCGCGACATGGGCTTTGCGCCCGACATGGCGGCGATCAGCGCCAGCCAGTGCGTGCTGCGCCGCGACCGGTCGAAGGTGGCGGCGGGCCTGACGGGCCTCGCCAAGGGGCGGCCGCTGCTGGTGGCGCTGTTCGATCATCCCCAGATGCACCAGTGGGTCGCGCGGATATTGGCCGAACGTCCGATATCGGCGGTCGTCGCCTATTCGGCGCAGATGGCGCATTTCGTGCCCGTGCTGCCGCAGGGCGTGCGGTTCATGATGGATTTCGTCGATTTCGATTCGGCCAAATATGCCGCCTATGGCGCGGAGGGATCAGGTCCGATGGGCTGGATCAACCGGCGCGAGGGGCGGGTGCTGCTTGATTTCGAGCGTGCGGTGGCGATGCGGGCGGACATCTCGACCTTCGTGAGCGAAGCGGAGGCGGCGATGTTCCGCGCGGCCTGCCCGCAGGCGGCGGGCCGGATCGGCGCGCTGGAAAATGGCGTGGCGCTCGATTATTTCGACCCTGCGGCCGATTTTGCAGCGATCGAGAAGCCGCCGGGGCCGCTGATCGTCTTTACCGGGCAGATGGATTATCGGCCCAATGTTGAGGCGGTCGAGAGTTTCGCGCGCGATGCGATGCCGACGATCCGCGCGCGCCATCCCGATGCGCATTTCGCGATCGTCGGGCGTAATCCGAGCAAATCCGTGCAGGCGCTGGCCGACTTGCCCGGCTTAATCGTTACCGGTGGCGTGCCTGATGTGCGCGGCTGGCTGGCGGCGGCCGATGTAGTTGTCGCGCCGCTCAGGATCGCGCGGGGCATCCAGAACAAGGTGCTGGAGGCGATGGCGATGGCCCGGCCCGTCGTCGCGTCCGCGCAGGCGGCCGAAGGGATCGACGCGACCGATGGCGCGCATCTGATGGTCGCTGCCGATGTGGCGGGGGAGGCGGAAGCGGTGTGCGCGCTGCTGGCCGATCCGGCGCGTGCGGCGGCGATGGGCGCGGCGGCGCGTGAGCGGATGGTGGCGCGTTATCGCTGGTCGGCGACGCTGCGCGATTTGCCCGTCATGCTGTTCGACAGGGTTGTGGCATGAAGGCGGATTTTCTCGCCCGTCCATTCGGGGTGATGGACCTGACCGGCTGGCGTGGGCATCTGATCGCGCTTGGCCTGGTGGCGTTCGTCATCCTCGCGCTGTTTGCGGGCGATGTGGCCGACATGGCGACGATCTGGTGGACGGCATCGACCTTTGGGCATTGCCTGTTCGTGGCGCCGCTGATCGGATGGATGGTGCAGCAGCGTCTGCCGGGGCTGCGCGAGTTGACGCCGGTGGCGTGGGCACCGGGCCTGCTGTGGCTGGCGGCGGGTGCCTTTGGTTGGATGCTGGGGGAGGCGGGCGTCGTCGGGATGGTGCGGCAGGGCGGCGTGGTTATGATGCTCCAAGGCGCGGTTATCGCGCTGCTGGGACCGGCGGTCGCGCGGGCGCTGCTGTTTCCGCTGTTCTTCGCCTTCTTCATGGTGCCGTTCGGCGAGGAGATCGTGCCGGTCCTGCAATTGCTGACCGCGAAGCTGGCGATGGTCTTCCTGGGCATCGTCGGCGTGCCCGCGCATATCGAGGGCATCTTCATCACCACGCCGACCGGCTATTTCGAGGTTGCCGAAGCCTGTTCGGGCGCGAAATTCCTGATCGCGATGGTCGCTTATGGCGCGCTCGTCTGCAACCTGTGCTTCAAAAGCTGGCCGCGCCGGATCGCCTTCATGGGCGGCGCATTGTCGCTGTCGATCCTGGCCAATGGCGTGCGCGCCTTTGCGACGATCTGGGTCGCGCACCTGACCAGCGTCGATGCGGCGGTCGGGTTCGATCATGTCGTCTATGGCTGGGTCTTCTTCGCGCTGGTGATGGTCGTGGTGATGGCGGTCGCCTGGCCTTTTTTCGATCGTAAGCCGACCGACCCCTGGTTCGACCCGCGCCGGTTGCAAGGCGTGGTGCGTGGCGGCGGCACGGTGGCGGTCTGCGCCGGGGCGGCGCTGGCGCTGGTGATCGCCGGGCCGGTCTGGCTGGCGGCGTCGTCGGCGGCGGCCGACCCTTTGCCCGCTTCGCTCGTTTTGCCCGATGTGCCGGGCTGGAGCCGCGCCGACGAGAAGCAAGCCTATCCGTGGCGACCGCGCTTTGATGGGGCGGATCATTTCGTGATGGCGCGTTATCGCAATGCGCAGGGGCAGGTGGTCGATCTGGCCGTTGCGGTCTTCGATCATCAGGATGAAGGTCGCGAACTGGTCGGCTTTGCGCAGGGCGCGGCCGATCCGGTGAGCGAATGGGTCTGGTCTTCGCCCGCCGCCGCGCCCGCCAATGCGCGCGGCGAAGAGATCACCGCGCCCGGCCCGGTCGTCCGCCATGTGCAAAGCTGGTACGGCGTCGGCGGCGGCGCGCTGACCGGGGGCAGGGCGCAGGTCAAGATCGACACGCTGACCGCGCGGCTTTTGGGGCGTGACCAGCGCGCGGTCGCCGTGCTGGTTTCCGCCGAGCAGCGCGAGGGGCGTCCTGCCGATGCGGCGATTGCCGCTTTCCTGCGCGATCTGGGACCGGTCAAGGAATTGGCTGACCGCAGCGTCGGCATCCGCTAAGGCCGGATAGATGTGCGGCATAGCAGGCATCTTTCATCTGGAAACGGCAAAGCCGGTCGATCCCGCACGCGTTGCGAAGATGCTGGAGGCGATGCCGCATCGCGGGCCGGACGGCAGCGGTGTGTGGACCGCGCCGGGCGTGGGGCTGGGCCATTTGCGGCTGTCGATCATCGACCTTCACGGCGGCGCGCAGCCGATGTTGACCCAGGATGAGAGCCTGGCGGTGGTGTTCAACGGCGAAATCTATAATTTCGCCGAAGTGCGCGGGGAACTGGAAGCGAAGGGCCATGTCTTCCGCACCGACAGCGATACCGAGGTGATCCTGCACGGCTATCGCCAATGGGGCGAGGCGTGCGTGACGCGGTTCAACGGCATGTTCGCCTTTGCCCTGTTCGACGCGCGGGCGCAGTCGCTGTGGCTGGTGCGCGACCGGTTGGGGGTGAAGCCGCTTTATCATGCGACCCTGTCGGACGGCAGCCTGATCTTCGGGTCGGAACTCAAGGCGCTGCTGGCGCACCCCCTGTTGCGGCGCGCGCCGGACCTGACCGCGATCGAGGATTATATGGCCTATGGCTATGTGCCCGACGATGCGTGCCTGGTCGCGGGGGTCAGGAAACTGGGCGCGGGCGAAACGCTGCGGCTGGTGCGGGGGCGGCCCATGCCCGCGCCCGAACGCTATTGGGATGTGAGCTTTGCCGATCGCAGCAAGGCGAAGCCCGAGGCGCTGGAGGAGGAACTGGTCGCGTTGATGCGGCAGGCGGTGCGATCGCGCATGGTTGCCGACGTTCCGCTGGGCGCGTTTCTTTCGGGCGGGGTCGACAGTTCGGCGGTCGTCGCGCTGATGGCGGAAGCGTCCAACCAGGCGGTCAAGACCTGCACGATCGGTTTCGACGTGCCTTCGCTCGACGAGACCGCCTATGCCGACCGGGTGGCGCGGCGCTTTGCGACCGACCATCGCACCCGGATCGTGTCGCCCGACGATTATGGGCTGATCGACACGCTGGCCTGGCATTTCGACGAGCCTTTCGCCGACGCGTCCGCGCTGCCGACCTATCGGGTGTGCGAACTGGCGCGCGAGCAGGTGACGGTCGCGCTGTCGGGCGATGGCGCGGACGAAGCCTTTGCAGGCTATCGTCGGCATCGTTTTCAGATGCAGGGCGAAAGGGTGCGGGGCCTGTTGCCGTCGTCCTTCCGCCAGTCCTTGTTCGGGACGCTGGGGCGCTATTATCCCAAGGCGGACTGGGCGCCGCGTTTCCTGCGCGCCAAGTCCACATTGCTGGAACTGGCGGGCGATGGTGGTGAGGCTTATGCGGCGTCGGTCGGGATCAGCCCGCACGCGCTGCGCCAGCGGCTCTACAGTCCGGAAATGCGCAGCGGATTGCAGGGACACCGCGCCGAGGATCGCTATGTGAAGGCGATGCGCGACGCGCCCGCGCGCGATGCGCTCGACCGGGCGCAATATGCCGACATCAAGATCTGGCTGCCCGGCGACATTTTGACCAAGACCGACCGGATGAGCATGGCCGTCAGCCTGGAGGCGCGCGAACCGTTTCTCGATCATCGTCTGGTGGAGTTTGCCGCGCGCCTGCCTGTGTCGCAGCGGATTCGCGGCAATAGCGGCAAATATTTGCTCAAAAAGGCGATGGAGCCCTATCTGCCGCAGGATATTCTCTATCGCCAGAAAATGGGTTTCGTGACGCCGATCAGCGCCTGGTTCAGGGGCGCGCTGGCGGGGGAGGCGAGTGCGATCGCGGGTGGATCGGCCCTGGCGAAGACCGGCTGGTTCGACACCAAACAGCTTGGCAGGATCGCGGCGGACCATAAATCGGGGGTGGCCGATCATGGCCGCCTGTTGTGGCAGTTGCTGATGCTGGACAGGTCGCTGACGCGGGTCTTCGGGGTTTAGCGGCTCATTGCGTTGGTGCGGGGTTCCGGGCGGCGCTGTTCCGTCGGGCGGCACAGTTGGGCAAAGGCCGAAATATGCGCGTCGAGCGCCGCATCGACCCGTAGTGAGCGAACGGCGTCGATCATCCGCGCGCGGTCCATGGGCATCGCCAAGGCTTTATCCACCGCAGCGGCGAAGCCATCCACATCGGCTATCGGCACCATCTCCTGCTGCCCCGCATTGCGCAACCAGGGTTGCAGGTTGGGCGTGGAGGCGGTGGTCACGACGCCGCAACCGCAGGCAAGCGCCTCCACCACCGCGCCACAAAAACCCTCGAACAGGGACGATTGGAGCAGCAGGTCCGATTGGCTGTAAAGACGGGCGAGCGCAACGGAATCATCGATGAAGCCCAGAAATTCGACACGATCGGCGATACCCAGTGCCTGACACTGCTGCTCAAGCTGGCCGAGCAGCGGTCCCTGTCCGGCGATGCGCAGCCGCCAGTCGACATGCTTCAGCCGGGCCAGAGCCGCCAGCATCGTGGCATGGTCCTTTTGCGATACCAGCCGACCGACCGCCAGCAATGCACGCGGGGTGTCGGTCGGTTCGGCGATGCGGGACTGGCCTGCGCGTTCCAGCAAGGGTGTCACGGTCGGTCGAGGCAGCACCCGAATTTTCCGCGCCAGCGCGCCATCGCCTTGTGCCAATATCTCCCGGTCGGTTTCGCCCATGATGATGGTCATCGCGCTCAGCCGCGCGCTGGCGCGAAAGCGGGCCTGCCGGATGCGCGCCTTGGCGCGGCTGTCGCCGGGCCGGACGACCGGATTGGATATCCTGCCCACGGCGCGCGCAGGGGTGCCCAGCGCAGCCAGCGCCACCAGCATATTGCTCTGATTGCCGGCCGAATAGAGAATGTCGGGCCGATAGCGGCGGACCATCGCCGCGAGCGCGGGAATCTGGGCGATTATCGCCCGGCGTCGGGCGATTCGCGGGGATGGTACCGTGCGGACGGTGACGTTCGGGTCGATCAGTCCGGCGAGCGGACCATCGGTACGCGCCATCCACAATTCCGCGTCGATACCGCTCGCCACCAGATGATTGGCAAGCAGGATCGCTACCCGGTCCAGACCGCCATCGCTGGGTTCGTAAAGATAGATGGCGATCGAGAAGGGCGACGCGGCACGCCGGGCGGGCGACGGAAAGGGACCGGGGGACATATAGGTCATGACGAGTTGCAAACGCGTCTGCCGTCGAATTTATCCCTGACTGGTCATGCTTTTGCGCAGGGGGCGGCGTTTAGAACAGCCGCAATTGCGCACCCTGCGGCGGACGGAACAGGTCGGTGCGGAGCGTCACGCGCTCATTTTCCAGCCCCGCGCGCCTTAGCGCCTTGGCGAAGCGGGTGCGGATCAGGTCCGCCCATACGCCTTGCCCCCGCATCCGGGTACGGAAATTGGGATCATTGTCGCGGCCGCCGCGCATGTCGCGGATGATGGCCATGACCTTGCCCGCCCGGTCGGGATAATAGGCATCGAGCCAGGCGCGGAACAGCGGCGCGACCTCATGCGGCAGGCGCACCGGGATGAAGGAGACGCCGCGCGCGCCCGCCGCGGCGACCCGCGCGACCAGATGTTCGATCTCATGGTCGGTGATCGCGGGCACGATTGGCGAGATACAGGCATGGACCGGCACGCCCGCCTCCGCCAGGCGGGCGATGGCGGCGATACGCTTTTCCGGGTGGGCGGCGCGCGGTTCCAGCGTGCGGGCTATCGCCGGGTCGAGGCTGGTGACCGATATGCCGACCGCGACCAGCCGGTCGCGTGCCATGTCCGACAGCAGATCAATGTCGCGCAGCACCCGGTCCGACTTGGTGGTGATCATCAGCGGATGGCGGCATTCGGCCAATATTTCGATGCAGGCGCGGGTGATGCCCCATTCGCGTTCGATCGGCTGATAGGGATCGGTATTGGTGCCCATCGCGATGGTCGCGACCTGATAGCGCGGATGCGCCAGTTCGGCCCGCAGCAGGGTTGGGGCATCGGGCTTGGCGAACAGCTTCGCCTCGAAATCCAGGCCGGGCGACAGGTCGTGATAGGCATGGGTGGGCCGGGCGAAGCAGTAGATGCAGCCATGTTCGCAACCCGCATAGGCATTGATCGACTGCGAAAAGCCGATGTCGGGCGACGTGTTGCGCGAGATGATCGTGCGGAGCTTGAGCGTCGTGACGCTGGTCTTCAGCTTGCGCGCCGGACCGTCCAGATCCTCCATCGCGTCCAGCCAGTCGCCGTCGGCCTCACGCTGGGGGAGGTTGAACCGGGTGCTGGTCTGATTGTCCGTCGCGCCGCGACCGGTCTTGGCTGGCATGGCTTAAATAGAACATAATAAGAACATTATAGCAAGGGTGGGGAGCGCGTGGTAATTTCATCCGTTCGTTTCGAGCTTGTCGAGAAACTTCAGAAAGGTTCCTCGACAAGCTCGAAACGAACGGATGGGGGGCGATCATATCCGGCTTGACGGGCAAAAGAAAAGGCGGCCTGCACGGATGCAGACCGCCTTTCCGAATTTCGCGGATGCGAAGATTACATCGCGTTAGCGACGTTCTCGGCAGCGTTAGCGGCGTTCGTTGCGTTGTCAGCAGCGTTCATCGCGTTTTCGACAACATTTTCGACGACTTCGTTAGAAGCGTTCGCGGTCTCGTTGACCGGGGTCTCACCGCAAGCGGCGAGGGCCAGCAGGCCGGCCGAAGCGAAAACTACAGCGATCTTCTTCATTGTGTACGGCTCCCATAGCATATGCCGCGTTGGCCACTATTGAAATGTGGCACTACGCGAGCGACCCGCATTAACGTGTGCGTTGCACAAATCAATGCTTTTCTGCATCGGTGAAACGACAGAATCACGCGACAGGACGTTGTCTACTATAAAAGTCAGTTAATACCCAGCGTTTCCGGCGCGTTGGCGATTTCATGAAGAACGGTCGCCCAGGCGGCTACATTCTGGCGCAATTGTGCGGGATCGACCTTGTCCAACGTGTCGTCCGGCGTGTGGTGCAGATCGAAATAACGGGTGCCGTCCTGTTGCAGATCGATCACCGGAACGCCCGCCTTGACCAGCGGGGCGATGTCCGCGCCGCCGCCGGCCTCCTGCTTGCTGGCCCCCACGCCCAGCGGCGCGACGGCCCCTGCGATCCGCGTGGCCAGCGCCTCATGCCCGGCGGGCAGTTTGAAATCAATCCGCCAGACGCGATCCGCGCCAAAATCGGATTCCATCACCAGCGCATGTTTTTCGCTGCCATGCGCCTTGAAATAGGCTTCGCCGCCAAAGCCGCCGACCTCTTCCGCACCCGCCATCAGCACGCGGATGGTGCGGCGCGGGGTGCCGCCCTTGCGCACCTGGAGCGCGGCGGCGGCGGCGATCGCGCAGCCGGTCGCATCGTCGATCGCGCCGGTGCCCTGGTCCCAGCTATCGAGATGGCAGGCGGCGACGACAATCCCCGCCTTGGCATCGCGACCGGGAATTTCGGCGATGACATTGCCCGATGGCTGATCGGCCAGCATTTTCGATGTCAGCGTCAGGTGGACCCGCACCGGCTTGCCGCGCGCGACGATGCGGGCGAGCTGTTCGGCGTCGGGTATGCTGAGCGCCGCGGCGGGGATGGGCGATGCGCCCTGCGCCCACATCTGCACGCCGGTATGGGGCAGGCGGTGGCTGTCGGTGCCGATCGATTTGACGAGGATCGCGATCGCACCCTTCTTCGACGCGATGCTCGGTCCCTGTCGCCGCGCCGCACCATAATAGCCGTAGGAGGAGCCGTCCTGGGTCGCTTTCATGTCATGACTGACGAAGGCGATCTTGCCCTTCAGGCTGGCGTCCGGTGCGGCCTCCAGATCGGCGATGGTCGGGAAATAGACGATGTCGCCTTCGATGCCCGTGTCCGGGGTCGTGCCGCTGTTGCCCAACGCCGCGAGCACGAGATTTTGCGGGAAGGGCGCGATGATGCGGGCCTCGTCGCGGCCGCGCAGCCAGACGGGCATGGTATAGGCTTCGGCGCGGACGTTGGAAAAGCCCAGCGCCTTGAGCTTCGCCACCGCCCAGTCGCGGCCGCGCGCTTCCTGTGGGGTGCCTGCGGGGCGCGCGCCCACTTCGGTGGTCAGCCCTTCGGTGAAGTCCCAGGCGACCTCGTCGCTCAGGGCGGTTTGGCCTATTCTGGCGCTGTCCGCCGGTGCGGCGATGGCGGGAAGGGAGGCGGCGCTGATGAGGAGCGCGGTGATGGCGGGGGCATGGAATTTTATCATGGGCCAAGGCTTAACCGGCGATCCGCGATTTGCCAATGCGCGCCGTGTCGGCTACCGCCGCCGCAAATTTCCTTAACCGATTTCGGAGCAGCCGCACTCATGTCCGCCTCCTCGCAATATGCCTATGTCATGAAGAGCATGACGAAGACCTTTCCCGGTTCGCCCAAGCCGGTGCTGAGCAATATCAGCCTGCAATTTTATCGCGGGTCGAAGATCGGCATCGTTGGTCCCAACGGCGCGGGCAAATCGACCCTGATCAAGATCATGGCCGGGATCGATACCGATTATGTCGGCGAAGCCTGGCCGGGCGAGAATATCACGGTCGGCTATCTGGCGCAGGAGCCGCAGC
>CAZLSU010000047.1:0-22425 GCA_964562225.1 uncultured Sphingobium sp.
GACGCTGACGATCTTGCCCCATTCGTCCAGCACGACGCGCCGTTCGGGCAGGTCGAGCGCGAGGGGATCGCGTTTCTCGCGGGCTTTGCGCAGGAGGGACCAGCAGGCCCAGAGGGGTTTGAGGGCGGTTTCCAACAAATCGCCGTTCACCCTGAGCTTGTCGAAGCCTTGTTTTTCTTCCGAAGAAAAGTGCAGCCCTTCGACAGGCTCAGGGAGAATGGCTGAAAGGGCGTCCATCGCCGCCTGGGCGTCCTCATAGGCGAGTACCGCCGCGACGCGGATCACGGCGCGGGTGAAGCGCCAGGATGTGACCTTGCCCGCCTTGTCGATGACGAGGTGGCAGGCCATCGCCGCGCGATCCTGCCCGGCGCGCAGCGAGCACATGTCGGACGAAAGCTGGTGCGGCAGCATGGGCACGACCAGGTCGGGGAAATAAACGCTGTTGCCGCGTTTGCGGGCTTCGCGGTCGAGCGCGCTGCCGGGGCGGACATAATAGCTGACGTCGGCGATGGCGACGATCGCCTTGAAACCGCCGGCATTGGTTTCATCATCGTCGGGCGTGGCCCAGACCGCATCGTCATGGTCGCGCGCGTCGCTGGGGTCGATCGCGACGATCGGCAGGTGACGCAAATCCTCGCGCTTGTCCTCGTGCAGCGGCAGATCGGCGGCGACCAGGGCTTCCTCCTCGACCGCTTCGGGAAAGACGTTGGGGATGCCATGTTTGTGGATGGCGATCAGGCTGAAGCTGCGCGGGGCGAACGGATCGCCCAATATGTCGGTGATGCGCGCGCTGATGCGCGGCGGGCGGCCGGTCGGTTCGGCCAGCACGAGATCGCCTTTCTTCGCGGTGCCCGCGTCGCTGATCGGCGTGTCCTTGCGGATGCGCTTGTCGACCGGGCGGAGCCAGAGCTTGCCGTCCTGGCCTTCCTCCACAACGCCGAGCAGCATCTCGGTCGCCTTGGCCAGCTTCTTCATCGGATGGGCGAGCCAGCCGTTGCCTGCTTCCTCGGTGCGGGCGAGGATACGGTCGCCGACCGTCAGCCCATCGCGCTTGCCGCGCTCGACCACGCGGATGCGCGGCGCGGGCTGGCCCTCGGCTTCCCATCGTTCGGGGGTGGCGATCAGCGTCGTGTCATCGACGTCGACGATGCGCAGCACCGTCACCTTGGGCACGCCGCCCAGCTTGTGAAAGGCGCGGGCCGGGCCAATGTCGATCAGCCCCTCGTCCGCCATGTCGCGCAAAAATGCCTTGAGCGCGATCTTTTCCTGCCCTTTGAGACCGAAGGCGCGGGCGATTTCGCGCTTGCCGGCAGGCTCGTTGGAGGTGGTGATGAAATCCATCACCTGGTCGCGCGTGGGGAAACCGGCGGGCCGGACCTTGTCCGGCTTCTTGTGGGGTGGGGCCATGCGTACGCTATAGGGAGCGGACGGGCATCATGCCAGCAGGGATACAGTCTCTCCCCTCCGTTCGTTTCGAGCATAGTCGAGAAACTGCACGCGGTTTCTCGACTATGCTCGAAACGAACGGATTCATGATGTTATTTCGCGTTCGCACCCTCCGGCAAGACCACCGCCGACCAGCTTTTGGGTTTGAGATATTTGACCGCGAGCGCCTGCACATCGGCAGGCGTCACGCTCAGCATATCGTCAGCCATGGTCTTCATGGCGCCGACATAGCGGGGATCATGCGTCGCGCCCTCCATCTGGTTCATCCAGAAGGCGTTGCCGGTGCTGGCGCGGGCGAGCAATTGGCGCATCGGTGCGACCGCGCGTTGCAGTTCGTCGGCGCTGACGGGATTCTTGACCAGATCGGCCGCGGTCTCCTTTACCACGCCGTAGAAATAGTCGATCCGGTCCGGCTTCACCTGACTGGAGACGAGGATATAGCCGCCGCTGTCGAACGATAGCGGCCAGCTATTCTGGACACTGGGCGAATAAACCGCCCCCTCGGCAGAGCGCAGCCGGTCGAACAGCCGGTCGTTGAAAATCTGGGTCAATATCTCCAACTGGCGCGATTCCTTGAGCGCATCGAAGCCACCGGATGTGGGCCAGGCCATGACGGCCGCCGCCTGTTCCTTGTCGCCCCGGTGATGCAGCACGACCGGCTTTGTAACCGGCGCGGGAAAGCGCATCCTGCGGTTGGCGGCGGGAACGGGCTTTTCGGTGCGAGGGACCAGCGCGCCGAAGGTCGCGGCTACCGCCTGGATCGCGTCGTCGGCCTTGACCTGCCCGAAAATCTGCACCTCGATCGGGCCGGATGCGAGGATCGGTTCCCATGTCGCGCGGAACGCCTGCGGCGTCAGCGCCTGGATTTCATCCAGCGAAGGGGTGCGGAACCGTTCATCCCTGCCGCGCAGCAACCAGTTGAGATCGCGCCCGAGCACCGCATCGGGCGAACGCGACATCGCGTCATAGGCAAGGCTCGCGCCCGCCTTCACCCGCGCGATCGGCGCAGGATCCCAGCCGGGCTGGGCCAGCTTGGCAGCGAACAGACGCAACTGGTCCTTATAATCGGCGGGGCGGGTGACGGCGGCGAATTCAAACGCATCATCGTCGATCGAAAAGTCGAAACCCATGCGGCGGCCGTTGGTCAGATCGTCAAGTTCACGCTGCCCAAGCTTGCCGATGCCGCTGGCCACCAGCGCATAACTCCCGGCCCAGCCCGCACCGGGCCTGGTCGGCGACAGATCCTGCTGGCCGTGGCCGAAACGCACGTTGATCCGAACCTTTTCGGTTTCGGCGTCGTTGGCGAAGAGGGTCATCTTCACGCCGTTGGCAAAGGTGATGCTTTCCATCCCCAGCATGCCGACCGGCACGCGCGAGGAAACCGTGCCCGGCGCGCCCAGCGCGGGCAGATCGGCCATGGTCACGGTGCCATCGGTAAGGCGCGCATTGGTCGCGGCAGCGACCGGCGCGGCCAATGCGGCGGCAAGCTTCGCGTCAGCATCGGGCTGTGGCTTGCCGGTCATCAGCAGCGCGCGGAAAGTGCCGGCGGAAAAGAGCCGTTTGGTCGAATCGACGATCTTCTGCGGCGTCATCGCGGGCTTGCCCGAGCGGAAGATGTCGAGCGCCGCCTGCGGACTGACCGTGGTTTCGCGGATATCGACCGCGCTGACCAGATCGCTGGCCTGCTTGGCCCCGGCTTCGGTATCGCTATTTTCCACCTGCACGGCCAGCGCCGTGTCGAACTGCGCATATTCGCGGTCGATCTCGGCCTGACTGGGGACGGTCGCCTTGGCATCCTCGATGATCGCTCTGACGTCGATCAGCGCCTTCTGCCAATCTTCGCCCGCGGGCACGATGGTGATGAACGTGCCGTCGACCGAACGACTGACATCCTCCTGTGCGGCGCTGGCTTGCAGGAAGCTGCCCCCTGCCCGCGCCGCCTGTTCCAGCCGCCGGTTGACGATCTGAAGCGCCAGCATGTCGGTCAGCTTGTCCTGATTGTAGAGGATGGTGTCCTGCCGGAACTTCCACGGACGCAGCCAGGTCATGGTGAGACCGGTCGGCACACCCGGCTCCACGAAGACGCGGGTGGCCGGGGCCTTGGGATCAGGTTCGCCGAAATCGGGCGCTGGCGCACCCTTGCCCGGCACCTGCCACGCACCGAAATGATCCTTTATCAGCTTTTCGGCTGTCGCGGGGTCGATATCCCCCGCGATCGAGATGACGGCGTTTTCGGGGCGATACCAGCGCTGGTGGAATGCCTCCATCTTCGCGGCAGTCGCGTCGGTCAGCGTCTTGACCGTGCCGATAGGGCTATGGTCGGCAAGCGGCTGGCCGGCGAAGAAATGCTGACGGCTCATTTCGGAGATACGATATTGCGGGCCGTAGGATTCGCGCATTTCGGCGAGGACGACCGCGCGTTCGGCGGCGACCGCATTGTCGACGATATTGGGGTCGGTCATCATCCCCGACAATATCTTCATGCTCTCGCCCAGGCCCTGCGGCGTCGCCTGCGGCAGGTCGAGCGCATAGGTGGTGCCGGTGAAGCTGGTCTGCGCATTGCTGTCGCTGCCGAAGGTCACGCCAAGCCGCTGCCAGATACGCTTGGATTCCCCATCGGGCACATGGCGCGATCCGCGAAAGGTCAGATGCTCCATGAAATGGGCAAAGCCCAGTTCGTCGGGCTGCTCCATCAGTGAACCGGCGTCGATGCGCAGGCGGATACTCACCTGCCCCGGCGGCACGCCATTGCGCCGCACGGCATAGCGCAAGCCGTTGGACAGCGTACCGAAATGCCATGCCGGATCAATCGGCACATCGCTGTTTTCGTAGAGCCACGGGCGGGTCTGGGTCTGGCTCGATGGCGCTATAATGGACGCTTGCCGGTCCCCGGCGGCGGGGGCGGGTCCGGCGATCAGCAGCGAAAGGATAAGGAGCGAAGCGGCGGTGCGCCGGGGAGACAGGTTCATCCCCGCAGCCTAGCGGCCTTTTTCTGAATGACCACTGACAATCCGGCGCATTGCCCGTTGCACTATTTACCCTTCGCCGCTTCGGCCGCCGCCAGTACGCGCAGGACATTGCCCGACCAGATGTTGGCGATATCGCCCTCCGAATAGCCAGCCCCCAGCAGGGCGGCTGTGATGCGTGGCAGATCGCGTACATCTTGCAGGCCGACGACGCCCCCGCCAACGAATGGTCGGGCGGCTCCGCTATGATGTGATCAACGTCCCTTCCAGACCCCCGGCCGTTTTTCGATGAAGGCGGTCATACCTTCCTTCTTGTCTTCGGTCGCGGTCAGGATCTGGAACAGGCGGCGCTCCGTCAGCAGGCCCTGCACCAGCCCGGTCTCGAACGCGACGTTCACCATTTCCTTGTTGATCATCGCTGCCATCGGCGGCATCGCGGCAATGGCCGCGGCGGTCTTGAGCGCATCGTCGAGCAGATCGGCGGCGGGCACGATGCGCGAGACGAGGCCCGAACGCTCGGCTTCTTCCGCATTCATCATCCGGCCGGTCAGGCACATCTCCATCGCCTTGGCCTTGCCCACGGCGCGGGTCAGGCGCTGTGACCCGCCCATGCCGGGCGCTACACCCAGCTTGATTTCGGGCTGGCCGAATTTCGCGCTATCGGCCGCGATGATGAAATCCGCCATCATCGCCAGTTCGCACCCGCCGCCCAGCGCGAAGCCGGCGACGGCCGCGATCCAGGGTTTGCGCGTGCCGACCACGCCGGTCTGCCAGCCTGCAAAGAAATCCTCCAGAAAGAAGTCGGCACCGGCCTTGTCGACCATCTCCTTGATGTCGGCACCGGCGGCGAACGCCTTTTCACCGCTGCCGGTCAGGACGGCGCAATGCTGGGAAGAATCGGTATCGAATGCGCGGAAGGCAGCAGTGAGATCGGTCAGCACCTGCGTATTCAACGCATTGAGCGCCTGCGGGCGATTGAGCGTGATCAGCGTCACCGCATCGCGCCGTTCCACCAGGATCGTTTCGTAGGTCATCGCCGTCTCCCTTTTTTGTGATACCCGCGCTTTAGGCGGCGCGGGCGCGCGCGGCCAGCCTTGCCGATGAGGAATTTTGCAGCGTCTATCGGCAAAGATGCATGAAATCGCGATCGTAGCTCTGCATATGCGCGCCGCCGTCGACATGGATCGTCTGGCCGGTCACCGCCGTCGCATTGGCGAGATAGAGGATCGCCTCGGCAATCTGCTCTGGCTGCGGCAGACGGGCGAGCGGCATCATCTGGGCCAGCCGATCCATCTGCGCCGTGTCATAATCGGTTGTGCTGATGGTCAGGCCCGGCGCTACGGCGTTGACCCGGATCGCTGGCGCCAGCGTGCGGGCGGACATCTGGGTCAGCCCGGCCAGCGCCTGCTTCGACAGGGTATAGGCCAGTTGGTCGCCGTGCGGATGCGCAAGGCGTTGGTCGAGGATATTGACGATGCAGCGATCCAACCCACCGGCCGGCACCGTCGCAAATGCCTTGGTCAAAAGCGCGGGCGCGGCGCAATTGACGGCATAATGGCGCATCAGATCATCGGCGGTCACGCTTTCCAGCCGATCCTGCCCGAACATGGCGGCACTGTTCACCAGCAGGTCGGGCGGACGGCCGAAATGCAGGGCGACCGCTGCGACCAGTTCCTCGGCCGCTTCGGGATCGGCGAAATCGACGACAAAGCCATGCCAGGGCGTGCCATGCTTCTCCAGCGCCAAAGCAAGCGCCGAATCGAGCCGCGTGTCGTGACTGCCGTGGATCGCCAGCGAAAAGCCCGCTTCAGCCAGCGCCGCCGCGATGACCGCACCCAGCCGCCGGTGCCCCCCGGTGACCAGCGCCAGCCGCTTGCCCGGCAAGGGGCGCGCCGGCGCATCAGGTTCGGCGATGCGGCCAAGCGGCCGGAAGGGCGGATCGAGATCGGTCACGAATGGATGAGTTTCAGCACTTCCTCGCGGCTTTTTTCATCCTCGCGGAAAACGCCCAGCATGCGGCTGGTCTTCATGACGACGTTCGGCGTGCGCACGCCGCGCCCGGTCATGCAGCCATGGGTCGCTTCTATCACGACCGCCACGCCCTGGGGTTTGAGATGCTCCCAGATACAGTCGGCCACCTCGGCGGTCAGCCGTTCCTGAACCTGGAGGCGGCGCGCAAAGGCGTGCAGCACACGGGCGAGTTTCGAGATACCGACGACATAATCGCCCGGCAGATAAGCGATATGCGCCTTGCCGATGATGGGTGCCATATGATGTTCGCAATGCGACTGGAACGGAATATCCTTCAGCAGCACGATATTGTCGTAACCGCCGACCTCATGGAACACGCGCGACAGATGATAGGCGGGGTCTTCGCCATAGCCCTGACAATATTCCCGCCAGGCACGCGCGACGCGCTTGGGCGTGTCGAGCAGCCCTTCGCGTTCGGGGTCTTCGCCCGTCCAGCGGATCAACGTGCGGATCGCGTCCGCGACCTCTACGGGCACCGGCAGCTTGCCAGCCTGCTCCTCGCTGGCACTTGCTTCCTCGAACAATGCCATAAATTGACTTACCTCATCCCGTTCATGCCCTGCCGCCGCGATATGGGACAGGTTTCGCGCGATTGCCACCCCCCTGTCCTACTGGACAGACCGCCATCATAATGGCATTTTCGGAACCGGGCGCGACCGTCGACCCTTAACAATCATAACCGGGCAGTCGCGCCAGGGTCGATTTTCTTTATCAGGCACTTTTCCGCCATGCGTACCGAACGTATCGCCGCCGTCCTGCTGGCCGCCGGCACCTCCTCCCGCTTTGGCGAGGCGGACAAGCTGATGGCTGAACTGCGCGGCAAGCCGATTGTGGCGCATACGCTGGAAACGGTGGCGTCGCTGGCGTTCGGCGCACTGGTGGCCGTCGTCAGACCGATCGATGTCGCGCCCGTCATCCATCGCAAGCTCGACCGGCGCGGCTATGACATAGTGGTCAACGACCAGCCCCATGAAGGGATATCGGGCAGCATCGTCCGCGCTGTCGAGCATCTGATGCCGATCAATCGCATCCGGGGTATATTGATCTGTCTGGCGGATATGCCCGACATTCCGCAGACCCATTATAACCATATCTGCATGGCTGCCGAGGATATCCGCTCGGTCGTGGCCAGCACAGACGGTTTTTCCTCCTCCCCGCCTGCCTTTATCGGGCGCAAGCATTTTCCCGAACTGCTGGCGCTTCGGGGCGACCAGGGCGCGCGCGCCCTGCTGAGCCGGGGCATCCAGATCGAAACCAGCGGGGCCGTGCTGCACGACATTGATACGCCCGAAGACCTGCCGGGCTGGCGGCCCCTGCCCGAAGCGGACTGACCCTTCTAGCTTGACCGGCTGGGATCGGTCATCGGATCGGCCATTTCGCGCGGGTCGGGCGCGCGGGTGAGCGGCAGGGAGCCGGTCTGGCGTTCGATCATGCGATGGACGACCGGGGGTATCGGCCCGTGATGCAGCGCCCATAGCGCATCGCTATTTTGCGCATCCGCGTGGGTCCGGCGCTGATTATGCCGGACATAGTCGAGCCAGGTCGCGACATGATAGCGTTCCAGCCATAGGTGCGGATTGCCAAGGTCGCGCAGCAGCGACCAGCCATGCGCACCGTCGCGCAGGCGGATGCGCCGCCGCTCGCTCATCGCCGTCAGGAAAGGAACGACCGATCCTGCGGCGATATGATATTCAATGGTCACCACGACGGGGCCGCTGCGCGGCTGGACCGGCACGGCGGTCTGCGGTTCGGACCATCGCCCCAGCAGGTCGAGATTGTCATCGCCCCCTTGCGGGATCGGCCAGAACAGGCCCAGCATGGCCGCGATGACCTGTGCGCCGCCCGCCAGGTACAGCGCGCTGGCGACGCCATGGGCCTGAGCCAGGGCGCCGAACAGCCAGGCGCCCCCCGCCATGCCGCCGAACGTGATCATCTGATAGAGCGACAGCGCCCGCGCCACGACCCAGCGCGGCGCGGCCATCTGCACCTTGACGTTGAATGTCGAGAGGGTGAGCACCCACCCCGCGCCGGACAGCAGCATCGCCAGAACGGTCAGCCCCTCCCAGCGGCTCATGGCTGCGATCATCGATCCGCTCGCCAATATCAGCATGGAAAGGCGCACGATCAGTTCGCTCGACAGCCTGTCCCGCAAGCGTCCACTCGCCAGCGCGCCGCCGACCGCACCGATGCCGAACGCGCCGCTCAAAAGCCCGAAGGTCAGCGCGTCGCCGCCCAACAGGTCGCGCACGATAAGGGGCATCAACGCGCTGGCGGCCACCGCGCCGACGCCGAACACCGCGCCGCGCGCCAACACCGATTTAATCTCGGGCGACATAGCGACATAGCGGACGCCCGCGGCCATGGCGTCGCCCAACCGCTCGCGCGGCAATAATTGCCGCGGTTGGTCGGACTTCCAGCGCGCCAGCACCAGGATCAGCCCGACATAGCTGACAGCATTGACGCAGAACGCCGCCGCTGCACCCAAGGCCGCGACGATGACGCCGCCCAAAGCCGGACCCGCGCTGCGCGCGATGTTGAAGCCCATGCTGTTGAGCGCGACCGCCTGGGGCAGGCTCTGGCGCGGTACCATTTCGCCCACCGATGCCTGCCATGCGGGGCCATTGACCGCCGTGCCACAGCCGATCAGGAAGGTGAAGGTCAGCAAAAGCCAGGGGGTGAGCAGCCCGGCCCACCCCGTGACGGTCAGCGCGACCGCGACCAGCATCATCACGATCTGCGTCGCCAGCATCACCCTGCGCCGATCCATATTGTCGGCGACGGCACCCGCCCACAGCGACAGCAGCATGATGGGCAGGGTCGTCGACGCAGAAACCAGCGCGATCATCTGCGGCGAGGCGTGCAGCGATATCATCATCCACGACGCGCCGACCGCCTGGATCAGTCCGCCGAAATTGGATGCCATGCTGGCCAGCCAGACATTGCGGAAAATCGGGATCGTCAGCGGCGAGATCGGCGGCGAGGGCATAGAATCGGATGACGGAGCCTGAAGCATATGCGCATCAAGCGGATTAAGGCGCGCCGGTCAAACCCGCCCGGTGCGAAGTGCCCGTGCCCAATCGTCGCGGCCCCGCGCCAGCGCGACGCGGGCGGCCGCTTCCCAGTCATAGGCGACGCGGATGAGTTGGGCGGACCAGACGCCTGCGAGATCACGCTCCACCACGGCATAGCGTGCATCGGTCGAGCCGGTCTCCACGACATGAGGAAAAGGATGGTCGTCGGCATAGGCGGGCAATCCGACGCTGCCCGGATTGACCACCAGTCGCCCATCGCCCAACCGCACGGCGCGGGGCATATGGGTATGTCCGCACAGGATGAGCGTAGCGCCGGACGCACCCGCGCGCGCCTCCGCCTCCGCCATCGTGGCGGCGCGCAGTCCGTTGGGCGTGACCGTTTCGAGAAAATATTGCAGGTCGCTCGCCGCCGTGCCGTGGACCATCAGCACGTCATCCGACAAACGCAGGTCCGCCGGCAAAGCTGCGATCCAGGCCAGATGTCCTTTATCGAGCATGGCATGCGCATAACGATCGGACTCGCCCATCGCGTCGGATGCCTGCGTCAGCAACTGCCGCTCATGATTGCCGCGGATCGTCGGCAGGTCCAATGCCATCAACCGCTCGGCCGTCTCCGCCGGAAAGAGCGGGCCGGACAGGATATCGCCCAGATTGACAATCTGCGCGACGTTACGCCTCGCAATATCGGCCAGCACCGCGTCCAGGGCGGCCAGATTGCCGTGAATGTCGGAGAGGACAGCGATCTTCATCGGCGCCTGATAGAGTATGGTCCCCTGATCGACCAGTCCGGATGCCGCTACGGCGGCGCGGCCTGGCCCGACAACGGCAGGGATGCCGCCGCCGAATCATCAGAATCCGCTTGCACTTTACGTTAACGTAAATACATTTGCGCTATTCCCGCACTGCGCCCGGCAGGAGCGGCGGAGAGGATAAGATAAGATGGAAGCCTATATCTACGATGCCGTGCGGACGCCGCGGGGCCGCGGCAAGGCCGATGGGTCGCTGCATGAGATCACCCCCGTCCAACTGGCGACGCGGATGCTGGAGGCGATCCGGGATCGCAGCGCCATCGACACCGTGGATGTCGACGATGTCATCCTGGGCTGCGTGACGCCGGTCGGCGAACAGGGCGCGGATATCGCCCGGACGGCAGTGCTGAACGCGGATTATGCCCAGACCACGCCGGGCGTGCAGGTCAACCGGTTCTGCGCGTCGGGGCTAGAGGCGGTGAACATCGCGGCGGCCAAGGTGATGTCGGGCGAAGCGTTATTCGCGATTGGCGGCGGAGTGGAATCGATGAGCCGCGTGCCGATGGCGTCGGACGGCGGCGCGATCGCGATGGACCCGGCGGTCGCCTATAAAACCTATTTCGCGCCTCAGGGCATCGGCGCGGATGTGATCGCAACCAAGTTCGGCATCAGCCGCGACGATGCGGACGCCTATGCGGTCGAGAGTCAGCGCCGGGCCAAGATGGCATGGGACGAAGGCCGCTTCGCCCGGTCGATCGTGCCGGTGAAGGATGTGATCGGCCAAGTCGTGCTCGACCATGACGAACATATGCGCCCCGAAGCGACCATGCAGTCGCTGGGCGCGCTCAAGCCCGCCTTTACCGCGCTGGGCGAGGAAATGCCCGGCTTCGACACCATCGCCCTGCTGCGGTACCCCGAACTGGAACGGGTGAACCATGTCCACCATGCCGGCAACAGCAGCGGCATCGTCGATGGTGCCGCCGCCGTTCTGGTCGGCGGCAAGGATATCGGCGCGAAATACGGCCTGAAGCCGCGCGCGCGCATCCGCGCCATGGCCTCGATCGGTTCAGAACCACTCATCATGCTGACCGGCCCGGAATTCGTCGCGGGCAAGCTGCTCAAGCGCGCGGGCATGTCCACGGCGGATATCGACCTGTGGGAGTTGAACGAAGCCTTTGCCAGCGTCGTGCTGCGCTACATGCAGGCGATGAAGCTCGACCATGGCCAGATCAACGTCAATGGCGGCGCGATCGCCATGGGCCACCCGCTCGGCGCGACCGGGGCAATGGTGCTGGGCACTGCGCTCGACGAACTGGAACGGTCGGGCAAGGGCACCGCGCTCATCAACCTGTGCGTGGGCGCGGGCATGGGCACGGGCATCATCATCGAACGTATTTGAGCGGATCAGGAGAGATTATCATGCAGACCATCCGCTTCGACATAGACAATGACGGCATTGCCACGCTGACCATCGACGTGCCCGACCAGTCGATGAACGTCATCGGCCCGGAATTTCTGGCCGACCTGGACGCCGCCATAACCCGCATTGCATCCGAAGAGGCAGTCAAGGGCGCGGTGATCGCGTCGGGCAAGGATAGCGGCTTCATGGCCGGCATGGACCTCAAATTCTTCGGCGCGATGCTGGAGAAGGCCGGTTCCAGCCCCTCGCCCGCCGCGCTGTTCGATGATCTGTTCACGCTGAACCAGTTGTTCCGCCGCCTGGAAACCTGCGGCAAGCCGGTCGCCTGCGCCATCGAGGGCACTTGCGTGGGTGGCGGGTTCGAGCTGGCGCTCGCCTGCCATCATCGCGTCGTCGGCGACAGCGCGAAGACCCAGCTTGGCCTGCCCGAAATCCTGATCGGCCTGTTCCCCGGCGGCGGCGGATCGCAGCGCCTGCCGCGCATCATGGGGGTGCAGGCGGCGCTGATGTACATGCTCCAGGGCAAGCTGTTCCGCCCCGCCGAAGCGGCGATGCTCAAGGTCGTGGACGCAGTCGTGCCGCAGGGCACCGCGCTGGAGGCGGCGCGCGCCTGGGTAAAGGCCAACCCTACCGCATCGGCACAGCCATGGGACGTCAAGGGCTTCAAATTTCCCGGCGGCGCGGGCGCGTTCAACCCTGGCTTCGTCCAGACCATGGTGGGCGCACTGCCGATGACGCTCAAGACCACCCAGCGCAATATGAACGCACCGGTCGCCCTGCTGTCGGCGGTCTATGAAGGCGCTCTGCTGCCGTTCGACAAGGCTATCCGGGTCGAGAGCAAATATTTCGCCAAGGTCGCCGCCGATCCGCAGGCGGGCAATATGATCCGCACCCTGTTCGTCAACAAGCAGGCGGCCGAACGCGGCGCCCGCCGTCCCAAGGATGAGCCGAAGGCACCGACGATGAAGCTGGCCATGCTGGGCGCGGGCATGATGGGCGCGGGCATCGCCACCGTCGCCGCGCAGGCCGGAATGGACGTGATTTTGTTCGATCGCGACCTGGCCTATGCCGAAAAGGGCAAGGCGCATGTCGAGGCTGTGCTCAAAAAGCGTATCGGCCGGGGCATGACGCCCGAGAAGATGGCCGCGACCCTGGCGCGCGTGAAGCCCACCGCCGACTATGCCGATCTGGCGGGCGCGGATTTCGTGATCGAGGCGGTGTTCGAGGATGTCGCGATCAAGGCGGAAGTCACCAAGCTGGTCGAAGCGGTACTGGGTGCGGACACCATCTTCGGGTCCAATACATCGACCCTGCCGATCACCAAGCTGGCCAAAGCGTGGAGCAAGCCGGAGAATTTCATCGGCGTGCATTTCTTCTCGCCCGTAGAAAAGATGCCGCTGGTCGAGATCATATTGGGCAAGGAAACCGGCTCGGCGGCGATCGCCAAGGCGCTCGATTTCGTGGCGCAGATCAAGAAGACGCCGATCGTCGTGCATGACAGTCGGGGCTTCTACACATCGCGCAGCTTCGGCACCTATGTGCAGGAGGGCGTCGAGATGGTCGCCGAAGGGATCAACCCGGCGCTGATCGAAAATGCGGGCAAGCAACTGGGCATGCCGGTGGGACCGCTGGCGGTAGGCGACGAGGTGTCGATCGAACTGGGCAACAAGATCATGCTCGCCGCCAAGAAGGAACTGGGCGACGCCTATGTCCCGCAGCGGTCCGACGCGGTCATGGCGCAGATGGTCGAACTTGGCCGGCTGGGCCGCAAGAGCGCGAAGGGCTGGTACGACTATCCCGAAAGCGGAAAGAAGGCGCTCTGGCCGGGTTTGGGCGATTTGTTCCCGCGGGCCGACGATCAGCCCGGTGTGGACGCGGTCAAGGAACGGCTGCTCTATCGCCAGTTGATCGAATGCGCCCGCTGCTTTGCCGAGGGGGTGCTGGAAACCCCCGAGGATGGCGATATCGGGGCGATCTTCGGCTGGGGCTTTGCGCCCTATACCGGTGGCCCGTTCAGCCATATGGACATGGTCGGCATCGCCCTTGTCGTGGCGGTGCTGGACCGGCTGACCATGGCGCATGGCGACCGTTTCGCCCCGACCGCACAGTTGCGCGATATGGCGGCGAGCGGCGCGACCTTCTACCGCCCGGTCCCGTCCCGCGCCGCAGCATGATGGGGGTGTAAATCTTCACGACCCTGGGTTAGGTCTCCCTGAAGCAATTGGAGAGACCTTGGTCCTATGAACGACAAGCCAATGGTTCTGGTGACGGGCGGCGCAGGCTATATCGGCAGCCATGCGGTGCTGGCGCTGCGCGGTGCCGGTTACCCCGTGGTGGTTATCGACAATCTGGTCACCGGCTTTCGCTGGGCCGTGCCGCAGGGAGTGACCTTCGTCGAGGGCGACATAGCCGACCAGCCGCTCGTCCAATCAACGCTACACGACCATGATGTCGGGGCGATCATGCATTTTGCAGGATCGGTCGTCGTGCCCGAATCGGTCGAAAACCCGCTCAAATATTATCACAACAACAGCGCCAAGACCCGCGACCTGATCGACAGCGCGGTTCAAATCGGCGTGCCGCATTTCATCTTTTCCTCGACCGCCGCCACCTATGGCACACCGGATGTGGAGGCGGTGCGGGAGGATACGCCGCAGCGGCCGATCAACCCCTATGGCATGTCCAAGCTGATGACCGAATATATGCTGCGCGACGTGGCGGCGGCGCATCCGATGAATTTTTGTGCGCTGCGTTACTTCAACGTCGCGGGTGCGGACCCGCAGGGGCGCAGCGGCCAGTCCACCGCAGGCGCGACCCATCTGATAAAGGTCGCGGTCGAGGCGGCGCTGGGCAAGCGCGACGGCGTGTCGGTGTTCGGCACCGATTTCGATACGCCGGACGGCACGGGCGTGCGCGACTATATCCATGTCACCGATCTGGCCGCCGCACATGTGCTGGCGCTGGAGGCGCTGATCGCGGAGCCGGAGCGCAACCATCTGCTCAATTGCGGCTATGGCCGGGGTTTTTCGGTACTGGAAGTGCTGGACGCGGTCGATCGCATCACCAACATGCCGGTCAAGCGCACCATGGGGCCGCGTCGCGCCGGCGATCCGGCCGCGCTTATTTCCGACAATCGCGCCATATTGGCGACCTTTCCCTGGCAGCCGCGCCATGCAGCGCTTGACGAGATCGTGCGTCATGCGCTGGCATGGGAGCGCAAGCTGGGCGAGCGTGGCCAGCCGTGAGTCCAGAGCCATGAGTCTCGAGTCAGTGCGCGCCTTCCTGTCCGAGCATGCGCCCGACCTGACGGTCATCGACCAGGGCAAGAGCACGGCCACGGTATTGGAGGCTGCGCAGGCGCTGGGCGTGGAGCCGGCGCGGATCGCCAAGACATTGTCCCTGCGGGCAGGCGATCATGTCGTCCTGCTGGTGACCCGCGGCGATGCGCGACTGCATAATGGCAAGGCAAAGACGGCACTGGGCGCGAAACCCCGGATGCTGGGCGCTGACGAGGTGGAGGTGCTGACCGGGCATCCGGTCGGCGGCGTTTGCCCGTTCGGATTGGCAAACCCCCTGCCCGTCTATTGCGATGCCTCGCTGCGCGCATTCGATACGGTGTTTCCGGCGGCGGGCGGGCGCACGGCTTCGGTCGAGATCACCCCGGATCGGCTGGCTGAAATCACCGGCGCGTCATGGATCGACGCCTGCACCCTGCCGCAGGACGCCTGACATGCCGATCGAACATGCGTTTGCCGATGCTGGCGAGGCCGCGTCGGACATGGCGCGCACCATTGCCCGACTATTGACGCAGGCCATCATGGCGCGCGGCGTAGCGACGATCGCACTCTCGGGCGGCCGCTCCCCTCGCGCGATGCTTGAAGCGCTGCGCCATCAGTCTTTGGACTGGAGGAAGGTCATCGTTACGCTGGTCGACGAACGCTGGGTCGCCCCCGACCATGCCGACAGCAACGAACGGCTGATCCGCGAAACCCTGCTCCAGGGACTGGCCGCCGCCGCACGTTTCGTGCCGATGAAGAATGACGCGACCGATCCCTATGCCGGGCAGGCGGCCTGCGAAGCGGCGATGACCGCCCTGCCCCGGCCGTTCGACATTATCCTGCTGGGCATGGGGGAGGATGGGCATAGCGCATCGCTGTTTCCGGGCGCGGCGGAACTGGACGAGGGGCTGACGACGCCTGCGCTGACGATCGCCGTCACCCCGCCCGCCGCGCCGCATCCACGCCTGTCGCTTAGCCTGCGCGCGATCCTGAACAGTCGGCTGATCCTGCTTCAGATCGGCGGGGCGGCAAAGGAAGCGGTCTATCGCAAGGCGCTGGCGGGCGGCCCGGTGGAGGACATGCCGGTGCGCGCGGCGCTGTTGCAGGATGAGGTGCCGGTGGAAATATGGATCAGCCCATAGCGGCGTCCGCTGATTACCCCTTCGGATCGTGCTTCGAGATAAGGTGACGCCACACGCCGACGATGTTGATGACCAGCAGCGCGACATTCTGCCAGCCGATGCCCTCGCTATCCTGCGCCAGAAACCCCCACGCGATCAGCGCGATCGACGATGTGACGAACAGGACGAACGCCCAGCCAGTGATCCGTCGCCCCAGGTTCAGCGAAACCGCCAGTGCCGCCAGGGTCGATGCGCCCGCCCCATAATATTGCAGACCGGTCAGCAGCGTTTCATTCATGGCCGATGCTCCTTCAGGGCGGGCTTCCTTAATCGCGCAGAGGGCCAGTTGTTCCGCTCTGGCAGTTGATCGCACGGGTCAGGTCGGTATGCGTCGATGGTATCGCGCCCGTCATGCGCGAACGGGGACCAACCATGTTGTCGAACGCCCTTGCCGCCAAGTTGCGCCGCCGCGAGATCCATTATGGCTGGGTCGCAGCGGCGGTCACGTTCCTGACCATGTTGGTGGTCGCGGGCGCGGTCGGCGCGCCGGGCGTGTTCATCCGGCCGTTGCAGGCCGAATATGGCTGGACCGCGGCCGACATATCTGGTGCGCTGGCGATCCGATTCCTGCTGTTCGGCGGCATCGGGCCGTTCGCCGCCGTCTTCATGAACCGCTTTGGCGTGCGGCGGATGATGCTGATTTCGCTGGGCATCGTGGTCGGCGGGCTGTTGCTGTCGCTCTTCATGTCCAGCCTGTGGCAGTTGTTCCTGCTATGGGGCGTGGTCGTGGGACTGGGCACGGGCCTGACCGCCATGGTCCTGGGCGCGACAGTGGCGACCCGCTGGTTTGCCGAGCGGCGCGGGCTGGTGATGGGGCTGCTGTCGGCCAGCACGGCGACCGGGCAACTCGTCTTCCTGCCGCTGCTGGCGGGGATGACCGAGGCGATGGGCTGGCGCGCGGCGCTGTTGCTGGTATGTGGCGGACTGGTGGTCGCCGCGATCGTCGTTCTGCTGTTGATGCGCGACCGGCCCGCCGACCTGGCGCTGCCGCCCTATGGCGGGCGAGAGGTCCAGCCCATCCCGCGCGACACCGGCAACTTTGGCGCGCTATTGCTCTCGCCGCTGATCGTGCTGCGCGATGTCGCGAAGGTGCCGACTTTCTGGATTCTCTTTTTCTCCTTCTATATTTGCGGGGCGAGTACCAACGGCCTCATCCAGACCCATTTCATCGCGCTGTGCGGCGACTATGGCCTGGCGGCGGTGGGGGCTGCGTCGATGCTGGCGATGATGGGGCTGTTCGACTTTTTCGGCACGCTGGGGTCAGGCTGGCTGTCGGACCGGTTCGACAATCGCTGGCTGCTCTTCTGGTATTATGGGTTGCGCGGGGCGTCGCTGCTCTATCTGCCGTTCAGCGATTTTTCGATCTACAGCCTGTCGATCTTCGCGATCTTCTATGGCCTGGACTGGGTGGCGACGGTGCCGCCTACGGTCAAGCTGACGGCGCAGCGTTTCGGGCCGGAGAAGGCGAACATCGTCTTCGGCTGGATCTTTGCCGGGCATCAGATCGGCGCGGCGAGCGCGGCACTGGCGGGCGGGCTGTCGCGCACCTTCTGGCAAACCTATATGCCTGCGTTCATCGCGGCGGGTGTGCTGTGCCTGATCGCGTCGGCTTTGGTGCTGATGATCGGGCGGGGACGACAGGCGATCGCAGCGACCGCTTGATCCGGCGGAGCGCGGCGTTACGCTGGCGGGATGATACAGCCGCCCAAAGCCCGTCGATCCCGCTGGATCAGCATCCCCTTCAAGATCCTGACATGGTTCGTCCTCCTTTCCCTGCTGTTCGTGACCCTCTATCGGTTCGTGCCGCCGCCGGTGACGCTGACGATGGTCCTGGACGGCAATGGCATCACCAAGGACTGGATGAGCCTCAATGAGATCGACCCCAATATGGCGCGGGCGGCGATCGCGGGGGAGGATGGGAAATTCTGCGCGCACCATGGTTTCGACGCGGTGGCGATCGCGCAGGCGATGCGGCACAATGCCAGCGGCGGGCGGGTGCGCGGCGGATCGACGATCAGCCAGCAGGTCGCCAAGAATGTGTTCCTGTTCCAGGGCGGCGGCTTTGTCCGCAAGGGGTTCGAGGCGTGGTTCACCCTGTTGATCGAGGCGATCTGGGGCAAGCGGCGGATCATGGAAGTCTATCTGAACGTCGCGGAGACCGGGATCGGCACCTATGGCGTCAATGCCGGGGCGATGCGCTATTTCGGCCATGACGCCAGCCACCTGACGCGGGCGGAGGCGGCAAGGATCGCGGCCATCCTGCCGCTGCCCAAGAAACGCGCGGCCAAGGCGCCCAGGGGATTTACCCGCCGCTATGGCAACAGCATCGCCGCGCGGATCGGGGTGGTGCAGCGGGACGGGCTGGACGGGTGCCTGCGTTAACTTCGCATATTTCCCGCCCAATTTGATATTTTATTGCCGGGGCTTGATCCTATCGGCGCTTCAACGCGACCGACCCTGAGACAATAGCGGGACAGGCCCGTGTAGGACAGATATTTCGCCCCTTACGCAAAAGGGAGCGCGGAATGACCCGCGCTCCCTTTCATTGTTACTGGTGTGGCGTGGCTTAGAAGCCGACGATCAACGAGGCACTGATCGCGCGCGGCGAACCGAAGTTCACGAACGCGGAGGACGAACTGGCCAGCGTATCCAGACCGCCGCTGTACGAACCGACATAGAATTGGTCGAACAGGTTGCTGACGTTCAACTGGATCGCGCCCTTTTCCATGCCGAGGCTGGCAAGCGAGTAGCGCACGTCGATATCGACGACCGTGTAGGCACCGAACTTCGCACCGGGGAAGATCAGCTTCGTGACACCGCCAGTCGTCACCTGCTGAATTTCACCGTTAATGTCGTTCAGGTAACGCGAACTGGTCTTCTTGGCCTGCACACCCAGGGTGAAATCGCCCAGATTGCCCTGCAAACGTCCCCCGAGCAGATATTTCGGTGCGCTGCGTTCCCGCTTGCCGCTGGTGCGCAGGAAAGCAACGCCATCCTGTACATAGCAAAGGCCCGCAAGCGCGATATCGCTGGTGGCGATACAACTGGCCGTCGGTGCGTCGTTCTGGATTTCAGACTTGATGTACGAGCCGAACAGATAGGCGGTGATCGCCGGGATCGGGCTGTAGGAAATGCTGGCGTCGACGCCATATTTCTTGACCGGACCAAGATTGGTGTCGGTGCCGTTGCCGTCAATGTCATAGGCGGTAACCAGGCGGTTCTTATATTTGGAATACCATCCGGTTACGGATGCCTGAACCGTACTGCTGGTATAACGCAGGCTCGCGTCGAAGCTGTCCGACATTTCCGCGACGCGGTCAGCGGAATCGCTGTCTGTCGGGAAGTAGAAGGCATTGTAGAGCGCATCGGTGCTGGGCACCGAGATATTCTGCGCATAGCTGCCCGCGATGCTGATTTCCGGCGTGATCTTGAAGGTCGCACCGACGTTGGGCAGGATTTTGTCATATTTGAGCGTCCGCGACTGTGGCAGCGCCGAACCGCTGGCTCTGCCGGTCACCGGATTGAAGCTGTACGGCCTGGCTGCGGTATAGGCTGCTACCTGATCGTCGGGTACGCAGTCCACGAAGCCGCCCGAACTGGTCGTGAAGCAATTCTGGTTCAGGTCGCGCTTGAAGAAAGGTGCGCGGGCACCCAGAAGTATCGTCAGCCTATCTTCAAAAAACTGCCCGCGATATTCGCCGGCGATCTGGTGCAGAGTGGCGTAGGACAGGCGATCGCGCTTTTGCAGAGGGTTCCCGGCGGTATCTGTGAGCGGATCGTTGATGGGGAACACATCGACGGGTTCGCCATTCGCTTCCAGATAGCCTGCATAACCGGTTTGGCGATGACGCGCGCGGTCATAGCTGTAGGACAGACGCAGGTTGTTGCTTTCGTTGATCTCATAAGCCAGGTTGGCGATGCCGACCCAGCGACGAGTGTTGGTCTGGCTCGGTTGCACCAAAGTGAAGCGATCAGATTCTGCAACGGTCCGCCGCGAGCCATCAGCGTTGGTAACGGTGTAATCCTGAATTACACCATCGCCATTGAGGTCTGTTCCCAGATTACCGTCACCGTTGAAGTCCCGGCCGAAATAATAGGAACCGCCATAGTTGCCCGTGAAGGCCGCTCTACCGATGACGTTGGCGGCTTCATAGGCAGCAGTAGTGCCACCACCATTGGCCTTGACCCACTGATAGGCGCCATCGACGCTGAAGGTCAGCCGATCTGTGATCGAAAATTTCGAGGCGAGGCGCACGTTGCCGGTGTTGGACGGATTGTAGCGGCGCTCGAAATCATTGCCACAGCTATTCGTCACGCCGGTCAAGCTGACGGTGCAAGGAAAGTTGATATTGTAGAATCGGCCCGTCTTGTCACCCGTGAAGGCACTGGCGCGGAAAGGCGAGCCGCCGAAATTGTTGCGGTTCTGGTTATAATGGCCGGCGATAGAGATGAAATCGCCATTGTCGCCGATATCCTGCCAAATCTTGGCGTTATACTGCTGCTTATAAACCTGGCCGTAATTGGAGAAGGCCGCATCGTTGCGAATGCGCGACGCGGATACCCAAGCCTTGGTACCGTGACCAGTCAGATCACCTGTGTTCAAGACGCCGAACATGCGAAAATAGGGACGGTCACCAGCACCTTCGGCAATGATATTACCGTAGCTGACCGAAGCCAGCACACCATAATCATCGCTGGGTTCGAGCGTATTGATATTGACCGTACCGCCCACCGCAGCGGCGGTCGGGCTATCGACATCAGTCGACCCAAGGTTGACGTTGATCGTCTCGATCAGTTCAGCATCGACCTGCTGGTTGGAGTAGATCGCATAATTGCCCGAATCATTAAGCGGGATACCGTCGAATGTCTGCGATATACGATCCGAACTGAAACCACGGATCGTGAAGGAACCGCCGCTCGATCCCCAGGGATCGTTGTTGGTGAAGCTCACGCCGGGCACCAGGTTGATGATTTCGTTGACCGACTGTCCGGGACGCTGCGCCTGAATGATTTCCTGCCCGAGGACGACCTTCGCCTTCGGCGAATCAGGTATTTTCACGCCGCCAACGCCTTCGCTGGCGCGCGCGCCTGTGACGACGATAGCTTCGTCGAAATCCATCGAACCCGTCGACTGCGCGAATGCTGCGCCCGGTATGGCGATGGCTGCCATGGCGGCGCTGCACATCAGAAATTTCTTCATGTGACCCAAAGTCCCTGTTCCAAGAGTCGGAGCGCCCAAAGACGCCCCTCCTGTTCCTGCTTTTTGATTGCTCGGTGAGCCGGCCCCGCTGTTGGGGGCTTCTGGCGACGGCTCTGTGATGCTTTGATTGCAACTATGTTACAAGGTTCGGTAATATTGTGACGAGGCCGTATCGACACGCCAGCGAGGCTGCGCCCGATCCTAAGACATGCCTCTATCTCTTTGTTATTACAAACAGATTTCTGGCCGTGTAGCGCCCTTCCCGGCTAGTGCAATTTTGCAACGCAGCAGAAGAATTTGCGCGGGTGCAGCATAGGGCAATAAAAAGGGGCCGGGGCTTTCGCCCCGGCCCCGAAGGGATAAACGCTTTCCGTAGGGGAAGGTCAGGCGGCGTCTTCGGCCTGTTTTTCCGGTTCGCTAAAGACGCGAATCGGTTCCTTCTTGCCCGCGACGACATCCTTGTCGACCACGACCTCTCCCACGCCCTGCATGCTGGGCAGGTCGAACATCGTGTCGAGCAGGATCGATTCGAGGATCGACCGCAGCCCGCGCGCGCCGGTCTTGCGCTCGATCGCGCGCTTGGCGATCGCGGTCAGCGCGTCGTCAGTGAAGCTCAGCTCGACATTTTCCATGTCGAACAGCTTGCCATATTGTTTGACCAGCGCATTTTTCGGCTCGACCAATATCTTGACCAGCGCCGAGATGTCGAGATCTTCCAGCGTCGCGATGACCGGCAGACGACCCACAAATTCAGGGATCAGGCCGAATTTGAGCAGATCTTCCGGCTCGCTCGACCGCAGCAGCACGCCGGTCTTGCGCTCTTCCGGCGCGGCGACATAAGCGCCAAAGCCGATCGACTTGGCTTCCAGACGGTCGCCGATGATCTTTTCCAGGCCCGCGAACGCGCCGCCGCAGATGAACAAAATGTTGGTCGTATCGACTTGCAGGAATTCCTGCTGCGGATGCTTGCGGCCGCCCTGGGGCGGGACGGAGGCGGTGGTGCCTTCCATCAGCTTGAGCAGCGCCTGCTGGACGCCCTCCCCCGACACGTCGCGCGTGATCGAGGGATTTTCCGCCTTGCGGCTGATCTTGTCGATCTCGTCGATATAGACGATGCCGCGC
>CAZLSU010000048.1:0-22406 GCA_964562225.1 uncultured Sphingobium sp.
TGTCGGCCGAAGCGCCGATCAGCCAGCCGATGATGACCGATGGCGGCGCCTTCTATCAATTGCTGGAGGAGTTCCGCTCCGCCTTTGAATGCAGCGTGGTCGATCTGCCTCGCGGCATGCTGATCCAGCACCCGCACCTCATGTCCGGGGCCAACGTCACCGTGATCGCGACCGAACTGACGCTCGCTGCGGCGCGTGACACGATCCGCCTTCTGTCCTGGATGAAAAGCAACGCGCCGCAAAGCCGCGTGCTCGTGGTCGCCAACAAGGTTCAGCTCGGCGCGATCGAGATCAGCCGCAAGGATTTTGAACAGTCGATCGAACGCAAGGTGGACGTCCTCATCCCCTATGATCTGCGCATCGCGTCGCAGGCCGCCAAGCTGGGCAAGACGCTTGCCGAGACCGCCAAGGGCAGCAAGCTCGGATCGGCCTTCGCCTGCGTCATGGACCTGGTGATGGGGGCCGCCGACGAAGGCGAAAGCACCGGGCCGGGCACGCAGTCCAGCAAGAAGGGCGACTCGCTCCTGGGCAAGATCGGCGATTTCCGCCGCATGATGCCGCGCCGCAAGGAGAAGGTGGCACTGAACGACTGACGCCGGTCATCCGACCGGTGAAAGGTCGGAAACGGGCATGGTTGGGGTAAGGACGGCGAAAATGGACGGCAATATCATCCTGTTGGCGGTGCTGCTGGCGAGTTTTCTGGGACTCGTCGTGATGGCCTTTTCCGGCCCTTCGGCAGACGCCGCGCGCAAACGGCGCGTCGCCCTTATCCGCGGCCGCCACAGCGATTCGGCCGAAGCGCTGCTGGAAGCGCGGATGCGCCGGGCCATCTCAAGCCGCGACACGGGCAAGCAATCCAAATTCCTGGTCTCGCTGATTCCTAACCCGGAACATCTGGCCAAGCGGCTCAAGATGACCGGCAAGAAATGGACGCTGAACCAATATATGACGACCAGCGCCATGATCGCGCTGGGTTTGGCCGCATTGCTGTTCCTGCGGGGCTGGCCGCCTTTGCTGGCGATATTCCTCTCCCTTGCGGCTGGCCTTGGCCTGCCCCACTGGTGGGTCGGCCGCCTGATCAAGAAGCGCGTCCAGCAATTCACCACGAAATTCCCCGATGCGCTTGAACTGCTGACGCGCGGGCTGCGCTCCGGCCTGCCCATCGCCGAAACACTGGGCATCGTGTCGAGCGAAATTCCAGGGCCGGTGGGGGAGGAATTCAAACTCATCACCGAACGCATCAAAATCGGCCGGACCATGGAGCAGGGGCTTCAGGAAACCGCCGACCGCCTGGGCACCGCCGAATTCCAGTTCTTCGTCATCACCCTGTCGATCCAGCGGGAAACCGGCGGCAATCTGGCCGAAACATTGTCGAACCTTGCCAATGTGCTGCGGTCGCGTGCCCAGATGAAGCTCAAGATCCGCGCCATGTCCTCGGAATCCAAGGCGTCGGCCTATATCATCGGCGCACTGCCGCCGCTGGTGTTCGGCATGATCTGCTACATCAACTTCAACTATATGAGCCCCTTCTTCACCCCCGATCCCACCGGACTGTTCGGCCTGTCGCTGATGCAGGTCATCGGGATCGGCGGCGCATGCTGGATGGGTATCGGCGCGTTCATCATGGCCCAGATGGTCAATTTTGAAATCTGATCGGGAACGGTAAAGACCATGCAAGCACCCCCCCCTCCCGGCAGCACATTATTCGGCATGACCGCCAGCGATGTCGGCACGCTGCTGGCGGCGCTGGCGACCTTCGCCATATTGTTCGCGCTCTATGCGGTGATGACGGTGCGCGACCCGATGGCCAAGCGCGTCAAGGCGCTGAACGAACGCCGCGAACAGTTGAAGGCGGGCATCACCGCATCGACCGCCAAACGCCGCGCCAGCCTGGTCAAGAAGAACCAGACGACCGACAATATGCGGTCTTTCCTGTCGAGCCTCAAAGTGCTCCAGGACGACCAGTTGAAGGAGGCGCAGATCCGCCTGGCGCAGGCCGGCATCCGGTCCAAGGATTGGGCCGTCGCCGTCATCTTCGGCCGCATGATCATGCCGATCGTCATCGGTCTCACCGCCGCGGTGCTGCTCTATGGCGTGGGCATCGAACCGGAATGGGGTGGTTTCAAGCGTTTCATGGTGTTCGCCGGATCGCTGCTGCTCGCCTATAAGGCGCCCGACATCTTCATCGACAACAAGATCCAGAAACGATCGGCGGCGATCCGCAAGGGCCTGCCCGACGCGCTCGACCTGCTGGTGATCTGCGCCGAAGCCGGCCTGACCGTCGACGCCGCCTTCAACCGCGTCTCCCGCGAACTGGGCAAAGCCTATCCCGAACTGGGCGACGAATTTCAGCTCACGGCGATCGAACTGAGCTTCCTCACCGAACGCCGAATGGCCTTTGAAAATTTCGCGACCCGCGTGAAGCTGGACGCGGTCAAGGGCGTGGTCACGACCATGATCCAGACTGAGAAATATGGTACGCCCCTCGCGTCGGCGCTGCGCGTGCTATCCGCCGAATTCCGCCACGAACGCATGATGCGCGCCGAAGAAAAGGCCGCGCGCCTGCCCGCGATCATGACGGTGCCGTTGATCCTGTTCATCCTGCCGACGCTGTTCGTCGTCATCCTGGGTCCGGCCGCCTGCTCGATCAGCACGGCATTCTGAATAGACGTTCCCCGGCGAAAGCCGGGGTCCAGTTCTAACGGCGGACTGGACCCCGGCCTTCGCCGGGGAAACGTCATCTCTCCGCGATCACGCCCGCTGCTTCTCCAGCACCGCGCCGATCATCCGCCGCCACACCGCGACGTCGCCCGCCGCCGCCATCTGCGCGTCAGGTTCGCGCAATGTGTGCAGGATCGCATAAGCATCATCGACATGGTCGCGCCACGCCTGGTCCACCGCCGGGGCCGCATGGGGATCGCTGCCTTCGCCATTATGGCTCAGATGCCGACCGGCAAGAACGCGGGCGATCCGCTCGATCGCTGGGGTGGTTGATGTCGGCATGCTGCGGCTCCTCTCATCGTGCCACCGCGCCCCGCAGAATCGCGGCGACGCGGCGGCTTGTCCCATATTCACGCTATCATGACTGATGCCGCAACGACATCGGCCGAATGCCTATTTTTCCGTCTTTTCCTCATCCTCTTCCTTGAAGCCTGAAGAGGGCACGGGATCGCCATGATCGCCGGGCATGGTCGTCGATGGCGGGTCGGACGCGTCCATCGAATCGCGCAGCCCCTCCTCCAGCTTTTCCTCCGGCGTGACCGCATGATCCTGCGCGTCGGTCTTGCGCTCGTCACCCGCTTCCTCGCGGCTGTTGGGGCGTATATCGGTCTTTTCCACCATGGCTTGTCTCCTCTCCCGACCCAGGAAGGCCAGTCGATGTCATAACGGATGAGTATTGGTCGCGGTTCCCGCCCGCGGCGGGTTGAACGATCGACCAACAGGCGGCCGCCTTCGACAGGCGTGCGCCCATGGGGGCGACAGGGACGGGCGCAACGGCTATCGTGCGATCATGACGATCATCCCCGAAGAGAGCGACCATGGCGTCTCGCCTGCTCTTGCCCTTTATTCGATTCTCGGCTTCTGGTTCTTCTATGCGCTGCTGGTGACGTTGCGCGCCACGGTCATGGGCTTTGACGGGCAGGGCGAACTGGCCGCACGCCGCGCGATCGTGACGGTGATCGGCATCGTCGTGACCTGGATTCTCTATCTGGCGCTGCGCCGCTTCGACCGCACCAGCCTGGGCGCGCGGATCGTCATCGGTTTTTCTCTCGCCGCGCCCTTCGCGATCGCCATGGCGCTGGCCAATTATTACATCTTCAACGTCTATGATCCGGTCAATCTGTTCCCCGACGCAGACCTGGCCAAAAAAGCGACCGAGCATGATTATGTCCTTATTGGCATCGTGGAAGATGCGATCAGCCGCTATTTCTTCCTCGCCGCCTGGGCCGGTCTCTACCTCGCCTTGTCCTACGCCAGCGAAGCCCATCGCACCGAGCGCCGGGCGGCCCGGCTGGAGCGCGCGGCCCAGGCCGCCGAACTGCGTTCGCTACGCTATCAGGTGAACCCGCATTTCCTGTTCAACACATTGAATTCACTGTCTTCTTTGGTCATGAAGGGGCGCCGGGACGAAGCGGAACATATGATCATGTCACTCTCTAACTTCTACCGCACCAGCCTCACCGGCGATCCGCTCGACGACGTCCCCCTGCATGAGGAAGTCCACCTCCAGAAGCTCTATCTCGACATCGAAAGCGTCCGCTTCCCCGAACGCCTCATCACCCGCATCGACATTCCCGACGCGCTGATGGTCTGCTGCGTTCCCGGTCTCATCCTTCAGCCGCTGGTCGAAAACGCCATCAAATACGGCGTCTCCCGCACCTCCCGCCCTGTCACCCTCACCATCCGCGCCTGGGAGGAAGAAGGACTGCTCCAGATCAGCGTCACCGACGATGGCGACATGCCGCCGAGCGACGCCGATCGCGGCAACGGCATCGGCCTTGCCAATGTCCGTGACCGGTTGGCCGCGCGCTTTGGCGATCAGGGCCTGATCGCTTATGGTCCGCGCGACGGCGGCGGATTTGTCGTCCGCCTGACCCTCCCGATCGTTCGCCAAGGCTGCCCATGACCATTCGCACGATGATCGTCGATGATGAACCGCTGGCGATCGAGCGGCTCCAGATGCTGTGCGCCCGCGAACCGCGCATCGCCCTGGTCGGCACCGCCACCGATGGCGAAGCGGCGCTGCGCCTGATCGAGGGATTGCGCCCCGACCTGGTGATGCTCGACATCGCCATGCCGCTGCTCGACGGTGTCGGCGTCGCGCGGGCCGTTGGGCGGATGGGCATCCGCCCCGCGATCATCTTCGTCACGGCGTTTGAGGGTTTCGCGGTCGAGGCGTTCGATCTCGCCGCGATCGACTATCTGCTCAAGCCCGTCGCCCATGACCGGCTGACGCGTGCGATCGACCGGGTCGAGGTGGCGCTGCACAACCGCCCGGCCGGCATGGCGTCCACCCCCGCCGAACCCGAACCCGCCTGGGCGGAGGAATTCTGGGTGCCGCACCGGTCGGAACTGATCCGCGTCGGCGTCGACCAGATCGACCGGATCGAGGCCGAGCGCGACTATATGCGGCTGCATGTCGGAACGCACAGCTATCTGCTGCACCAGACCATCAGTTCGCTGGAGGAACGGCTCGATCCCCAGCATTTCGTGCGCCTGCACCGGTCGCACATCGTCCGGCGCGAACATATCGCCCGGCTGCGCCACGACGGCAGCGGCGTGTGGTTCGCCTGCCTGTCGGGCGGCAGCGAGATTCGCATCGGCCGGACATATCTCGCCAATGCAAAGGCTATGACCGGCCGCTGACGCCTATAATATCTGGCAGGCATCCTCGAACGCCAGGCGCGGCAGCCGACCGAAGGGCGCGTCGATGCCGTGGCCCAGCGTGCAGAGGAAGTTGGACTGGATGTTGGTGCCCGCGAAGAAATCGGCATCCAGTGCCGCCTGATCATAACCCGACATCGGACCGCAATCCAGGCCCACCGCGCGCGCGGCCAGCATCAGATAGGCCCCCTGCAAGGTCGCGTTGCGTGTAGCGGTAGCCTGCTTCACCTGCGGATCGGCAAACCAGTGCTGCGCGCCGGGATTATGCGGGAAGAGTTCGGGGATCTTCTGCGCGAAATCCAGATCCTGCGCGATGATGACGATGGCGGGCGCATCCAGGCTCTTTGCCGCGTTCGTCTCCGACATATGCCTGGCGACACGCGCCTTGGCGGCGTCGCTGGTGCAGAATATGAAACGCGCTGGCGACACATTGGCCGATGTCGGACCCATTTTGAGCAGATCATAAAGGTCGCGCCAGACCGAGTCCGCCAGCACTTCCTTTTTCCACGCGTTGCGCGAACGCGCATCGAGAAATAGCTGGGAAAGCGCTCCATCGTCCAGACGTTCGGTCATGCCCGATCCTTTGCAATGATGATTATCCTGTCGGATATCGCCGCCATGCCGACGGAAATCAACCGCCTGCCGATGGTTCGATATTGCCTCCATGCCAGCCGCTACTATACACTCGTCAAATTGCAGGAGCGCCCTATCCCACCGTCCGCTTATCCCGATAAAGCCGATCCCGACGAAGGCTGGAGCCTCCCGGCCTGGACCTATGACGATGCCGAATTTCATGACGTCGAACTGGCACGGGTCTTTCGCCCGTCCTGGCAGATCGTCTGCCACGACAGCGACATTCCAAACCCCGGCGATTATCAGATTCTCGACTATGCGGGCGAAAGCGTCATCGTGCTGCGCAGTGACGATGGCGCGGCGCGCGCCTTTACCAATGTCTGCCGCCATCGCGGCGCGCGGCTGGTCGATGCCCCATCGGGTTGCGCGCGCAGGATCGTCTGCCCCTATCATGCCTGGAGCTATGCGCCCGACGGTCGGCTGACCGGCATGCCGATGAAAGCGAGCTATGGCGCGATCGACACCGACATGCTGGGCCTCGCCCCGGTGGACCTGGACCGCTATCTGGGCTTCCTGTTCGTCAGGCTGGACGATGACGGCGGGCCTTCCGTTACCGAAATGATGGCCCCTTATGCGCAGGAAATAGCGCCCTATCGCTTTGCCGACCTGAAGCCGATCGGCCGTGTCACCTTGCGCCCGCGCGCGGTGAACTGGAAGAATATCGGCGACAATTATTCGGACGGTCTGCACATTGCGGTCGCCCATCCCGGCCTGAAGCGGCTGATGGCGGACGGCTATGGCGTACAAGCGAACGGGCATGTCGACCGGATGAGCGGACTGATCGTCGACCAGCCTTCGACCAATATGTCGGAGCGCGCCTATCAGCATTTCCTGCCGTCCGTCCCGCATCTTTCGCCCGACGGCCAGCGGCTGTGGCTCTATTATAAATTATGGCCCAACATCGCGTTCGACATCTATCCCGACCAGATCGACTTCATGCAGTGGCTGCCGGTGTCGCCCACGCAAACGCTGATCCGGGAGATCAGCTACGCTCTGCCCGACGACCGGCGGGATATGAAGGCCGCGCGCTACCTCAACTGGCGCATCAACCGTCAGGTCAATGCGGAGGATAGCGCGCTGGTCGCCCGCGTGCAGCAAGGCATGGCGTCGCGCAGTTTCACCGTCGGGCCGCTCAGCGAGCATGAAGTCGCCCTGCGTGCCTTTGGCGGGCGGATGCGCCGCCTGATCCCGCAGGCGCGGCTGCATCGCCCCCCTTCCCCCGGATGGAGCCGCCTATGAGCAAAAACTATGATGCGGTGATCATCGGCGGCGGCCATAACGGCCTTGTCTGCGCCTTCTACCTCGCCCGCGCGGGCTATAAGGTCCGCATTCTCGAAGCGCGCGGCGTCGTCGGCGGCGCGGCCGTGACCGAAGAATTCGCGCCCGGCTTCCGCAATTCGACCGCCAGCTACACCGTCAGCCTGCTGCATCCCAAGGTCATCCGCGACATGAAACTGGCGGATCATGGCTATCGCGTGATCGAGCGGCCGATCAGCAATTTCCTGCCACAGCCCGATGGCGGCTATCTGAAGCTGGGCGGCGGGCTGGCGCGCACCCAGGCCGAGTTCGCCCGGTTCAGCGCCAGGGATGCAGCCACCCTGCCCGCTTATTATGACGCGCTGGAAACCGTGGCGGATGTGCTGCGCGACCTGACGTTGAAGGCTCCACCCAATGTCGGCGACGGCCTGAAGACGCTGATCGACGCGGCGAAGCAGGGTCGGCGCATCGCGGCCCTGTCGATCGAACAGCAGCGCGACGTGCTGGACCTGTTCACCAAATCCGCCCGCACCTTCCTCGACGGCTGGTTCGAGAGTGAGGCAATCAAGGCCGCCTTCGGCTTCGACGCAGTGGTCGGCAATTATGCCAGCCCCGACACGCCGGGCAGCGCCTATGTGCTGCTGCACCATGTATTCGGCGAAGTGAACGGCAAGAAGGGCGCATGGGGGCACAGCGTCGGCGGCATGGGCGCGATCACGCAGATCATGGCGAAGGTCGTCATGGGCATGGGCGTGGAAATCAGTCTGGACGCACCGGTCGCATCGGTTCTGGTCGATGGCGCGCGTGCAGTGGGCGTGCGGCTGGCAAGCGGCGAGGAAGTGATGGGCGGCACCGTCATCGCCAATGTCGGGCCGCGGCTTCTCTACGAACGACTGATGGACCCATCCGACCTGCCCGCCGATTTCGTGCGCCGGATCAAGACCTTCAAGACCGGATCGGGCACCTTCCGCATGAACGTCGCCCTGTCCGAACTACCTGATTTCACCTGCCTGCCCGGCGTCGGCGAGCATCACCGGTCGGGCATCATCATCGCACCGACGCTCGACTATATGGACCGCGCTTTCCTGGACGCGAAGCGCGACGGCTGGTCGAAGCAGCCGATCGTCGAAATGCTGATCCCCTCGACCATCGACGACAGCCTGGCCCCGCCGGGCCAACATGTCGCCAGTCTCTTCTGCCAGCAATTCTCGCCCGAATTGCCCGATGGCAGAAGTTGGGACAACGAGCGCGAGGCGGCGGCGGACACGATCGTTCAGACGGTGGAGGCGCACGCACCCGGCTTCGCCCAATCGGTGATCGCGCGCCAGATCCATTCGCCGCTGGATCTGGAACGCAAGTTCGGCCTGATGGGCGGCGACATCATGCACGGCAATATGACGCTGGATCAACTCTGGTCGGCGCGGCCGGTGCTGGGACATGGCGCTTATCGCGGGCCGGTGAAGGGCCTATATATGTGCGGCGCGGGTACGCATCCGGGCGGCGGCGTCACCGGCGCGCCGGGGCATAATGCGGCGCGCGCGGTGCTGAGCGACGGGACGCTGATCGGCCGCTGGCGCGCGCGCTGACAAGGAAGGACGAGAAGGATGACACAGGATGACGGCGTGATGGCGGGGCTGCTGAGCAGCGCGCTGGGTGCAGAGCCGGCGCAGGCGGCGCTCGACGCACTCGCCATTGATCCGACGCTGCTGGCCGAGCAGGGACCGGACGTATCGCGCGCCGCCTTTGCGATGGCGATGAATGTCGCGCTGTTCCACGATCTCCTCGCCCGCGTACCCAGTGGCCGGGCCTATGTCGCCGAAACGCTGGCGGGGGGCGGCCGCGTGACGTTCGACCATGGCGCGCTCCGCTCGATCCGCTTTCCGCACGGCCCGACCGGTGCCCTGCCCGGCGGTGAGGATGCGTTCACCCGCATATTTCTGCCGCTGGGCTATATCATGGCCGCTATCTACCCGCTGGAACGGCTGAAGATGACAGGCCGCGCCTACTGCCATGTCGACTATCCCGAAACGATCCCGCAATTCTTCATGAGCGAACTCCATGTCGATCGTTTCGACGACGCGTTTGCCGCCGCCGCGCACCGCGTGTTCGACGAATCGCGCGATCCGCTGGACGCGGCCGCCGATGCGTTGCTCGCGACCTTCGCTAAACAGGGCAAAGCCCCCTTCGATCAGGCGGTTGCCAGCTTCTCCACTATCCTTGCCGCATGCGACCGCCAGCACCCGATGCCCGACACGGACGATTATGAATTGCTGCTGTCCCGCTCCAGCGAAGCCGCCTGGATCGCGACCGAAGGCAACGCCTTCAACCACGCGACCGATCGCGTCGCCAATGTCGCCGCACTGGCCGACCGCCTGAAAAGCGAAGATCGCCCGATCAAGGAAAGGCTGGAAATTTCCGCTACCGGCCGGGTGCGTCAGACCGCCTTCCGCGCCGACAGCGTGGAACGCGAATTTGCCGGGCGGCGGCTGCGCACCGTGCCCGGCTCCTTCTACGAATTTATCAGCCGTGATATCGATCCGGATACCGGCCGCCTCGACCTCGCCTTCGACACCGGCAATGCGACCGGCATCTTCGCGATGACGCGGGCGGATGCTCCGCATTAACCGGTTGCAGATGGAGCGTCCCTAGAGCAGGGCGCTGCTGATCCGCCGGAGACCAAGCTGCCATGTCCTCGCCAAATAATTGCTGGGTGTTGACCTTCACCTGTACCGATGGCGTGGGCATCGTTGCGGGCGTCAGTCATTTCCTGGCCGAACGCGGCGGCTTCATCATCGACAGCCAGCAATATGCCGACCGCGAAACCGGCCGCTTCTTCATGCGCGTCGCGTTCCAGGCGACCGACGCGCGCATGGACGACGGCACCGATGGCCTGCGCGCCGCCTTCGCGCCCGTGGCCGATCGGTTCGCGATGGACTGGCGCCTGACCCATAGCGCCGACCGCCCCCGCATGCTCATCGCCGTATCGAAAGGGTCACACTGCCTCGCCGACCTGCTCCACCGCTGGCAGACCGGGGGGCTGGCGGTCGACATCATGGGCGTGGTGTCCAACCATCCCGACCTGCGCCGCATCACCGAATGGCACGGCATTCCCTTCCACGAACTGCCCGCCAACGGCGACAAGCCCGCGCAGGAAGCCGCCCTGCTCGATCTGGTCGAACGGACCCAGGCGGAATATCTGATCCTGGCCCGCTATATGCAGATCTTATCGGCCGATCTGGTCGATCGACTGGCCGGCCGCGCCGTCAATATCCATCACAGCTTCCTGCCCGGCTTCAAGGGCGCACGGCCCTACCACCGCGCGCATGAGCGCGGCGTCAAGCTGATCGGCGCGACCGCGCATTTCGTCACCGGCGATCTGGACGAAGGGCCGATCATCGAACAGGCGGTGGAGCGCGTCGATCACCGCGCATCGGCGGAGGACATGGTGCGAATCGGCCGCGATATAGAAGCGCGCGTGCTGGCCCGCGCGGTCGGCTGGCTGGCCGACCGGCGGGTTTTGCTAAACGGGGCCAAGACCGTGGTGTTCAGCTAGGCGTCACAGGCCCAGCCGCGCCCAGAAATCCTCCGGCGCGATGGCTTCGGTCGGACCTGTACGCTCGGTTCTGGACCAGGAGGAATGCGGAATATGGATTTGCGATCGCGCTCTATCGCGCGTCTTGCGGGCTTTGATTCGGATATTGGTCATCGTCTTCTTCTCCTCAGCGGAGGAACACGAAACCTGGCGTGGACGCTTCAGAATCGCGCGCTTTAGCCGTTGGTGACGCGGAGCAAGCTACATCCTTCAAAAGCCGCGGAGCCTGGCGGCTCGGGAATATGTCTAGCGATGTAGTTGAGATAGGCAAGATAGCTATGCTTTTGCCGCAGCAAATTTACCTCATAGCATCCTATGCCTGCTGCGCTGAACGCGCTGTGCTGCATCAACCGACGGAGCGGGCGCAGCAGTCCTGATCAGGTAATGACGTTATACAGGAACCATCCAACGATCAGCAGGCTGCTCACAATGCAGATACGATCGCCGAAAATATCAATCCGGGTCATCTTCTCATCCTTCCAATTGAGCAATCTTCGTCGCTTCAACAGAAAGACTACATTAAATTAATGCTGATGCAAACAAGCAATCACGATGCGGACGGGATGCCGCGATGCCGCAAAAAAGAGGCCGTCGCCTCCTCCGGGCCGCGATAGGCTTCCTGAAATTCGGCGCTCCAATATTTAAGATCTTCCAGGTCGATGCGTTCACCCGACACCGCGCACAGCACAAACTGTCCGGGCTTCACCACCTCCAGATGCGGCGTTTCGTACCGCAGCACCGCCAATCCCTGAATATCCGCCATCAGTCGCCGGTAAGGATGCGGTCGACCAGTTGCTTCACGGTCGGCACGAAGCCGTTGGAGTAAAAGGGGTCCTGCTTGAACTTATAGGCGCCATGGCCCGCGAACAGCAGATTTTCATCCAGGTCGCCGCCATGCACCGCCTCCTGCAACGCTTTCTGGATGCAGAAGCTGCGCGGATCGGCAAGTCGTCCGGTCGAATTGGTCTCGCTGTCCATCCAGCTCGAAAAGGCACATTGGCTAAGGCAACCCATACAGTCGGTCTGATCCTTGCGAATCACGCCTTTCTCATCCTCGCCCACGAAAACGAGCGTATTGTCGGGGGTCTTAAGCCCGGCGGTGAAGCCCTGCCCCACCCACTCGCGCGCACGCATCAGGTCGCCGCGCGTCACCCAGAAATTCTTGCCGCGCACGCCCGCGTCCAGCCGGTGGGTATGATCCCCTGCCTCTTCGGTGCTGAACGGTATCTGCCGCTCGGACCGCGCCTCCAGGCTGCGCAGAAACGGATTGCGCACCGCCGAACTGTAAAAGCCGGTCGGCGAGAAGCGATGCAGTAGGATATCGCCGGGTTCGAGCTGGGTCAGCCGGTCCTTCCATTCCTGCGGGATCGGGCTTTCCTGCGTCAACAGCGGCCGGGTGCCGAACTGGAACGCGATCGACCCCAACTCGGGATTGTCGATCCAGTCGCTCCAGTCCTTCAGATGCCAGACGCCGCCTGCCATGACGATCGGCACATCGTCGGAAATGCCGCCCTCGCGCATCGTATCGCGCAGCGCCTTGACGCGCGGATAGGGGTCTTGCGGCTGACGCGGATCTTCCGCGTTGGACAGGCCGTTATGGCCGCCCGCCAGCCACGGATCTTCATAAACCACGGCGGACAGCCATTCGGCCGCCTTGGAATAGGCACGCTTCCACAGCGCCCGGAAGGCGCGGGCCGAACTGACGATCGGCAGATAGGACACATTATAGGATGCCGCGATCTCGCTCAGCTTATAGGGCATGCCCGCGCCGCAGGTGACGCCCGACACCATGCCCTTGGTCTTTTCCAGCACGCCGTGCAGCACGCGCTGCGCGCCGCCCATTTCCCACAACACGTTGATGTTGATCGCGCCCCTGCCCCCGGCGATCTCGAACGCGCGCTTGACCTGCTCGACCGCGCCGTCGATCGCATAGGCGACCAGTTCCTCATGGCGGTCCCGTCGGGTCCGGCCATGATAGATTTGGGGAATGACATTGCCCAAGCTGTCATAGCTGTCGGCGTTCACCGCCGAAATCGTGCCGATGCCGCCGGCCGCCGCCCAGGCGCCCGAACTGGCATGGTTGGACACCGCCACACCCTTGCCGCCCTCGACCAGCGGCCACACTTCGCGGCCACCATAGACGATGGGTTTCAAACCCTTGAACACTTTAATCTCCCGCGACCATGGCTGCCAGCCCAACGATATGCCCCAGACTTTAGCAGCGTTCGCCATTAAAGGCGACTTGTCCGGCCCGCTAGCGGAAAATGTCGGGTCGGGCCAGAGCGCCGCCATAGAGCCGCGCATATGCGTCCACCATCGCGCTTTCGGTAAAGTCGCGGCGCGCCCTTTCCCGATTGGCGGTCCCCAGGCGCGTGCGCAGCGCATCGTCGGCGGCCAGCAAAGCCAGCGCTTGGGCCAATGCCGCCTCGTCTTTGACGACCAGCGGCCGGTTCTGCGGCGACACCATGTTGGCGACGTCGCCGACATCGGTCGACACCACCGGCAGCCCGGTCGCCATCGCTTCGACCAGCGATATCGGAAACTGCTCGCTGTCGGACGATAATGCGAAAATGTCGAAATGCCCGATGAACCGCCATGGCTCCGCCATGAAGCCCGCCATGCACAGGTCGTCCAGCCCTTGCGCACGCGCTTCCCGCTCGATCGCCGCCTGCTCCGGCCCGGTGCCGACCACGACGAGCTGCAACCGGTCGCGATGCGCCGCGACCGCCCGGACCAGTCGTGGAATATTCTTGACCGGTCGCAATCCCGCGAGCGTGCCCACGACCAGCTTGCCCGGACTGCGGCGGAAGCCGGGGATGATATCGGGCAGCGGCGGCGCGGCATAATGATCGACATCAATGCCGTTGCGGATCAGGCTGACCTGATGCTCCGGCCGCCCCCAGGAGCGGCGCGCGATCCTTTCCAGAACCACCGATGGCACAACCAGGGCATGCGCCGAACCAAGGCCAAAGCGCCGGTACAGGTTGCGCCGGACCTTCAGGCCGTTCACTTCCTCGATATTGAACCCGTCCTCATGATGGATCAGCGGCGGCAGGGTCATCGCACCGCCCAGCAGCCGATGCGCCATCACCGCGTCCATCGCCCCCCAATTATAAGTGAGGACCAGATCGAAATCCGCCATGAAACGCGCGATGGCGCGAAAGCGCGGCAGGCTGGGCCGCCCGACGATGGCAAGGTCCGGATAGTCCACCCTGATTGCCGGGTCGATCGCATCGCGTGCGCCCAGCACGCCGGGCACGCCACTGACGATCGCATGTTCCGCCCGGTCGCCCCACAGGTTCATCAGCCGCGCCGCGCGCGCCTCCTTGCCGCCCAGCGAGAAACTGCTGTGCAGATGGAGCAGCCGGGCGGGCCGCAACGCCGCATCAACCATGCAGCACGCGGCCTAGCAGCCGGTCGATCCCGCCAATCGCTTCGGGTTCGTCCAGCATCGGCGCATGGCCGACATGCGGCACGGTCACAAGCTCGGCTTGCGCGCCGATATCGCGCACCATCCGGTCGGCCGTTTGCGCGCTCATCAAATCGGACAGCGCGCCACGCAGGATCAGCGTGGGAATCGCCTTGAACGCCGCCAGCACCGGCCACATGTCCACGCTCGCCTCGCTCCCCGCCGCGCGCAGCGGCTCGGCGATGCGCATGTCATAGTCCAGCACGATGCGCCCGGCGCTGTTCAGGCGATAGAGCCGCTTGGCCATCGCCAGCCATTGTTCCAGCCCGAAACGGGGATAGACGTCGCGATTGGCCTCCTCCAGCGCGCGCGCCGCATGGACCCAACTGGGATGCGTGCTGCCGCTGCCGACATAGCCGCGTATCCGCTCCAGCCCCTTTTCCTCGATGGTCGGCCCGACATCGTTCAGCACCACGCCCGCCAGCCATTGCGGCTGGGTCGCCGCCATCAGCATCGCGATGATCCCGCCCAGCGACGTCCCGACCACGACCAGCCGCGTGATCGCGAGATCGGCGAGCAGCCGCCCGACATCCTGCAAATAGGTCAGCGGCACATAGGTCATCGGGTCTTTCGCCTGCGCGCTTTCGGCGCGGCCGCGCATGTCGGGGCAGATCAGGCGCCAGTCCCCGGCATAACGCCCGGCGAACGGCTCGAAATCCCGCGCATTGCGGGTCAGGCCGGGCAGGCACAGGATCGGCGGCCGACCGTCGCCGCCGCCCGCATAATCGCGATAATGCAGCCGCAGTCCGTCGGGGGACCACCAATATCCATCCTCGTGCGCGCCCAACCTTGATCCTTCCAGCCTGGATACCCCATATCGGCGCATGAGCACCGCCCCGCAACCAAGCATTTACGCCCCCGCAACGGATATACGCCTTTTGGGGCAGGACATCGCCGACCCGGTCAGCCCGGCGGACTTCCCGCAAACCATATTGCGTTACCGCAACGATCGCGCGGCCGCCACGGTGGGCCTCGCCGACCAGGACGATGCGCAATGGCTGCGCCATTTCGGCCGTTTCGATCCGCTCCCCGGCTCGCTGCCCGAACCTTTGGCGTTGCGCTATCACGGCCACCAGTTCCGCCATTATAATCCCGACATCGGCGATGGGCGCGGTTTCCTGTTCGCGCAATTGCACGATGGCGCGGGACGGCTGCTCGACCTTGGCACCAAAGGATCGGGCCGAACGCCCTGGAGTCGCTCGGGCGACGGGCGGCTGACGCTGAAAGGCGGCGTGCGCGAGATACTCGCGACCGAAATGCTCGAAGCGCTCGGCGTCCACACATCGAAGACCTTCTCGCTGATCGAAACCGGCGAGGCGCTGGAGCGCAATGACGAGCCATCCCCCACGCGCGGCGCGGTCATGGTGCGCCTCAGCCATTCGCACATCCGCATCGGCACCTTCCAGCGCGCCGCCTATGAAGATAATAAGCCGCTGCTGGAACGGCTCGTCGATTACGCCCTGACCCGCCTCTACAAGGAAATACCGGGCGACCAGCCCGCCGCGCAACTGCTGGGCCGCGTCGTCGAACGCACGGCGGACCTTGCCGCCAGTTATATGGTCGCAGGCTTCGTCCACGGCGTCCTCAACAGCGACAATATCAACGTCACCGGGGAAAGTTTCGACTATGGCCCATGGCGCTTCTCCCCGCTGTGGGACAATGGCTTCACCGCCGCCTATTTCGATCATCAGGGCCTCTACGCTTTCGGGCGTCAGGCCGAAGCGATCCACTGGGACGTCGCGCAGCTCGCCGTCTCGCTCCGCCCGATCATCGAGGCCGCACCGCTGATCGAACAGCTCGAACGCTTCCCCGCTCTCTATGCCGAAGCGCTGGCGCGGCGCTTCTGCTGGCGGCTGGGCGTCGTGCCCGGCGACACTGGCACGGCGCTGGTAGAGGCCGCCGTCCGCGCGATGGCGCAAAGCGGCACGCCCATCGACCGCTTCTTCTTCGACTGGCGCGGCGGCACGGCGCGCGATCCGGCACGCTACACCGACAATCTCTGGAAGCCACTCCACGAAGCGATCGGCACCCTTGCCCCCGCCGCGCCAGACGCCCACCCCTATTGGTCGGCCCCCGAACCCTGCTCGATGCACATCGAAGAGGTCGAAACGATCTGGAGCGCCATCGACACCGCCGACGACTGGGAACCGCTCTATGCCAAGGTCGCCGCGATCCGCCGCATGGGCATGGCGCATGGGGCCGCCCCACCTGTCCCCTGAACCCCTTTCAAAGCGCCGCAATTTGAGCCATAGCCCATCCCCATGTCCGCAACGCTGATTTCCACCGAACCTGCAACCGGCGCGCATCTGTGGCAGGGCAGCGTCAGCGATGTCGATGCGGAGGTCGCCCGCGCCCGCGCCGCCTGGCCGCGCTGGGCCGCTCAGCCGATCGCGGTGCGCATCGAAACCATGCGCCGCTTCGCCAACGCCGTGCGCGCGTCGGAAGACAAGCTGGTCGACCTTATCTCGCGCGAGACCGGAAAGCCGCTGTGGGACGCACGCGGCGAAGTCACCGCCGTCATTAACAAGGTCGATATCTCGATCGCCGCCTATTCCGAACGCACCGGGCAGAAACGGCTGGAGGCCGCGCTCGGCGCACGCCAGTCGGTCCGGCACAAACCGCATGGCGTGATGGCGGTGCTCGGCCCCTATAATTTCCCCGCGCACCTGCCCAACGGCCATATCGTCCCCGCGCTGCTGGCGGGCAACGCCGTGCTGTTCAAGCCTTCGGAAAAGACCCCGGCGGTGGGCGAAATGCTGGTCAGCCTCTATCATCAGGCCGGCGTACCGTTCGATGTCGTCCGGCTCGTGCTGGGCGGCCCGGCGGAAGGCAAGGCGCTCACCGCCAACCCCGACGTCAACGGCATACTGTTCACCGGATCGGCGGCGACCGGCATCGCGATCAACCGCCAGTTCGCCGCGCATCCCGAAAAGATATTGGCGCTCGAAATGGGCGGCAACAACCCGATCATCGTGTGGGACACGCCCGAAATCGCCAGCGCAGCCGTGCTGATCGTCCAGTCCGCCTTCATGTCGGCGGGCCAGCGCTGCACCGCCGCCAGCCGCCTGATCGTGCGCGACAGCCTGGCCGACGCTGTGATCGCGGAGGTCAAGAAGCTCGCCGACCGGCTGATCGTCGACCATCCCCATGCCGACCCGACCCCCTATATGGGTCCGCTGATCGACAATCAGGCGGCGGACGGCCTGACCGAAAGTTTCCTGATCCTGATGAGCAACGGCGGCAAGCCGATCAAGCATATGACCCGCCCGATCAAGGATCGCCCGTTCGTCTCGCCCGCGATCATCGACGTCACCGCCATGACCGAACGCCCCGATATCGAACTGTTCGGTCCCCTGCTCCAGGTGATCCGCGTGCCCGATTTCGCCGCCGCCATCGCCGAAGCCAACAACACCCGCTACGGCCTGTCCGCCTCGCTGATCGGCGGGTCGCCCGATCAGTATAACCAGTTCTGGGCCAATGTCCGCGCGGGCATCGTCAACTGGAACCGCCCGACCAACGGCGCATCCTCCAACGCGCCCTTCGGCGGCGTCGGCATATCGGGCAATCACCGCCCCAGCGCCTATTATGCCGCTGATTATTGCGCCTATCCGGTCGTCTCGTCGGAAATAGAGACGCCGCGTGCCACGCTGGGCGTGGGATTGAAAGATATCGACACCAGCGCCATGGGCGACTGAAACCAGGCTGCATTGATGATAACCCGTCGGAACAATATGCCGTTCCCCGGCGCAGGCCGGGGTCCAGTCCTGCGGGGGCTGAACTGGACCCCGGCCTGCGCCGGGGAACAATTTGGCATAAGTTATGATCAGCGCAGCTTGGTGTGGAACGGGGGCAGCATATGACGAGCATCGGCATTTTCGGCGCAGGTGGCCGCATGGGCCACGCCATCGCGAACGCGGCGGCCGATAGCGGCCTCGCCATTGCGGGCGGCACCGACCGGGCGCGCGCGGGTCAGGACATCATCCCCGGCCTGCCGATCACCACAGACCCGCTGGCGCTGGCGGAAGCGAGCGATGTGCTGATCGACTTTTCCGTCCCCGGCGCGCTTTCGACCCATCTCGACGCCTGCATCGCCGCGCGCAAGCCGCTCATCATCGGCACCACCGGCCTGGAACCCGTCCACCACGCCCTGATCGACGAAGCCGCGCTGCTCATCCCCATACTCCAGACCGGCAATACCTCGCTGGGCGTCAACCTGCTGGCCGCGCTGGTCGAGCAGGCGGCGGCGCGGCTCGGCGATGACTGGGATATCGAAATCGTCGAGATGCACCACCGGCACAAGGTGGACGCCCCATCGGGCACCGCATTGCTGCTGGGCGAAGCGGCCGCGCGCGGCCGCGGCATCGCGCTTGCCGACCATAGCGAACGCGGGCGCGACGGCATCACCGGCGCGCGCGCCGCGGGCGCGATCGGTTTCGCCTCGCTGCGCGGCGGATCGGTCGCGGGCGATCATCAGGTGATCCTGGCGGCCGAGGGCGAGCGGATCGAAATCGGCCATCGCGCCGAAAGCCGCGCCATCTTCGCGCGCGGCGCGGTCAAGGCCGCGCGCTGGATCGCCACCCAGCCGCCGGGCCGCTACGATATGCGGGGCGTGCTGGGGCTTTGAACAAGGCGCAGATCTTCGATTTCTTCGGCCGGCTGGCGGAGGATAATCCGGCCCCGCGCACCGAACTGGAATATGGCAACGACTATCAGTTGCTGGTCGCGGTCGTGCTGTCCGCGCAGGCGACCGATGTCGGCGTCAACAAGGCGACCCGCGCGCTCTTCCGCGATGTCGAAACCCCCGCGCAGATGGTCGCGCTGGGCGAAGAGGCGCTGAAAGGCCATATCAAGACGATCGGCCTGTTCAACGGCAAGGCGAAGAATGTCATCGCCCTGTCCGAAATCCTGGTCCGCGACCATGACGGGCAGGTGCCGCAAGACCGCGATGTGCTGACCACCCTGCCCGGCGTCGGCCGCAAGACCGCCAATGTCGTCATGAACACCGCCTTCGGGGAAGAAACCTTCGCGGTCGACACCCATATTTTCCGCGTCGGCAACCGCACCGGCCTCGCACCGGGCAAAACCCCGCTGGCGGTCGAACGCAAACTGGAAAAACATGTACCCGGCCCTTTCCGCCGCGACGCGCACCACTGGCTGATCCTGCATGGCCGCTATGTCTGCAAGGCGCGGCGGCCCGAATGCTGGCGCTGCATCGTCGCCGACCTGTGCCGCTACAAGCCCAAGACGCCCGCGCCCGCCACCCGTCCCTGAGCGATCCGTTATCGCGCCGTTCAGCCAATATGGCATACGGTATGACATGATCTGCGCCGTCATCATGGTATAACAAGCAAGGAGAGGCTCGATGCACCGCTCTATCCCCCTGGCCGCCGCCCTCATGCTGGCGGTCGCCCCCGCCGCCATCGCAAAATCGCCCAGGCCCGATCCTTATGTCCCCGCTGGGAAAGCCGTCAGTTGCCTGCCAACCACGTCGATCCGTTCGACCGACGTGCGCGATGATCGCACGATCGACTTCATCACCAACGGCAACAAAGTCTATCGCAACACCCTGCCCAATCGCTGCCCCAGCCTGGGCTTTGAAAAACGCTTTCTCTACAAAACCAGCATCAACCGGCTCTGCTCGGTCGATATCATCACCGTGCTCTACAGCGGCGGCGGCAACGGGTTGGACCGGGGACCAAGCTGCGGCCTCGGCACATTCCAGCCGATGACCAAGGCCGCCAAATAATATCCTTTGCCCATGGCGGCCTTTTCACGCCAGCGCATGATTTGCCGCTGGCGCGCACCCGCGCCCTTTGCTAAGCGCCCTTTCGCACAAGGCACCCGTAGCTCAGCTGGATAGAGCGCTGCCCTCCGAAGGCAGAGGTCACAGGTTCGAATCCTGTCGGGTGCGCCAGTTTTTCAATGGTTTAGCGGGGCTTCGGGAGCGCCTCATTTCGCCGGGGCAACTGCTAGGGAACTTTCGAGGGTGACTGAAGGTGATTCCTATCGGTGACTCAGGCTCACTATGAGTTTGCCCAATAGTGCTCCAGCCGGTAGAACGTACCATCAAGCGAGGGAGCGGCTGTGAAATTCATCGAGGACCAAACGGCCCAAAAGCTGCGGGGTGGCTACTACACCCCCCTCGATCTCGCTTCCTTCATCGCCCGTTGGATTGCCGACCTCAAGCCGGAGAAGGTCCTCGAGCCGAGCTGCGGTGACGGCGCATTCTTCCAAGCAATGGCGGATGTCGGCGGGTTCTCGAAGGCGGCTATCACCGGATTTGAGCTAGACGATGAGGAGGCCGAGAAGGCCACCCGGCGAGCCAAGGAGCTCCGCCTGCCTCGCGCTGACGTGCGCTCCGAGGACTTCCTTGGTTGGGCAATCGAGAACATGGCGAAGGGCGGCGAGCGATTCGATGCCGTGGTCGGCAACCCCCCATTCGTCCGCTATCAGTTCCTCCCACCCGAGTTTCAGGTGCGGGCGGCCACCATCTTCGATGAGCTCGGCCTCAAGTTCACGAAGCACACCAATGCCTGGGTGCCGTTCATCCTCGCGTCCATGTCGCTGCTTCGGCCGGGCGGCCGATTGGCGATGGTGGTCCCGGCCGAGATAATCCACGTCACTCACGCCCAATCCCTGCGGAGCTACCTCGGCAAGGAATGTCGGCGGCTCGTCATCATCGACCCCGAGGAGCTTTGGTTCGACGGCACGCTTCAAGGCGCCGTTATCCTCATGGCCGAGAAGCGCAGCGGCCCAAGACAGAAGGCCGAGGGGCTCGGCATGGTCCCCGTGCGCGGCCGGGAGTTCCTCCGCCGCCCCCCGTCCGAGCTGTTCGCTGAGCCTCAGTCGATCAACGGCAAGACAGTGGCAGGCAAGTGGACCCGGGCTCTGCTCGACCTCGAGACGCGAGACCTGTTCGATGAGCTCGAGGACCACTCCGAGGTTCACCGCTTCGACGACATCGCCCGGGTGGACGTGGGCATCGTCACCGGCGCTAACAAGTTCTTCCTCGTCCCTGACGCGACCGTAACCAGATACGGCCTGAGCAAGTACGCGCATCCGATGTTCGGCCGCAGCGAACACTGTCCCGGTGTCATCTATGACGAGCGCCAGCACGCGGCGAACGCGGAGAAGGGGAGCCCCACCAATTTCCTGTGGTTCGATGATGCGCCCAACAAGATGGCCAGCCGGGCGCGCCAATACATCGAGCAGGGCGAGCGGGAAAACCTCCACACCCGCTACAAATGTCGCATCCGCGCACCTTGGTTCAAGGTTCCATCGGTCTATTCGACCGAAGTGGGGATGCTCAAGCGGTGCCACGACACGCCGCGCCTGATCCTGAACAAGCTGGGCGCCTACACAACGGACACTGCCTACCGCATCCGCACCCGGGAGGGCGAGGGTCAGCGGCTGGTTGGTTGCTTCATCAATCCGATGACGGCTCTGAGCGCGGAGCTCGAGGGGCGTCACTATGGGGGAGGTGTCCTCGAGCTCATCCCCTCGGAGATTGAGCGCCTGCTAATTCCGCTGCCACAGAATGTTGAGGTCGATCTAGCGGAGCTGGACGCCTCCATTCGGAACCGGCCGACACACGAGACCCTCGAGCGGCAGGGCAAGATTGTCCTTGGGGCGCTCGGCATATCGAAGGCGAAGCAGGCCAGCGCGCTTGCGGGGTGGAACAAGCTGCGAAACCGGCGACATCGCACCTCGACCGAGGCTCTCGAGGCCTAGTTAATCTCGATTACAAACCGGGCCTGCGGAGTGGCGGGCTCATAGAGCTTCAACGAGCGCCCGATTAACCCCGGGTGCTTGATGTGGCTGGTGGCACCTGCCCAGTGCAGGCCAGTGGTATAGTTCCCCTGACCTGCTGCCCACGCCGGTTTGTGACTCAGGGAAAGGTCGAAGTCGCCCACATACACGCCCGCGATAATCAACGAGATCGGAACGTCTGCGACATCCTTCTGCTTGGCAGCGTCATACGTCCAATTGAGTTGCGAGAAGACTTGGTTTCGGAAGTAGGTCGTCTAATCGCACTCCCGTCAAGCCTGTTTGCCTTGGTATGAGTTGCTT
>CAZLSU010000049.1:0-22069 GCA_964562225.1 uncultured Sphingobium sp.
GATATGACGGAATTAGAAACCCAGATGTGCGCTTTCGATCCTGAGAAGAAGGATCGTTCCCCTGACCGATTAGATGCTGCGGTGTGGTGTTTGTGGCGACTTTTTGAGATCGGCAACACCTCCGGTCCAGTGACCTACACGAGCGTGCCTCAGTCAGGGTATTACAGGTGAGAAAATGGATGACTTCTGCTCATAATCCGCGTTGATGACCTAGTGCCAATTAGTCACAGGAGACAGGCACAATGGAATGGACGAACCACATCAGACCCACTGACCTACAGCAATTGATCGTCAACTGGGAAGAGCAGCTACCACTCAAAGGCACCCGGCTCGAAAATGATTATGAACCGGTAATCAAGCTCTTCAACCCCATGGGAGCAGGGACTTGGCTCATTACAGAATGTGACAACGATGGATTGGCTTTCGGCCTAGCGGATTTGGGCGAGCCAGAACTCGGATACATCTCACTAGAGGAAGTCTTTAGTGTGAGATTGCCCGGCGGCTTGACCATCGAGCAAGACCTTCATTTTACGCCTAAACATACGTTGAATGAATATGCCAAGCTGGCGAGAGCCGCTGGACGCATAACAGCCTAAACGAGAAAGAGCCAGTGGGCTTACGCTGACCCACTGGCTCTCTACTAGGAGTGGCCTAAGCTCTTTGGCCACATCTACTTATCAGTTCCACTGATGCGCTTTCCCGCGCCTACGAGCAGCCCCACATACTCATCGGTAAATACCTGAACAACAATTTCAGGTGCCCGCATGACAGAACAGAACATCCAGAGCGACAGGCTCAGTCGCCACGCTCCACAAGTTAAGAAGGTCCGCGATTTTGTCGGTGGTGAGAACCCTGTCAAAGCCGCTCTCGACCTCTACATGCCTGTTCCCAGTGTCGGCATGGACCCAAGGGGTCAGCCCTTCAAGAACTTCCTACGCAGGACATCTTTCTTCCCTGCCGCTGCTCGCGTCCTCGACGGATGCTTGAGCCTCGTGTTCCAAGAAGACCCCGTGCTGGTAAGCCCAACAGTCAGTGTCATCAAAGACAGCATCACATATGATATGGAGAGCATCGAACTCTACAGTGAGAAGCTAATCAGCGAAACCCTCCAAACCAACTACACAATGATCGGCGTTGATGCTCCATCGGAAGCAGACAAGCCAGTGAACCTCAACGGAGCGAACGCTATTGATCTAGGCTTTCACCCCTTCTTGGTTCTCTACCCCTTCGAAGCCATTTTAGATCATCGTGTCGGCCGAAGGGGCGGCAAGCAGGTATTCGATTACATGAAGCTGAGTGATGGCGAGAACGCTTATCGTGAGTTACAATTGCCCAACGGCATTTACACCGTGACGATCCACGAGCGCGAAGATAGCAAGGGAGAATACAAGAGCCGCACTGTCGTTCCGACCCGTGATGGCAAGCCACTGGACTTCATCCCATTCAAGCTAGTGACGACCAAGAAGAAGGACCGCTGGCCATCTAAGTCACTTCTCGATGACGTAGTGAACGTCAATTGTAACCACTACATTCTAGAGGGCGATCATGCGTCTGCGCTCTTCAACTGCGCCGGTCCACAGAAGGTCGTCGTTAATCCTGCCAAGAAGAAGGACGAACACGGGAATGAAATCCCGAACGTCTATCCAGCGGGTTCGGATCATATCTGGGAAATTCATGGGGCTGGTGGTGAGGGCCAACAAGCCGGTGTCCACTTCCTAGAATTCTCAGGCACTAGCGTCGTGGCTATCCGTGAGCAGTTAAAGGAATTGAAGAGCCAGATGTCGGCACTTGGTTCTCGCATTCTACAGGATGAGAAGGCAGCACCAGAAGCAGCAGAAGCACTGGCAATCCGTCGCACCTCCGAAAACGCGGCAATCGTCACGCTTACCAATTCGGTGGCCAAGGACATGGAAGAAGTCCTGCGCTGGCTGTCGTGGTGGATGGGCGCAGCATCAAAGAATGATCCAGAAACCCGCTTTACCCTGAATGTCGATCTTGTCCCGGCGAAGCTGACACCTCAGGAAGTTACCGAAATTCGTAACTTGAAGGCCGCTGGCCTCTATACCGAGAAAGAGGCTTTCTATGCCCTCCGCGCTGGTGGCTGGCAGGATGATACTCTCAAGTGGGAAGCCCATAAGGCAGAGATTGACGCAGAAGTCATCGACTTGCCCCTAGCCCTACCATCGGCATCCGACACCGGGGCTGAATAATGTCTGTGAATGAGCGGCTACAGGATGCCGCAATTCGCCATGCCGTCGATGCCCAGCGCTACAGCCGTGGGCTTGCTGCCGACATTGTGGCCCTGCTCAACAGCGCCGATCAGGATTTGCTCGATAAGCTGGCCGTCCGCTTAGCACGAATTGCCGAACGCGGCCTTGATACCGGCCCGGCGACGACGAAGCGCATCAAGGAAATGCTGGCCGATCTTCGCGTCATAAACAGCGCGGTTTATCAGAAGGTCGCGAATGCCCTGAATGACGAGCTGGCCGAGTTCGCACTCGTTGAAGCCGACTTCCAAGCATCGACCCTGACCAAGGCGCTACCCATTGAGATAGCTGCCACGGTCCCTGCTCCTGCCCTGCTGCGAAGCCTTGTTACGACCTCGCCCATGGAAGGCCATCTGCTCAAGCATTGGACAGACGGCATGGAAGCTGGCCGCATGGCCCGTATCGAAGGCGAAATTCGCAAAGGCATGGTCGCTGGTGAAGGCACGGACGCAATTGTTCGTCGCATTAGGGGAACCAAGGCCAACGGCTATCGCGACGGCATCCTAGATATTAGCCGCCGATCCGCGCAATCCGTGGTGCGAACCGCAACTGCGCACGTCAGCAACGTGGCTGCTCAATCCACATGGGCGGCAAATTCCAATGTGGTCAAGGGTTGGCAGTTTCTGGCCACATTCGACAGCCGCACGACGATTACCTGTGCGGCATTGTCAGGCCAGGTCTTCCCTATTGGAACCGGCCCGATGCCCCCAAGGCATATCGGATGCCGTTCTCATTCCCTCCCTGTCACCAAGTCATATCGAGAAATGGGCTTAGACCTCGATGACGTGCCGCCCGGTGATCGTGCGAGCATTGATGGCAAGATCGCGGGTGATCTGCGCTTTGATGATTGGCTCACAAAGAAGGGAGCCGCGACACAGGACGACATTCTCGGTCCAGTCCGCGCTCAGATGTTCCGTGAGGGCAAATTGAAACTGCCTGACCTGATCCGCGATGACGGGACGGTCTTGTCACTCGCGCAGCTACGCAAACGCCTCTCACTCGACTGACAGCGGTAAATAGAAGGCAACGGTTGGGCCGTTGCGAACACGCGGCAGGGCCGCACCCCTAAACAGGCTGGGCCTGAGAGGAATTATATGACCACTGAAACAACCACCGAAACCTCGTCCGAGGACACATCGGGTCTCAAAAAGAATAATGCTGAACTCAAGCGTGAACGCGATGAGTGGAAGCGCAAAGCCGAAGCTGCTGAACGCGAAAAGACAGAAGCTGAAGAGAACGCTGCTAATGCTAACATGGACGAAGTAACCCGTCTCAAGAGCCAAATCACAAAGCTAACTGGTGATCTAGAAAAGGCCAACGGCAAAGCCGCTGATGCCACCAAGTTCTTTCATTCATACAAAGCCGAAACCGAAATCGCAAAGCTGTTGATCGCGCACAAGGTCCAGCCTGATGATGCTCCGATGGTATCTGCCTACATCAAGAGTATGATGGTTCTAGATGCTGATGGTCAGATGACCATTCAGGATCAATCGCCAGATGACTTTGGCAAAGCCTACTTCTCCGCAGCAGGCAAGCGCTACACCAGCGCACCAGATAACAGCGGCGGCGGCTCGACCGGCTTCGACGGCACGAAAGCAAGCAAGTGGACAAAGGCTCCACAGACACCCGCAGAGTTTGATGAGTTTGACGCTTTGCCCGACGCAGAGCGCAACGCAATCGCTGATAAGATCAACCGTCCAGACCTTCGCGTCTAAGGGCGTCCAGAGAAGGTCCACACAACCACATTGGTAAATATCCGGGAGAGCCAGAAACGCTCTCCCGGCTCTTCGTAACGGGCCGTGAAAACAGTCCGTAAGGAGAGAAAAGAATATGACAATCACGAACACCACAATTGCTGGTCTAGCTGGTTCGGAACGCAAGATGGACGTTCGCGTCTCGGTCATTGCTCAGGAAACCAATGAGCTAGTTCAGTCCGGTTTGACCGCTACCAGCGCAGAAGTTCAGGCACTTGCCAACGGCGGACCTCGCAAGGTCACGCTTGACTATCTCAAGCCAATTTCCGGTGAAGCATTCAACGTCACCAATGACAACATCAACAGCGAAGGCGACGTTGGTTCCATCGAGGGCGGCACCTATGATGCTATGCGCCTTGATCTCAACTATGCGCTGGCAACCACTGACCTGACCCAGATTGTCACTCAGTATGGCAAGCAGGGCGATCTAGCTACTGCGCTGGCCGGTCATCGTAATGCGATCACCAAGTCCCTGTTCTTCTCCACCCTAGTCGGCGCTCGTGCTGCTCTTGCTGCCAATACAGCAATCACACATGAAGTCGCTACGGATTGGGACATGGCTGTCATTTATGACGCAATCGCAACTGGTGAAGAATGGTCCTCGCTATTCAACGTCATGGCAGTAAGCCACGGTCGCTATGCGAAGCTACAGGCCAAGAATGATGGCTTTGTTGCGCCTTCTGATGTCAACACCCGCTTTGCCACTTATCAGGGCTTCACCCTGCTCAAGACCAACAAGCTGACCGACGACGAAGCTATCGTGGCTCGCACTGGTTCGATTGGCTACGGCGAAGGCACTGCTCAGCAGGCTTTTGAAGTATCGCGTCGCGCACTGGCCGCTGGTGGTGGTGGTGCTGATATCCTTCACTCGCGCTTCTCGCGTGTAATCCACCCACAGGGCTTGGACTTCAACGGAGCAATCCCAACCACTCCAGCGCTTGTGAAGAGCGTTCTTGAAGCCGGAGCAAGCTGGGCAAAGGTATCGCCAGACGCACAGTTCGGTCTGCGCTTCATCAAGTTCAACGACGCATAATCGCTGAACAAAGGGACGGTCCTAGCGCTCTGCGCTGGGGCTTTCCCATGATGTCTCGATAAGTATCTGACGAAACAGTCGAGGTATCCAATGGCCATCACCCTTTTACAGATTAACGCGGTCCTGACCGCTCGTGGAAAGGATGCCGTTGAGGCATCGCAGCTTCACGAAGCCTTGGACTATGCCCTTGGTGTCTATGGCATCCCATATTCGATCCTAAACACCGACGAGCCATCCGAACGCCTGATTGTCGGCATCGCGCTATTAGCGGAACAGGCACCCTTCCCTATCGCCGTGACCGCCGCGCTGACCAGCAGCGAGATTAAGGCCGCGTCCGGCGCAAGCGTGAAGAAGGATTTTGCCGACACCCCGGCTGATCCTTACCCCGTCATCTCCGGCCTCCTAGCCCCATTCAGCGCAACCGCGCAGCCAAGGGGCATCTCGTTCGGAATTAGCGGACGATGAGCTTCTACCAGAACCTGAGGGCCGCTGTAGGGCCAGGTAGCGAGATTGAGGCGACCTTTGGCGTCCCTGCGATCCTTACGCGCACGACTGGCGGCATCAAAGACCCCGATACCGGCAAGGTGTCGAGCAAGACAGTCACTCCACATAATGTGAATGTCGCCAAGCGCACGGTGAAGATCACCGTCGAGGGTGGCGGCAAAGCTGAAGCAACCGCGTTCGATATGTGGTTCGAACCCCTACCCGGCGATGTCATCACGCTTGCGGGCAAATCATATCGGGTTGGATCGGTCGAAGCCGACGAACCTGATGGCATCCCGATTGGCTGGATCGCGATAGTGGGGTCAGGATCATGAAAATAGATTTCAGCGATTTGAAAAAGAACATCGCAGCAGATGTGGCCCTGACCGAGCAACAGCTTCTCGACTACGCTCAGAAAACGACTTTCGACGTTCAACGTGACCTCATTCTGGCCACCCCAGTCAAAGATGGCACTGCGCGACGTGGATGGCACGCAACTGCGCCTGCTAAGCCATTTGACGAAGGTGTCGTAGAAAATCAGGTCGCCTACATCGGCAAGCTAAACGATGGCTCCTCATCTCAATCACCGGCCAATTTCGTCGAGAATGTGGTCGAGCGTTACAATCAGACCGGGGGAGAATAATGCTCAGTCAGGACAGAATAGCACTTAACAGGAAGATGCGCCTATCACTCGCGGCGTCGGCACCTGACCTCTCCTTCTACATCGCAGATGACGACTATGAGATTGATGAGAATGCCTTGTCAGCAGTCTTTGCCTTCAATCCAGATGCCTCAACGCTTCTGACTGTGAGCAGTAGCAATGTCTGGCAGCAAGTCGGCATCGCAACTCTACAGATCAATCAGCCCAAGAGCCTCGTTGTTCAGGCCGACGAATTGAACGCATGGGACATTGCTGATCTAGGCATGACCGCATTCAAGGGCTGGCGTAGCGATGACTTCGCAACAGAGGTTTACAAGTTCAACGTCCAGCGCGTTCCAGATGACAAGTATCTGCGAATTAATCTGCTGATCTACTGGCGTTCCAAGCGCGCATCATAAAGGCGTCCAAACGCCACTTCTCCATATCCCTCGGTAAATATCAGCGAGGCACGCAGCCTCCTGTGTTTCAATTGATATGGAGAGATGTAGATGCCTTTCATCGGATCGTCTGACGTAAAAGTCACCCTAATTCCCGAAGTCACATTCGGCGTTCTGGCCACAACTGGCCCACGTTATGATATTCCCCGCAAAGCTGGCGATAGCCTACCTGTCAAAGACGGTGGCAATGTCGATAGCGACACGATCAAGCCAGGTCGCAATGCCAATGGTTCGCGTCGTGGCAATCAGTCGGTAAGCGGCTCCCTTGAATTCAACGCCATTTGCGCGCCTTTCATGGACTTCCTCATGGAAGGTGCTGTGAGCGGACAATATACTGGCAATGTCTTGAAGGCGGGTCAGACCGATAAATCCTTCTCGCACATCAGCCAATTGACCAACAACGAATTCAAGGTCAGCACTGGTTGCGTTCCAACTAACTTCACCCTCACCGCAACAGCAGCAGAAGCCGTAACCCTGAGTTTCGATTTCAGCGGCGCAAAGCAGGTTGACGAAAGCGCAATCACTGGCACCCACACCGCAACCCCGGTTGATGATGCTGCCTATGAATTCCTTGGTCACGAAGTCCTGAATGTCACCGTTGGTGGATCGACCGCTTTGAAGTTCACTGAACTGGAATTGTCGGTTGAGCAGTCGCGCACTCCACGCAATGTATTGTCGAGCAATGCTCCTGTGGGCTTTGCGGCTTCCGGCGCTCGTGCCGTGACCTATAATCTGACCTTCTACCGCGAAACGGGCGTTGATTATGCGGCGCTCTTCACAGGCGACAAGCAGGAATTCTCGTTTGATCTAGGTATCGTGGGTTATGGCCGCAGGTTCACCGTTTACGGTCAGGCTTCCATTCCAGAAGACGTTACCGAAGATGACATGCTGATCCGCGTTGTAGTCACTGGTGCCTATGACAGCACCGAAGGCACAGCCCTCGTTATCGAGAAGCTGGTATAACTCTGTAGTTCTCCTTCATCAACGACAGAGCAGTTGGGCAGGCTAGAAATGGTCTGCCCAACACCATGATTTGCCCTCCTAGTTATTGGCTAAATAGTGGCGATGACTAGAAGGAGAACACAATAATGGTCAATTTCGTTACCCCAAGCCGTTACGATCAAACACTTGCCGATAAGGGCGTCAGTGTAGCGATTGATGAAAACGGCGTCTATTACGGCACCTTCGATGTGAAGTGCTACGATCCCTACAGCCCATTCTTCAAGGTGGCCCGTGAACGCTATCAGCGCACCCACAAGGCAACCATCAAGTTGCTCAAGACGGATCAGGAAAAGGTCATCCATCAGTTTGTTCATCTCGCGATGTTTGGCTGGAAGGACATCAACGATGAGAACGGCCCTGTAGCTTTCAACAAGGACGTTGCGTTTGAATTCCTGACCCAGACGGAAATCGGCTTGTTCGTATTCAGTGAACTTGTTTCGCAAGCCAGCGACATCGACAACTTCAAGGCGGAAGAGGAACTGGTCGATGCTCCTGATGAGGACGACGCAGTTGATCCTATGATTGACGCAGGCGACATCGCAAAAAACTAACAGAGTTCCTGAGGTGGTATCAGGTTAAAGGCGGCGCACAACTTCTCAAAGATGTGGCCGCCAACCCGACCGACGAGAGGCTTCTTGAATTGCTCTCGTCCTCGCCTCGTCAGGAACATGACTTCTACTATGACGCCTTCTGGGAATTGAGTTCTGAACGTCACGACGGGATGAGCGCAAGACCCATCCCTGTGAGCAAGATCGAAGCCTACTCAGAAAAGCCCATTCTGCGACTAACTCTGCGCGAGCAATGGGCATTCAAGCGCATCATCAGAGAACTCGATAACGCCTATCTGACCATCGAAGCGGAGCGCGCAAAAGCCAGCACCAAGGGTGCGAAGAAGGGCGGTAAATAATCACTATAGAGCGATGATTGGTGGGGTTATGGTGTGGAGACTGCGAGAACAATTCGAGTGAGCATAGACAGCTCTGGCGCAAAGGCCGGGGCTGATCGTGTCAACAAGGCTCTCAACGATATTGTGGGTTCAGCGTCCAAGGCTGAAAAGCAGGCTCGTGTCACTCAAGACAGCATCAATGGCGTCGGCTCTGCCGCATCCAGTGCGTCGGGCAAAGGCAAGAAGTTCACCACATTCCTAGATGGTGCGACCGTCAACGGCAAAGGTCTGGCAGGCATCCTTGAGCAGAATGCTGGTCTGCTGGGCAAAGTCGGATCAGCAGCCAATGACAGCGCGGGTAAAGTCGGTATGTTCACGCAAGCCGGTCGAGCGCTCATGTCGTTGGGCCTGCCCGGTATCATCGGCGGCATCACCGTCGCGTTCTTGGCCGCTGGCGCTGCTGGTATTTCCGCCGCTGCTCAGGTCGAGAAATTCCAAGCAAATCTGCTCACGATGGTCAAATCCACGACGCTGATGGAAAGCGCGTGGGCTGGCTTGGTCAGCTTCGCCAATAAAACCCCCTTCTCTTTGAGCCAGTCCGTTGAGGGCTTCACCAAGCTACGCGCTCTCGGCCTAGCCACGTCCGAAGCGATCATGATGTCCTATGGCAACACCGCTGCCGCGATGGGCAAGAATATGAGCCAAATGATCGAAGCCGTCGCGGATGCCGTGACTGGCGAATTCGAGCGTTTGAAGGAGTTTGGCATCAAGGCCAAGCAAGAGGGCGATAAGGTCGCCTTCACCTTCCAAGGCATCACCACCACGGTCGGCAAGAACGCAACCGCAATTCAGAAATACCTCGTCGGCATCGGCGCTACCAATTTCGGCGGCGCAATGGCTCGTCAAATGGACACGCTCAACGGCGCGTTTGCGAACTTGGAAGATAAGTTCTTCCTGCTCATGGCGACCCTTGGTGACGGCATGTTTGGCCAGACCGTCAAGGAAATGACAAACGCCCTCGCGGAAGGCATCGGCGCGGTGACGCCGTTGGTGTCAGGTCTGATGGATATCTTCGGTGGCCTGCTCAACGGCATCTGGGAAGTCGGCAAAGGCGTAGCCCAGCTATTCACGGTCCAGTTCGGCGGCGCAGAAGGCGCTACCACACTGCTACAGAATTTGGCTGTCGCAGGCAGCTATATCGGCACAGTCTTTTCCATCACCGGCAAGGTCGTCGGATCGGTTCTCGGTTACATCGGTCAGACAGCCGGTTTTGTGGTCAATCTCATCCAGAAGGGCTTTGCTGCTCTCTTTGGCTGGATGATGCCTAGCTTTGGCGAAGCTGGCCAGTCCGCTGGTCAAGCGCTCGTTGGCATTCTGCGCGCAGGCGAGTTCATCGCCAACCAATTACCCAACGTATTCGCCGTCGCACTTGCCGAAATCAAGGCGATGTTCTCGCAGACCGGCGCAGCGATTGCGAAGGCTATGACTGGTGACTTCTCCGGCTTCGACAATATCGACCTGTCATTTAAGCGCACCAAGAAGGTCGCCGGGGCTGTCTGGGATGGCGCTGGAAAAATCTATGGCGACAAGAAGGGCAATCAGAAGTGGATCGACCAAGCATCAGGCATCGGCGCTGCTGGTAACATCGACTTCGCGGCTATGGGCAAAGATAGCCCGACTGCGAAGAAAGATGGTAAGAGCAATAGCGATGCTGCCGACAAAGCCAAGCAACAGGAAGAGTTCTGGAAGGGACTGGAACAAGAATTAGCGCTCTCGAAGCTGAATACGCAGGAGCGTGAAAAGCAAGCGAAGGTCTTTGAGTATCAGAAGCTCGTGGGCCGCGACATCACCACGGATGAAAAATCCCGTCTCTCCACATTGCTTGACCAGACCAAAGCCAACGCATTTATTCAGACAGCGCAGGAAGAGCATCGCAAAGCTATGCTCGACCTTGGTGTTGAACAGGCACTTCATCAGAGCAAATTGAAGGGGATGACTGACGAGCAGCTTGCTGTCGAGAAAGCTGGCTTGGAGTTCAAAGCCGGTATCCTGAAAGATAATCTCGTCATTGATGACGCGACCCTTGCCACGTTGATGGATCGCGTTCGCGCCCGTGCGGCTGAAACCGCCGAACTGGCCAAGCAGGGCAAGATGCTCGACACGGCCAAGTCGCTTGCTGAAAAATACAGCAAGACATTCAACAGCGATCAATTGGCCAAGACACAGGCGTTCCAGAACGCTGCGCTCGATTACGCTGTCTCCACCGGGCAGATGTCCACCAAGGTCCGTGACGAGATTTTACAGGGCATTGCGGATGCCGCGTCCAAGGGCGCTGATGTCATGCGCGATCATTGGGGTCAGACGATATCTGACCTTGGTGACGAGATCGGCGGTAAGTGGGGCGCAGCGTTCGGCAAGATCGGCCAGGCCATTCAGAATATGGTCGCAGCCGCGAATGGTGACTTCTCGAAGGGCGGCGTCCTTGGTGGCATCGCAAATCTGCTGGGTAAGACGGTCGGCGCAGATGGCAAGATCACCAATAACGCTTTTGGCTCTGCGGTTCAGAGTGGCGCGTCCAATTTCAACGATCAGCTATTCGGCAACAGCAGCAAGGGCATCAAGTCGGTATTCAGTGATCCGCTGAAATCCCTCTCCACATCTTTTGGCTCATTCAAGGATGCGTTCGACCCGGCAAAGGGCGGCAGCTTCGTCAAGGGCATTGGCAGCGCAGTCGGCGGGGCAATGGCTGGCGCGCAAATGGGTAGCCAGATTGCCGGTGTCGGCAAACAGCTTTGGAGCAAGTTCAGCACAACCGGGTCGCAGCTAGGCGGTGCGCTTGGTAGCGTTGGTGGTCCATTGGGATCGGCCATCGGCTCCTTGCTCGGCGGCACAATCGGCGGCCTGCTGAAAAAGACCAAATACGGCACAGCCAGCATCGGCCAGCTAGCCGGTGGCGAACTTGGTGTGAGCAGCCTCAAGGGCAACAGCACATCAAGGAAGGATAATGCCAGCGGCGCAGCCGGTTCGGTCATCAGCGGCCTACAGGGCATCGCAGCAGAACTGGGCGCAACGCTCACCGGCTCCCCTTCGGTGTCCATCGGCATGTATAAGAAGGACTGGCGCGTCAGTGACACCGGACGCACCGGGAAGCTCAAGGGCAAATATAGCGACGTAACGGACTTCGGCGATGATGCTGAGGCCGCAATCGCATACGCTATTCAAGTCGCGCTACAGGACGGCATCCTGACAGGCATCAGTGAATTCTCGAAGATGGTCATCAGCGCCAACGGCGACGAGCAAGCGTTGAGCCTCGCAAAGTCCTATGAGAGCATTCTCGACGCACTGGCGAAGTTCAATAACCCGATCAAGGGCGCGGTGGAGGAAGCCACTAAAGACATCGACACTCTGACTGAGCAGATGAAAGCCGCTGGTGCCTCGGCAGCAGACTTAGCGAATGTCGAGCAGTATCGCAGCATCAAGTTGAAAGAGATACTGGACGAACAGTTGACCGGCTTCAATGACACCCTCAAGCTATTGAAGGGTGAAGGCGCTGGTAAGTCGGCATTGGCTCTCTTGAATGAGGATATGGGCGAACTAGATAAGTTCCGTCAGACACTCACATCGGGTGGAACAGTCGATACCAACGAGTTCAACACACTCGTTCAAGACATTCTGGGGCAAGCAGGCGACATCTACGGCAAGCAGACTTCTGCTTATCAGGGCATCGTTGGTGATCTGACCGCACTGACTGAAAGCGCAATCGGCAATGTGACCGGCGAGTTCAACAAAGCAAGTGGCGCAGAAGGCACCACGGCAGCGGTTGAGACACAGACAGCAGCAATCGAAACCCAGACACAGGCGATCAACACGAGCAACCAGTATCTAGAGATCATCGCAAATGCGCTGACTGGTAGTCGTCAGATCACCCAGACCCTAACCGGACAAAACGGCGTCCTGCTTAATGCGAACTGACGTAAATAAAACATAATAGGAGAACCCAATGTCAGTCCAGAATACAGATCACGCGCTGTTCGTTTTACAGGAATATCGCAAAGCCATCGCAACCAATCCCGGCGTTCTCGCACTCAATGATGGTGCGGGGCAGATCACCATTGATACCTCACTCAATGAGGCAGCAGCCGAAGCGCTTGCGGATAAGATACTCGCTGAGAATGAGCATCCTCGTCTCTTTGAGCATCAGATTGAGGGTTTGCTCTGGCTGGACTTCTTCATCGGCGGTCCTCCGCAATGGCAAGTAGTCGCAGACCATGATGCGGTCGATGAACCTATGAAGGGCATCGGCACATCAATCGACTTCAACGAGGGCATCTCAACTGTGGAGGTGCGAGGATAATGATCGACAAAGGCACAGTTTTCGTCCTGCCCAAGAGCGTGTCTATCGCGCCCAGCAGCACGGCCAACGCTACGAGCGCGTCTAACATGCTACATGACGAGAAGGCGCTTGTATGGCGCTCCACGGGGCTGACAGGGGTAAATCTCGTGCTGTCGCAGACTGGCGCGTGGGATACGATTGCGCTTGTGGGAACGAACTTGCGCGCAACCGATACAATCCGCATTCGCACTGCCAATGACACCACGACAGTCACGACCGCACCAGCAATCGACCAGACTATTCCGGCTTATTCAGGTGTAGCGAAGGCAACAGGCGGCATGGTGGTATTTCGACTGAGCAGCCCAGTTACCCACACAGTTATCCACATTGAACTAACATCGACCGGCAATCCAGCGGGTTATGTTCAAGTGAGCAATCTGATCCTTGGCACGGCGGTAGAATGGGATGGCATCGACGTAGGCGCGGAAGTCTCATACGATAATCAGGGCCAGAGCTATTTGAGGAAGTTCCTCACGAAGCCGACTTGGAAGATCAATCTGTCAGGCATGGATACCACTTCATATTATGAGGTGTGGGAAGACTTCTGCCTAGCTGCCAGTGATCGACGTGGCTTTCTGTTCATCCCCATCTATGGCGACACGTTCCAGCAGAAGCGAAGTGCGTTCGTGTCGATGGTCGGTGCGCCTAAGATGACATTCATCACTGGTGACATCTACACCTTGGAACTGACGGTTACGACGATCCAATAAAGCCCAATTTCCATCCTTACCAAAGTGGTAAGTAATGGATGGGAAAGAACTATCTGATCGAAGTCACTCCGGTTAAACCGGACGGCCAACTAGCAACCATTCGTATGTCGCGTCGTGGTGTCAGCAATGCTGGCGTCAATCTCGACAACAAGGAATGGCTACCGCTCTTAGAGACACTGCCGACATTCAGTTTGAACCTGATGTCGAGTGGCCAGCTTCAAATTCCTACGATCAGTTATGGCGATCTAGAGTTCATCTGCTCGGACGCTTATGGCAACGAGGAATGGTCATCCTATGACTGGTCCAACGCCTTGGCCTCTTGCTGGTATGGCGAAGATGGCGATCCTTTCTCCCAATATACTCAGGTGTTCGCAGGTCGTGTCAGTGGTTTCAATCGACAAGAAATCTACGCAAGTGTCGCACTTCTAGGTAGCGAAGCCGATCTACAGCGCCCTGCCCTATTCGATGAATATGAAGGCACTGGTGGCCTTGAAGGCGGTGCCGGGATCAAAGGCACACTCAAGCCCCGCGCTCATGGTTTCTGTAGGACCGTATCACCGGTTCAGATCGACACTGTTTATCTGGTCTATCAGGTTCACGGCTATGGCCCGATTGCTGGTATCCCGACCGTCTACGAATACGCGCAAGAGCTTGCTGCTTCTTCGGGCAACGTCTCCACATATAATGAACTGATCGCGCTCGATCTACAGCCCGGTCAATGGGCGACTTGTAACGCACATGGTCTATTCCGTCTCGGTGGTCAGCCAAGTCAGAAGCTAACCTGTGATGTTCAGGGCGCTCTTCATAACGGCGTTTACACGAACACCGTCAAGACGATCACCCAGCAGCTAATTCGTGAAGTCCAGCCCACTGCTACTTTCGGCACATTTGGTGCGTTCGCTGATGCCGAATGGTGCTTCTACGCCAAGGAAGCAACGAATGTCGCGGATATCGTCTATCGCGCAGTTTATGAAGCCGGTGGCTATCTCATTCCCGATGGCGCTGGTCGTTGGCAGGTTGGTGACTTCTACGCGCCTGTAAATCGTGGCCAGCTTCGCAGCGATCGTTCTACCCTCCCCCTTGTTATCAGCCATGAAGAAAAGACCAGCACAGGCCCGGTCTGGAAAGTCTTGGTTGGTCATAGTCGCTGCTTCTCGGTCCACACCACTAGCGAAATCAGCCCGTCGATCTTCGACGCTGACGGCTATGTCACCGACGAGGCATTTCAGGATGCCCTAGACGAATTCAACGAAACGAAGGCCGAAGTTGAGGTTCAGCTATCGCGTCTCGATGCGATGGCCGCTGATGGTGTCCTTGATCGCGCCGAGAAGAAATACTGGGTCCAGCAATACGCGGTCGAGACTGCCGACTGGAACAAGCTGAACAGCGATGCCGCTCAATGGGCAGTTTCCAGCCAACTCAACCTATACAACGTCCGCTTCAATGACCTGAACGGCTACCTGAACAGCCTATCCCCAGCATGGAATGACGGTTCGCAGGATACGCCAATTGACCGTGCTGGATATCGCGCAGCGTGGGAAGGTCTGTACGCGGCCAAGATCGCGCTCACACAGGCAATGGCCGAAAGCGCCAAGTGGGAGAAGATCAACGGTCCCGGCAAGCCGGAGGATAATGCGACTGTTGGTGCGCCTACAGGCACCCAAGTCGCCGGCAAGCCAGCAGAAGCCGTCATTGATGCGATCACCGACGCGAATGGCGTCCTGATCCCCAGCGAACAATTAAAGGCCGACATTGCGGCGGCCGAACAGATCGCGGTTGATCTACAAACGACATATGGCACGACCGTAAATGCGGCAGCATCTGCCAGCGCAGCAGCCCAACACGAAACCAATGCCCAGACAGCGGCCAATACTGCCGCACTGGCCAAGACCGACGCACAGGCGGCCCAATCTGCTGCCAACGCGGCGAAAGATCTAGCCGTCTCCGCTAAAGACGGAGCAGCAGGATTTGCCCAGAATAGTGATGCTGCTCGTGCGGCCTCCGACGCGGCGAAAACTGCCAGCGAAACAGCGCGCGATCAAGCCCAGCAGCAGGCGTCCAACGCGAATGGTTCTGCTCAGGCAGCGGCGGGCAGCGCATCGACGGCATCGAGCAAAGCCACAGAGGCCAGTCAGTCAGCCAGCGCAGCCATGGCATCACAGGTCAGCGCATCGACTACCGCGCAGGCGCTCATGCCGTCCACTTTCGGCGATATCAAAAACTGGTCGAGCGATTGGGGTGGCGCAACCGGCGATCTGTCAACCGACAGCAGGTTCGGGGCATTTGACCATGGTTCTCTAGGTCGCATCCTTGATGTCTATAACGTCCCGCATTTTAGCCCCCATATCGTTCCCAAGGGCCGCATCGCGCTAGTTCGCGACAAAGTCTATCGCATTACCGTCAAATGGGCGCTGACCGGCGGGCAGCTTGGCTCTCCAGTCAATGGAATGCTCTTCGCCATCGGCATCAAGCCCGACAGCGCAGCGACTGGTGATTACTGGAACAGCATCAACACCCCAATTCAGATTTCAGAGGGGCAACTTGGCTGGGGCAGTTTCTGGGCCACGCATACCCTTGAAGTCCATTCCAATGCTCTATTGGACCAAGGCTGTCAGTGGACCCGCCCTCTTTTCCGTCTTGACAATGAGGGCAACTTCGCAGTCCAATCAATCGAAATACGCGACATCACCGGCGAGTATCATTCGTCGGGTTCTGCCAATGCGGCAGCGCAGAGCGCATCAAGCGCAGCCATTTCCAAGACAGGCGCAGAACAGAGCGCAAGCGCGGCCAGCGGCAGCGCGACTAATGCCGCATCCAGCGCCACTAATGCCGAACAGCAGAAAGAAGCAGCTTATCAGCAGGCCGTAAATGCCCTTCAATTCCGCAGTGACGCAGAGACGTTCCGCAATCAGGCCAGCCAGTCGGCTACCAATGCCAGTGGATCGGCATCCACGGCAACTGAGCAAGCCGGTTTAGCCGCCAATAGCGCAAGTCAGGCGTCAGGTTCAGCAGGCGCAGCAGCGGGTTCAGCATCGACAGCATCTAGCAAGTCGGACCAAGCAGGCCAGCACGCCAATTCCGCATCTGCCAGTGCGAATACCGCATCCACGAAAGCCGGAGAAGCATCGGGATCGGCAAGCGCCGCAGCAGGTAGCGCATCGGGCGCGGCATCAAGCGCGTCTCAGGCGGGACAATCGGCCAGCGCAGCACAGAGCGCAGAAGTATCGGCCACGACCGCCGCACAGGCTCTCATGCCTGCCACATTCCAGAGCCTCAAGAATTGGACTTGGGATTATGGCGGCGGCACCAGCGATCTAACAGGCGACGTGCGCTTCAACGCCTACGATCACGGCACCCTCGGTCGCATTGTCGAAGTCCAAAACAACCCAGCATTCTCTCCACATATTGCGACAAAGGGACGTCTGCCGCTTGTCCGCGATCATGTTCTTCGCATCACCGCCAAGTGGTTTCTGCTCGGTCAGCAGGCCAATGAAGTCAGCGTTAATGGTGCGATCTTCGCCATCGGCCTCAAGCCTGACGGAAGCCAGTGGAACAACGTCAACACCGGCATTTCAATCTCCAATGGTCAAGCAGGTTGGGGCTTTAATAACTACGCGACCCATACCCTAGACGTTCATTCCAACACTCTGTTGGATCAGGGCGTCCAATGGGTCCGACCGCTACTAAGACTTGATAGTCAGGGCGTCTTCATCGTCCAGTCCGTCGAAATTCGCGACATCACTGGTGAATATAATGCCTATGGTTCGGCACAGGCCGCAGCGGGTTCGGCATCAACAGCCTCAATCAAGGCCAGTGAAGCGGGCAATTCCGCAAGCGCAGCGAACACCAGTCAGACGAACGCCGCAACCAACGAAAGCAATTCTTGGCTGAACCGTCAGGCCGCTGGCGCGCATGAAGGTGCCGCATGGGATCATCGTGTCGCGGCAGCAGGCCATGAAAGTCAGGCAGGCACCTATCGCAACGAAGCCAGCCAGTCTGCGTCCAATGCCAGTGGATCGGCATCGACAGCATCCCAACAGGCCGGTCTAGCGAGCAATAGCGCGAATTCGGCGGGGCAATCGGCTGGTGCCGCTGCTGGATCGGCATCAACGGCCAGTAGCAAGGCCAGCGAGGCCAGCCAATCAGCGAATGCGGCGTCGAGTAGTCAGGTTAGTGCGTCGAACGCTCAGGCTGGCGCGCAAGCACAATTCGCCAAGACCTTCCCTAACTTCGTCGGTCCAATCGGAAAAGATGCCTATGTGTATGCGGGTGACAACGGGAACGGCTTTTCTTGGGAGCATGGTCCTAACTCTGGATGGCCGCAGCCTTATATCACCGCGCAAGCGGGTGGTCAGGGTGGCACCTACAATCGCATCACGTTCAAGGAGAGCGTCCCCAAAACAGTGGGTAGGCGCTATCGTGTCACGGGTTGGTTCTACACCAATGCTACCAATTGTCAGATTGTCTCGCTCTGGCTGCTCACCACCGACAATAATATCTGGGATACGAATGCGGTTGGGCGTGGTGGTGACACGACGCCAGCGGGTTGCGTCAACAACATCGCCATCAACAGCCCCGGCTTCAATAAGTTCGGCCTAGAGTTCACCGTCGATAGTAACTGGAAGAGCCTCTGGAAGCCAGTCTTCGAGTTCCAGACCACGGGTGGTGCGCCGAACCAGATTTGGCACATGACCGGCATCACCATCGAGGACATCACGTCCGAGAAGGCAGCAGCCGATAGCGCATCAGCGGCATCGAGCAGTTACAGCAATGCCCTTTATGAAAGCGGATTAGCTCTACAACGCGCGCAATCAGCATCAGGCAGTGCCAACACGGCGAGCATCAAGGCCGGTGAAGCATCGAGCAGCGCGGGTGCGGCTGCTGGTAGTGCGGCGACCGCTACTGATCGCGCAGCGGCAGCATCGAGCAGCGCCAATCTGGCCGCCACATTCTCGACCGGCGGCGGCAATCTCATCCCAGAGACGACTTTTGCGATCAATACTGTTGGATGGAACGCCTACAGCGTTCACGGCAATTATGCGCTGTCTTGGCAGCGTGACCTCGCTGGCGACGAATGGCGTCCCACAAACGAACATAACATCGGCATCCAGCAGAGCGATGATAATGGTGGTCGTTGGGCGCAATGGCACTCCGATCAGGTCGCCGTCAGTTCATCTACTTGGTATGAATTCAGTGGTTCAATCGCGGCACATCGTTGCGAAGCCTACCTGAGAGTTGACTGGTATGATGTCAACGGCACGGGCATTCGATCCGACTATAGCGACCCCAACGCAGGTAGTCACGCGGGTGGCCGCAACATCAACTCTTGGAAGAGGTGCTGGGGTAAAGTCCAGTCTCCCTCGAATGCTGCTCGTGCCGCAATCATCTTCGTCAAGAACGGCACAATCGGCGGACAGGGCTTCACCGACAGCTATGCTTGGTACTGCCGTCCAATGCTGCGCCAGACTTACGAGCAGGCCAGCGGTCCTAGCCCATATAGTCCGGGTTCAGGCGCGCTAACGGCAGCATCGCAGCAGGCCAGCATCAGCCAGAACGCTACGGCGATTGCGACTGCCAACAGCAGCCTCGCAAACCTGACGACCATCGTCCAGGCGGGAAGCCCCAATCTGCTCAAGAATGGCGGTTTTGCTGATGGCATGAAGAATTGGAATGGGACGCACGGAGGCTGGAACCCGCATACTTCTGGTGGCTGGGGTCGTGTCACAGGCAACGGCACGAACTTCGAGGGTTACAATTACATCGAAAGTGAGCGCGTCCCGATCTTCGGTGGCACGCATTACACGTTCTCCGCTGATAGTGCGTTCTTCATCAACAGCGGCGGCACGGGTCACGTCTATCTGGAAATGATCTGGTATGACGGCGCAGGCAATTACATCACCCAAAATGGTGGCCCTGCCCGGATCGCTAATCACGATTTCAGCAACGATGGCTCTAGTCGCAATGCGTTGAAGATGACGGTTCAGTCGCCCAGTAATGCCACACACATTATGGCACGTCTGGTTGCTTACAAGTCCGGTGGCGTCGTCAACACCCTCAACTGGCGTCAGGTCAAGTTGGAACAGGGTCAGAATATGACCGTCTTTTCCAACGAGGCTTCCGTCACTACACTCGCAACCGCTGTCACGTCGATGGAAAGCAAGACATCGGCATATTGGCAGACGACCGCAGTAGCAGGAAATGGCCGCGCTCAGTTGACACTCCACGCAGACGCAAATGGCGGTGGCGGCGTCGATATCGTGGGTGACGTGAGGATCAGCGGCGATACGATGATCGGTGGCACTCTATCTGTGTCGGCTCTGAATTATCAGATGTTCGTTCGCCGCAAGTCCGGTTCTGCCAGCTATGGAGGACAAATCCCGGTCGGCTCAACGGTCCTCTACAGTGAGAGTTTGGGCCAATGCTCACCGATTGGTTCCTACATGCTGGAAATCTCTGGTCAGTATTCAACCAACGCAGGTAGCAGCACCTCCACGCACAACGGAAAGCCGCTCTATACCTCCTACAACGCGGACGGCGGGATTTACGCCTACCTCGTGAAGAATGGGGCTGTGGTAGCTTCTGTCAGCTTGCCAGTGAATGATACAGCAGCGAACATGGGCGGCATCTGGCGTGTTGTTTATACGTCCGCGAACCTAACTGAAAAAGAAGTCACTGACGGCTCCCTTGCTGATGTCTATCTACAGATCGTCGCTGTACGAGGCGGCAATGACACCGGCTTGATAGATGATGGTGACAATTATCAGCGCAATCTGAGCGCGAGCTATTCAGACATCAACGTGTCGGCGAAGGGGAAATGGACGTTCGTGTAAGCGGTAAATAGGTGGATTAATCAAAAGAGAGGAATTCCCCCTATGACCCAATACAGCAACCCTGACCTGACCCAGCGCGAGATTGTCGAGAATAGCATTCTCGCTATCGAAGCCATGATGGAACAGGTCGATATCTCGGCAGCAGCCGCAGACGCACATCGCACTAATCCAGTGGACTTCATGACAGGTCAGATCATTGGCCAGCACGTCAGTATGCTGAACGGAACCAAGTTCCAGCTACAGAGCGAACTAACCCGATTGAAGAACATCATCGCAGTCTGGAATGGTGAAGAGCCAGCTTCAACTACCACTCCGACGATGCCTACACAGCCGCTTTCGTAAGGCTCATCCAATCGAGCAAGATGTGTCCCTATGGGTAAATACTCGCAAGGGACACACACTTGCTTGAGAGGTTTACCAGTGGCCAAGAACAAAACAAAGACACCAAATATCACAGAGATTGCCCGCTTCAAAACACCTGAAATGGCAGCACTCTATGGTCTAGATACGAACGCCACTGGCACGGTCGTATTCAACTTCAATGGCATCGTTACAGTTGATTTCGGCACTGCCAAGGCAATCCGTGTGTCAGACAGCATCTTCGATTTCGCACAGGCAGTCGATCCAGCAGTTATCGAAGCACAGGCTCCCATCGAAGCGCCAGACCTCATCGAAGCCCTCAAAGATAAGTGGGAGGCTGGCGATGAAGAAAGCAACTAAGACAGCCCTCATCCAAGCCGGTGTGTTCATTCTGAAAAACTGGAAAGTCCTAACAGGCGTTGTGGCAATCGCGTCCACATCAACAGCAGCGCTTATGGGCAAACTCACCCCATTGGCGGATGCCGTTAGCGTGGCTTTCGTGCCATGATACATCACACAGATGAAGCCAAGAGTGTCGTTGATTTCCTGTCCGTAGGATTGGCGCTAGGCACAGTGGCAGAGATTTTACCACAGGTCGCTGCCGTGCTGTCCATTGCTTGGACCCTGCTACGGATTGGTGAATGGATTTATCAGAAGGTCAAGAAGTAGATACGAGAAAAGCCCGGCCACACATTGGACCGGGCTTTCCCATATCAGCAGCGGTGAGCAGTCCATTCGAGACTTGCTACTGATAATCTGCTTATCTCTTTAGTGGTGATTGCCAACGCGACCACTGATCGGCGCGTTCCTTCATCCACGACATACGGGGCTTATCTTTCGGGCCGTAGAAACTCAGAAGCCCACCTTCAACTGGCTCGTTCATGGTAGTCATCAGAACAGCACTTCGCTGATTGCCGCGAGATAGGTTGCGCCTAAGAGCGCTGGGCTTGAACACACCAAGGCCAATATCCCGACATAGCTCAACGATGATGTCAAACCTGAACTGGGCAATCTCCGCTTTGATCATTTTGCGGATTGCCTTCTCATAATCATCCTTTGGTTCAGCATCAGCAAGTTCGTCCATGAGACGCCACTCCTTTTTGCTGATGAGCAGTATGTCTCCCACATAGCCGAGAAGATAACGCTCCTTGATAGTCTGAGCAGGCACTTTGCTACTCACTTCCCAGTCCTCAAGCGTCTTGAGTGTTCCGTTGATTGTGATCCTTGTCATCACCTACTTATCTGAGATCAAC
>CAZLSU010000050.1:0-21397 GCA_964562225.1 uncultured Sphingobium sp.
TGAGCTGGTCGATATAGCTTTCCTTGCCGCCAAAGCTGGTCGGCAGCGGCAGCGGGACCGGCCATGCACCGGCATAGACGATCCCGAAGAAGAGTTGCGCGAAGTCGGCGCCGGTTTCGGCGACCAGCGCGATCCGGTCGGCCGGCTTCACCCCATGGGCGATCAGCCGGTGCGCGCAGGCTATCGCATCCGCGCGCAGTTTGGCAAAGGGATAGGGCCGCGCCAGATTGCCGCGGGCATCATGAAAGTTCAGGCCACGCACGCCGTCCGCCGCATAATCCAGCGCCTCGCCCAGCGTCGCGAAATCGGACAGCCGCCGGGGCAGCGCGTCCATCGTCGGCGTGGGGATGAGGTCGGTGCTGGTCATATGTGCGAACCCGTCATATTGCGTAACCGCATTATCAACTATCTATTGGCGCGGCCCGCTAGCATCTTTGCAGCCAGGTTGCACCCTTTGATCTTAGCCTGCACCCATAGCGCATAAGCCACGTTCAAATTCCGGCCCGACTGTGGCACAAACATGGCGCGGGGGCCAATGGAACGATATGACAGCGAAACGACCGCGCCCGCCCCTGGATGCCGACCGGTTGCGCGACCTGGCGCTCCATTATGTCGGCCGTTACGCCACCAGCCGCGCCAAGCTGCGCCTCTATCTCGACCGCAAGATCGGCGAACGCGGCTGGAGCGAGGAAACGCCGCCCGATGTGCAGGCGCTGGTCGATCGCTTTGCCGAGCTTGGCTATATCGATGATGCCGGTTTCGCAACGATGAAGGGGGCTTCCATGACCCGGCGCGGCTATGGTCCCCGGCGCGTCGCCGAAGCCTTGCGCGGCGCGGGCATCACCGAAACGGACCGGCAGAACGCCGATGCGCAGGCCGATGCGGCGCGCTGGTCTGCGGCGGAAACCTTCGCACGACGCAAACGCATCGGTCCCTTTGCCGCCGGACCCATTGATCGCGACCAGCGGCAAAAGGCGATTGCCGCTTTCCTGCGCGCGGGCCATGGCTATGACGTGGCGCGCAAATGGGTGGACGCGCCGCCGGGCGAACCGCCGCAAGCGGAAGAATGAGGGGCATATATGGCGCTGGAAAGTTTGACGCTCGGACGGGGATTGCTGGCGGGGGCGATCGCCATCGCAGCGGTCTCGGTCGGCTATGCGGTGATCCGCGACAATGGCGCCGCGCCGACGGTCGCAACCCCGACCATGGCCCCGCCCAACGCATCGGCGGACCCCGAGGAGCAGTTGCGCATACTCCAGGGCCGCGTCGGGACCAATCCCAAGGATGTGGAGGGCTGGCAGCAACTGGGCTGGGCCTATTTCGACCGGCAACGCTATGCCGACGCCGCCCGCGCCTACCGCCACGCGACCGACCTTGCGCCCAAGAACGCCACCCTCTGGTCCTCCTATGGCGAAGCGCTGGTGATGGCGGACGAGCGCAACCCGATGCCCGCCGCCGCCGCGACCGCCTTTGACAAGGCGCTCGCCCTGGACCCGAAGGAACCGCGCGCCCGCTATTTCGCGGCAGTGCGCAGGGATCTGACGGGGGACCATAAGGGCGCGATCGACGCCTGGCTGGCGCTGCTGGCGGACTCGCCGCCCGGCGCACCGTGGGAAGGGGACCTGCGGCGCACGATCGAGCAGGTCGGCAAGATCAACAAGATCGACGTCGCCCCCCGCCTCGCCGCGATCAAACCGAGCGCGCATCCGACCATCGCCGCACCAGTCGCCACCGCCGCCATTCCCGGCCCGACCCGCGACCAGATGCAGGCCGCCGCCAGCCTGCCCAAGGGCGCGCAGGACCAGATGATCGCGGGCATGCTGGAAAGCCTGGAGGGCAAATTGCGCGCCAATCCGGCCAATGTCGACGGCTGGATCATGCTGATGCGCAGCCGCATGACCCTGAACGAAAGCGCCAGGGCAGGCGATGCGCTCAAACGCGCCATAACCGCGAACCCGGCACAGGCCGGGCGATTGCGGGATGAGGCTAAGGTGCTGGGCGTGCCCGGCGCATAGCTACTCGCCTCTCCCCATTGGGGAGAGGCAACGAGACTTGGCAGCTTGCTGCCTAGTCGCAGCGGAGAGGAGCGCTTCCCTCTCGATTGCGCAGAACCACCTCATCCCGCGCCGCCTGACCGCACCCGCCCCCAGACCCACTCCCCAACCAGCGCGACCACCATGCTCGCCCCCGTCAGCGGAAACAGCAGGCCGATCCCCAGCATCAACGCCCCGACGACGCGCCCGGCCTTTACCGGCGCGCCCGGCGGCGGTCCCAGCCCGCCAAAGGCGCGTCGCTTCCACCACAGCACGGGCGCGGTCAGGCACAACAGCAGCAGCGCGACGCATCCGCCCAGCATCACCAACCGGTTCGCCTCGCCATATTGCTGCCCCTGATGCGTGGAGATGCCCCATTCAACGGCCTTCGCCCCCGGCCCGAAATGCCGCCAGTCGATATCCTGCACCACCGCACCAGACCCCGCGTCGATCATGATCGCCCGCGCATCGTCCGCCCGCACCACCTGCGTCGCGACCAGATAAGGCCCGCCCGGCATCGCAGGCCGGATCAGCATCACCCCGCCCGTCACCCCGCGCCGTGTCGCGAGGGCCAGTGCCGCATCGACGCCGATATCGCCCGGCCCGCCTGCCGCCGCGCCAACTTCGCGCAACGTCCACGGCAGCGCGTCCTTCACCGGCGCGGACCAGGGGATGACCGCCATTTTCGGCCGTCCCCAGCCGTTCGCCGCCACGACGCTGCGCAGTCCGCCGCCCCATATATCGGTCCAGGGCATGCCTGTAACGGCAAGGAACAGGATCGCACCGGACGCGATCATCCCGACGCTGCCATGCAGGTCGCGCCAGAACAGCCGCGCGCCCGGCCGCCCGCGCAACGCCAGCGCCCGGCTCCCCGCTCTTGGCCAGCGCAGATAGAGACCCGTCAGGCACAGCAGGATTGCCCATCCCGCGGCCACCTCGACCAGCCGATTGCCGACCGGCCCGGTCAGCGCCAGGCTGTGCAGATCCTTGACCGTCTTCATCACGCCGCCGCCGGTCATCTGCCCCAGCACTGCGCCGTCATGCGGATCGACGAACCATGTGACCGGCGGCTTCCCCTCCGCGCGCACGATCAGCCGCCAGCTTTCGTGCGCGTCGGCAGGCCGGTCGATCTGCGCGACCTTCCCGCCGCTGGCCCGCTCTACCACAGCCACCATGTGCGACGGCGCGATCATCGCCCCCCTGCCCGGTGCGACGATCAGGTCGTGATAGACCGCCCGCTCGATCTCCGGCTTGTAGAGATACAGCGCCCCGGTCACCGCCATAAGGGCCAGCAAGGGCAGAACGATCAGCCCGGCATAGAAATGCCAGCGCCACACCGCGCGATACAATGCCCCCGATTCCATCAGAAGCGCGCCCGGATGCCGCCGTAGACGGCGCGCCGTTCCAGCGGATAGAAAGCAACGCTGCCCTCATCGATCGACGTCGCCGGATCATCCGCCGCATATTTCACCAGCGCGCTGATATCGCCCACCGCGCGCTTCTGCGTCAGGTTGCGCGCATCCACGAACAGCGTCACGCCCTCGCGCAGTTGCGCCTGCGCTCCAAGGTTCAGCATCGCATAGCGGCCGCCCCGCTTGCTGTTGGCATAATCCACCCACGCCCCCTGCGGCAGCCATTCGACCGAAGGCGAGATGCTCATCCGCTCCGTCCCCAGCCGCAGCTCCGCGCGATAGACATGGCGCGGCACCACCGGCAGGCGATTATTGCCATAGACGGCGTCGTTGCGGAACCGGAAGTCGCTATATTGATAGACCTGCCGCAACGAAGCCCAGGGCGCGAATATCAGGTCCAGCCCAGCCTCTATTCCCTGATGCCGCGTCCTGTCGGCATTGAAGGTCGCCGCCGGGATCACGCCGGGAACGACGCTATATTGCAACATCTCGCCCCTGATATCCGCGCGATAGAGGCTGATATCCCACGCGGCGATGCCGATCCGGCCGCGCGTGCCGATCTCCCCCGTCCATGCCTTTTGCAGGCCAACGGGCACGAAGCCGGGCGCGCCACCAGCAGGCGTCTGGCTAAGTTCGCTATAGCCCGGCAGTTCGACCGATCGGCTGTAATTGGCATAGAATTGCATAGCCGCGCCCGGCTTGTAGAGCAGCCCGACCTTGGGCGCGAACGCGTCGAAGCTGGCCTGACCACTGCGGGCGGGCGCGAAACGGTTGTCGATCTTGCGCTCGCCATGGGTGTGAATGCCCCCCGCGATCAGCCACAGGTCGGGCATCGGCGCGACCCGCACTTCGCCATAGCTGTTGATGGTCTGCGCCCGCACCCGTCCATAGGCGGTCGGCGCGCCGCGCTTGCCCGCGATATTCAGGAACTGTTTCGCCGCCCCCTGGCCGAAGCGGGCCTGACTGCCCAGCGTGAACTCGACCGGCATCCCGCCCAGATCGCCCGCCCAATCGAGGCTGGCAAAAACCCCGCGATCCTGCGATTTCTGATCAATCACCTGAAAGATCGGGTGGAATAATTGCTTGCTATTGAAGAACAGACCAAAGGCCAGCGTTCCGCCGCTCAGGTCGACGGTCGTGCGATTTTGCAGCCGGATCGAATCGATATCGCGCGCCTGATCGCCGGTGAAATTGCCCTTGGTCGGATCGGCCAGCACCGCTTTTTCGCTGAGCGATCCAGACAGTTTCTGACGGATCGTCTGCGCGCTCGCGTAGAAGCGCGTCTCGATCGTGTCGGTCAACCTCACGCCGACATTGCCGTTGAACCGCCATGCCCTGCGTCGGCCATGGTCGCGGTCGCCATCCGACCGGTCGCTGGTGACTGCGGCCCAGGCATCGCCCCGCGCGTCGGCATAACCATAGGCCATCTTGCCCCGGACGGTGTCGAACGATCCGCCATCGACCCGCAATTCCCCTCCCGGCGCGCTTCGCCCGGTCGGCGTCACCGCATTGATCGCCCCGCCCAGCGTCGATCCGCCCAGCCGCAGCGCATTGGCGCCGCGATACACCTCGATATGTTGGAAGACCTGCGGGTCAAGCTCTTGAAAATCGCCATTATCGTCGGCCATATTGATCGGGATGCCATCCTGCAACAGAGTCAGCCCGCGCATATGGAAGCCGCGCGACAGACCCGACCCACGGATCGAAATGCGCACCTCCTGCCCGAAACGCGGCTGGGTATAGACGCCAGGTGAAAAGGCGAGCGCATCACGCAACGACACGGCAAGCTTGTCCTGGAAATCCGCCGCAGACACGACATCGACGCCGCCGGGGGTGCGATCGACCTTTGCGGCGGCGTCCTCGACAAGCGCCTTGGCGGTCACGATGATGGGATTTTCGCCGTCATCCGCGCGGGCGACGGGCGAAAGGGCGATGGCGAGCGCGCACAGCGACCCGCCGCGTGAAAAAGCATTAAAAAACATAGAAACAAGACCTTGCTGAACGAGTATGAAACCGCATGGGAAATGCGGAAACGCGCTTCAGAAGGTGGCGGGCGGTCCCGACGACGGCGGCGGCGGTGCGGCCAGCCGCGCGATCCAGCCGGTCCTGACCGCAAAGGCGATCGGCCCGAACGCCAGTTGCCAGACCGGCAGGTTGATTTCGGCGAGCGACAGCGGCGGCAACAGCGGCTGCGCGGCGGCACCCGAAAACAGGCAATGCTGGTTCATCGCCCGATCCTGATCCTCGGGCATGTGCCGGTCGCCTGCATCGTCCCGCTGCACGACCACGTTCACCGCGCCCTGCCCGGTACACATGGTCACGACGACGCCGGTCGCGGTGCGCATCGGCATGAAGCCCGACGGCGCGATCAACTGGATGCCCAGTATGAGCAGCGCCAGCGCAGCCAACAGGCCGCGCGCGCCTTCGCTATGTCTGATCGCCCCCAGCATGGGTTGGCGCTTAGCGCGGCGTGGAGAGCTTGTCACCAGGGATGTTCCCCGGCGAAGGCCGGGGTCCAGTTCAGACCGTGGGACTGGACCCCGGCCTTCGCCGGGGGACACAAACCTCAATAACTCTCGCCCCCGCACAGCACCCGCCCGGTCCCCTCATTCGCCACCGTACAGGCCGCCTTCCCCGCCACGGTCACGTCGCCACTGCCGCTCGCCCGGACATCTGCGGAAACCGCAGCGGTCAGCGATATCGTCCCCGGCCCCTCATTGCCGACCTTCACCTGCCGCGCCGTCAGCGCCTCGCCCGCGACGCCGCCCGGCCCGGACACGCGCACATCCGCAACCCCCGCCCGGCCCGCCAGCGTCACACGCCCGCCCCCGGCCAGCGCCACGGTCAGCCGATCGACATCCATCGCCTTGACGGTCACGTCGCCATTGCCGCCCGACACAATCTCGGCGGTCAGCCCCTTCATCCGATTGACGGTCACAGACCCGCCGCCGCCCAGCACCAGTCGCCGCAACGCGCCTGTCGATATCTGCAAGGTCGCAGGGCCTGCCGCTTTTTCGCCGGGTCGCAATGACGCGATCCGGATGGTCAGCAAACGCCCGGACACGTCCAGTTTCAAACGGTCGAGCGTTCCGCGCGGCCCCTCTCCCCGTGCCGCCACGCCCATGCCGGTGGTGACCATGACCGTGACCGGTGCCTCAACCCGCAACGTGTCGAAACTGGTCAGCGTATAGCCCTGCGTAGCGGCGCGCGCCGCGCCCGGAAGCGCAACCGCAGCGAAAAAGATCGGTACCGCGATCAGGGCGCGCAACGTGCCTCGCCTGATCCCATGATGCTGGTCTTGCACTGTGCCCTGCCCTTCACGCCAACGTCGCCCGATCCCATGATGCTGATATCGATAGCGCCATCGGACGCAAAGTCGATATTGCCCGATCCCAGGATGGACGCCTCACTCTTGCCGACCTTGAGCGCGGTCCCGGCGAAATTGCCCGACCCGGTGATCGAGATATCGGCCTGCCCGGCCTCGCCCGCCACCGTCATATCGCCAGATCCGGTCAGTTCCGCCTCCAACGCATCCACCCGCATTGTACCGACGCGCAGGTCGCCCGACCCGGTGAGAGCGAGATCCAGTGCCTTGCCGATAACTCTGTCGATATCGACATTGCCCGATCCGGTGAGCGACAGCCCGTCGATCGCCGGCAGGGTGACGCGGATGGTCGCGCCCTTATCATTGCTCCAACCCATGCCGTTGCTGTTCTTCCGCCCGATTTCCAGCGTGCCTTCATCGACCTTGATCTTCAACTTCTCGATCGCCTCGGGATCACCCTCGGCCCGCACAGAAAAATCCTTGCCGACCGCGACGATCACATTGTCCGGTCCCGTCACCTCTATGTCATGGAAATCGCGCAAGCGCGCCATATCGACGGGCGCGGCGGCGGACGGCGCTTCCTCGGCGCAGGCGGCCACCGCCAGCAGCAGGCCGGGCACGAGCAGGGTAAGGCTACGGGGCATCGTCATTTCCTATACTGTATTGCTATCCTAATACAGTTTGATGGCGGTTCCAAGCCCCTCCTTCGTCGCGCTCGACAGGCACCGGCTGACGGGGCAGATATATCCCGTCCTTCCCCACGGAGCTTCCTTCATGCGCCCCATCCGCCTCGCTCTCCCCCTCCTCCCATTGCTGCTCGCCACGCAGGCGACCGCGCAGGACAAGCGCGGCGCGGCCTGGTGGGCGCATGTCGATTATCTAGCCAGCGACGCACTGGAGGGGCGGGGCACCGGCACGCCGGGCCATGAAAAGGGCGTCCACTATGTGATCGAGCAGTTCAGGGCGCTTGGGCTGGAGCCGGCCGGGGTCGACGGCTATCGCCAGCCGGTCGCCTTCGTCCAGCAGGTCATCCTCTCCGACCAGAGCAGCGCCGCGCTGGTCGGCCCGTCCGGCGAACAGGCACTGGCCGTGCCGGACGACCTCATCTTTTCGGGCAGCGGCGGCCCTGTGCCCGAAGCGATCGACGCACCGCTGGTCTTCGCGGGCTATGGCCTGCATTTGCCCGAGGCGGGCTATGACGATTTCGCCGGGCTGGACGTGAAGGGCAAGATCGTCGTCGTCCTGTCCGGCGGCCCCGCGACGATTTCCGGTGCGCTCAAATCGCACGCCCGGTCGGAACGCAACACCTATCTCGCCAGCCAGGGCGCGCTCGGGGTGATCGCGCTGGTCACGCCCAAGCAGGTCGAAATCCCCTGGCCCCGCCGCATCGCGCTCGCGCCGATTCCGGCCATGTATTTCAGCGACGCATCGCTGCGCGAAAGCAGCGCGCCTTTCCTCAGCGCATCGCTCGATCCGGCGAAATCCGCACTGCTGTTCGCCGGTTCCGGGCAGGATTTCGCGACCATCGCCGCCGCGGCCGATGCCTCCGCCGCCGTCCCCGCCTTCCCGCTCGCGCTCCGCCTGAAAGCAGAGGTCGCGGCCCGGCACGCCGACATCGCCTCGACCAACATCGTCGCCCGCATGTCCGGTGCCGACCGCAAGCTGCGCGCCGAAAATCTGGTGCTGTCCGCCCATATCGACGGCTATGGCATCGGCACGCCGATCCGGGGCGACGCCATCTATAATGGCGCGATGGACAATGCGTCGGGTGTCGCCAGCCTGATCGAGATCGCCAAGGCCCTGAAGGCTGGAAAGGTGAAGCCGAAACGCTCCATCCTCTTCACCATCGTCACCGCCGAGGAAAAGGGCCTGCTGGGCGCGCGCTATTTCGCCAAGCGGCCGACCGTGCCCGCCGCCAGCATCGTCGCCGACTTTAACTTCGACATGGCGCTGCCGATCTTCGCGCTGACCAGCATCACGCCGCTGGGCTATGACCAGTCATCATTGGGCAAGGATGCCGAAGCGGTCGGCGCGACCATGGGCCTGCCGATCGCGCCGGACCCGTTCCCGGATCGCAACACCTTCATCCGGTCGGACCAATATGCGTTCATCCGCGAAGGCATCCCCTCGCTCTTCTTCAAATATGGCTTCAAGGCGGGCACGCCCGAGGCCGATCTGGAAAAAGCCTGGCGCGCCAATATCTACCACTCGCCGTTCGACGACGCGCAGCAGCCGGTGATGACCGATCAGGCAGTCAGGATGAACGACTATGTCGCCGCCCTGACGCTGCGCGTGGCAAACGCAAAGACGCGCCCGGCCTGGAATGACGACAGTTTCTTCAAGCGGTTCGCGAAGTGATGCAAGACCATATTTTTCGCATTGCGCAGGCCGAATAAGCTGTTCCCCGGCGAAGGCCGGGGCCTAGTCCCGCCCTCTGAACTGGCCCCCGACCTTCGCCGGGGAACAATGCCCCAATCAGAACGGCACTTCATCATCCAGATCATTGTCGAAATTGGGCTTGCCGCCGCCCTGACCGCGACCGCCGCCGCCCGAAGGCGCGCCATAATCCTCATAGTCGCCGCCGCCAAAGCCGCTCGACCCGCCGCTCCAGTCGCTGCCGCCCGAGGAGCGACCGCCGCCACCGCCGCCCTGACCGCCGCCGCCCGGCGCACCGTCCAGCATGGTCAGCACCGCACCTGGTCCCTGCAACACCACTTCGGTCGTGTAGCGGTCATTACCCGACTGGTCCTGCCATTTGCGGGTGCGCAACTGCCCCTCGACATAGACTTTGCTGCCCTTGCGCAGGAAGCGTTCAGCGACGCCTGCCAGCCCCTCGCCGAAGATGGCGACATTGTGCCATTCGGTCCGCTCCTTCTTCTCGCCGGACATTTTGTCCTTCCAGTTTTCGGACGTGGCGATGCGGATATTGCAGACCTTGCCGCCATTCTGGAAGCTCTTGACCTCCGGGTCCGCGCCCAGATTGCCGACGATGATGACCTTGTTGACCGAGCCAGCCATGATTCCTCCGAAACCGTAAAAACGGTTCTTATAGTCCTGCGGCCGTTGCAGTCCAGAAGGTGATGCCCGCAGCGATGTAGGCCAGGCCGAAAAGATAGGAGACCATGAAGATCGGCCATTTCCAGCCATTGGTTTCCCGCCGCGTCACCGCGATGGTTGATATGCACTGCGGCGCGAAAATGAACCACGCCAGGAAAGCCAGCGCCGTCGGCAGCGACCAGCGCCCCTTCAACCGATCGCCCAGGCTGCGCTCCAGCGCCGCCTCGTCATCGCCGCCCTGGTCGATCGAATAGACGGTCGCGAGCGCCGACACCGCCACCTCGCGCGCCGCCATCGCCGGGATCAACGCCAGCGAAATGTCGCGATTAAAGCCGATCGGCGCGAGCACGACATTCAACCCGCCCGCGATCCGCCCCGCGATCGAATGATCCACCTGGCTCATGCTGCTGCCCTCAGGCACGCGCGGGAAGCTGAGCAACAGCCACAGGATCACGGTCGAGGCAAAGATGATCGTCCCTGCCCGCTTGAGGAAAATGACCGCGCGCTGCCACAGCCCGATCAGGATATCCTGCGGCCGGGGCCACTGATATTTGGGCATTTCCATCAGGAAGCCGCTGCTCGTCCCCTTGGTCACCGTCATCCGCAGCACCAGCGCCACCACCAGCGCGCCGATGATCCCCGCGACATAGAGGATGAACAGCACCAGCCCCTGCAAGCCGATCCCCCAACCGACCGTCCGCGCCGGAATGAACGCGCCGATGATCACCGCATAGACCGGCAGCCGCGCCGAACAGGTCATCAGCGGCGCGATCAATATCGTGGTCAGCCGGTCCCTGGGGTCCGCGATCGTCCGCGTCGCCATGATGCCCGGAATGGCGCAGGCAAAGGAGGACAGCAGCGGAATGAACGCCCGCCCCGACAGGCCGACCTTCGCCATCAACCCGTCCATCAGGAAGGCGGCGCGCACCATATAGCCGGTCGCCTCCAGCATCAGGATGAAGAAGAACAGGATCAGGATCTGCGGCAAAAACACCACGACCGATCCCACGCCATTGATGACGCCATCGACCAGGAAGGACCGCACGATACCCGGCGGCAGCGTCGCCGATACCGCATTGCTCAACGCCTCGGCCAGCCCCTCGATCATCGCGATCGGCGCCTCGGACCAGGCGTAAACGCCCTGGAACATCACGAACAATAGTCCCAGCAGCAGCAGCAGCCCGAAGAAAGGATGCAAAGCCACCCGGTCCACCGCCGCGGTCAGCCGGCGCGAGGGCGTTTCGCGCACGATCGCCCCGCGCGCGATCCGCCGCGCCTGCGCGCGCACAGCATCGAAATCCTGCTCGCCGACCGATGGCCGCACGACCATCGCGCCGTTCAACAGCGTTTCCAGTTCACCGCGCAGATGATCCAGCCCGCGCTTGCGCACCGCCACGGTCGGGATCACCGGCACGCCCAGTTCGCGCGACAATATGGCAGCGTCCAGTTCCAGCCCGTCGCGCGTCGCCAGATCGACCATATTGAGCGCCACCACGGTCGGCAGGCCCAGCCCGATCAGTTCCAGCGCAAACCGCAGATGATTGTCCAGGTTGGCCGCGTCCACCACGATCACCAGCGCATCGGGCAGTTTTTCACCCGCTTGACGGCCCAGCACGAAATCGCGCGTCACCTGCTCGTCGGGGCTATTGGGATTAAGGCTGTAGGTGCCCGGCAGGTCGACCAGCTCGACCGGCCGCCCATCGGACAGCGCCAGCCGCCCCGCCTTCCGCTCGACCGTAACGCCCGGATAATTGCCCAGTTTCTGCCGCGCCCCGGTCAGCGCGTTGAACAGCGCGCTCTTGCCCGCATTGGGATTGCCGACCAGCGCGACCAGCGGCAGCGCGCTCATGCGGCGTCCCCGTCCGGCCCGGTGCGCACGGTGATCGCGGCGGCATGGTTACGCCGCATCGCAATCGTCATCCGCCCGACCTTGCAGGCGATCGGACCCTTGCCCCACAATCCGCCATGATGCAGCGCCTCGACGCTCGCCCCCTCGCACAGCCCGAATTCGCGCAGCCGCTGGCTTTCGGCGGGCGACAGATCATCCCAATCCACGAAATCGACATAGGCAGGTTGGCGCAAGGGCAGGTCGGTGAGGCGCAAGGGAAAGTCCCGCAAGGATGATTTTGCGAGTGACTATCAATATGAGCAGGAAAAGGCCAGCGCGAACATGCACCGACATCCGTTGGGCCAACGAGGGCTTGAGATGCTATTCAAACCACGGGATAACGCAGCCGACCGATGAAGCGCGACAAGCTCAGCCGCTCCCCGCCGCCGCCCAACAGCCGCGCCTTGGCCTTCTCGAAACGCATGACCCCTTCGATCCGGCGCGCCAGAAACCCGCGCGTGTCGGCATGACCCTCGCTCTCGTCGTCCACGAACGCCAGCAATGTCGCGGTATAAACCCCGCCCAGCGTCGTGCGCTTGCTATAATGCGCAAGGTCGGTCGCGCTATCGCCCGCCGCCCGCCACATGACGTCCGCCGCACGCCAGCCCAGCTTCGCCGCGCGCGGCAGGTTGGTCGGCATCGCCAGGATGGACAGCGCCCTTCGCAGCGCCTCGCGGTCGGTCGCCATCAGGTCCAGCCGCGCCTCGATCAAGGCGGTGATCCGCCGACGGATCGACAATGCCCCTAGAGTCGCGGCGGGCAGCGCCGCCAGCATGCGCGCATCGATGCTGGCGAACCAGGCGTCGATCATGTCCACCGCGCCACCCGGAAAGGCCAGCCGGGCAATGTCAGCGTCCACGCCCAGATCGGCGGCCGCCATCGCCACCGCCTGCCCGCGCCAGCCGTCGAACGCGGCATGGCGCGGCAGCAGCGGTGCCAGCGCGGCACGGATTTCATCGAGCGTCGGATCGTCGGGCAGCATGGTCATGCCCCGATATTAGGACCGCGCGGGCAGCCGCACAAGCACCAGTGCGACGCCGATCGCAACCGCGCCTGCAACATCGGTCACCGACAGTCCCTCACCGAACAGCAGCCACCCGGTCAGTGCGGCGATGGCAGGTTGCAGCAACAGGCTAAGGCCCACGATCAACGGCGAAAACCAGGGCATGGCATAGACCATCAATCCCTGCCCCGCGACCTGGCTGGACAGTGCCAGAATGATCAGCGGGGTCCAGTCGACCGGCATCACCTGTTCGCCCAGCGCCAGCGCGGCGATCAGCAACGGCCCCGCGCCGGTGATGCTGACGACCGCCAGCACCGCGAAATTGCTCATATCCTTGCGCGCCTTCTGCACGATCAGAATATAGAATGTGTAAAAAACGCCCGCGAGCAGACATAGCATATCGCCGCGGAAATAACGCGGCGACGCCTCATAACTGCTTCCCATCAGCACTGCTGCGCCCACCGCCGCCAGCGCCAGCCCGACAGCCTGCACCCGATGCAGTTTCTGGCGCAATATGATCAGCCCCCATAAAGGCAGAAGCAGCGCGCTCGCATTGCCGAACACTGTCGCATTGGCGACCTTGGTGTGGTGAATGCCGGCATGCCAACTGGCCAGATCGGCTGCGAAGAACAGCCCCGCCACCGCGATCAGCCCCCATGCCTTCGCGCTGATCCGCACCCGGCCGATCTCGCGCGCCGACAGCAGCAGCAGGATCGGCACAGCCAGCGCCAGCCGCCAGAATCCCGCTGCGACCGGCCCGACATCGGCCAACCGGACCAGCATCGGCCCAAGCGCCAAAATGATGCTGCCCGCTATCAATGCTGCAAATGCGAAGCGGGGCGTCGCAATATGCGCTACAGAGGGCATTGCGGGGGTTGAATCGGCCATGATGCGTCCCTAGCTGGCTTTCGCGACCCCGTCCCGTTGCATATTGAAATGTTTTTGAGGAGCTAGTTCCATGGCCACCCTGTTCGATCCCATCCAGCTTGGCGCGATCGCTGCCCCCAATCGCATCATCATGGCGCCACTGACACGCGGACGCAGCACGCGGGACCATGTGCCCACGCCGCTGATGGTCGAATATTACCGGCAACGGGCCAGCGCCGGCCTGATCATCACCGAAGCGACCGGCATTTCGGCGCAGGGACTGGGCTGGCCCTATGCGCCCGGCATCTGGTCGGACGATCAGGTCGCGGCATGGCAGCCGGTTACGCAGGCCGTGCATGATGCAGGCGGCCGCATCATCGTCCAATTGTGGCATATGGGCCGCGCCGTCCACAGCAGCGTCACGGGCGAACAGCCGGTCTCCGCCAGCGCCACCGCAACGCCGGGCGACGCCCACACCTATGAAGGCAAGAAGCCCTATGAAACCGCGCGTCCGCTGGCGATCGAGGAGATCCCCGGCCTCATCGCCGACTATGTCCGCGCCGCCCATAACGCGATCGCGGCGGGTTTCGACGGGGTGCAGATCCACGCCGCCAACGGCTATCTGATCGACCAGTTCCTGCGTGACAAAAGCAATCATCGCACGGACGCTTATGGCGGCAGCATCGAAAACCGCGTCCGCCTGTTGCGCGAAGTGACGCAGGCCGTGGTCGATGCGATCGGTGCCGACAAGGTGGCGGTGCGCCTGTCCCCCAATGGCGACAGCCAGGGCGTGAATGACAGCGATCCCGCCAGCTTGTTCACGGTCGTCGCGCAGACGCTCGACGCGATCGGCATCGCCCATCTGGAACTGCGCGAACCGGGACCGGACGGCACCTTCGGCGCGACCGACGTACCGCGCCAGTCGCCACTCATCCGCCAGTATTTTTCGGGACCGCTGATCCTCAACAGCGATTTCAACGCCGCCAGCGCGCAGGCCGCGCTCGACAGCGGCCTGGCCGACGCGATCAGCTTCGGCCGCCCCTTCCTTGCCAATCCCGACCTGCCGGAACGGCTGCGCATCGACGGGCCGCTCAATCCGGCGGTGATGGCGACCTGGTATGCCCAGGGACCGGAAGGCTATATCGACTATCCGGCGCTGGAAAAAACGGCGGCCTGACCTTCTGGGTCAGCCGAACTTCTCGCGCAATCCAAGCATGGCGATGGCGGCCTTGGCTGCCTCGCCACCCTTGTCCTTCTCCGTCATGCGCGCGCGGGCCAGCGCCTGCGCTTCATTCTCGACCGTCAATATGCCGTTGCCGATGGCGATGCTGTCCATGCTCAACGCCATCAGGCCGCGCGCGCTTTCGTTCGACACCACCTCGAAATGATAGGTCTCGCCGCGGATCACCACGCCGATCGCGACGAAACCGTCATAGCGCCCGCTCTCCGCCGCCATGGCGATCGCGCCGGGGATTTCCAGAGCGCCCGGCACGGTGACGACCTCATATTTATGCCCTGCCTCGTCGAACGCGGCGGCCGCGCCTTCGATCAGCAGGTCGTTGAGATGGTCGTAGAAACGGGCTTCGACGATAAGAAATTTTGCCATGTCGGCTCCCTTAAAATTCGATCGGCCGCTGGCCGACCACGGACAGGCCGTATCCGTCAAGCGCAATCAGGCTGTGATGGCTGTTGGTCAGCAGGATCATGTCATGCACGCCCAATTCGGCCAGGATCTGCGCACCCACGCCATAATCCCGCAACTCATCCATCCCGCTGCTATCGCCGCCGGCCTGCATTTGCAGCATGCGCGACAATATGTCCGGTTCGTCGCTACGCAGCATGGCGATGATCCCCGCGCCCTCCTGGCCGATAATCTCCATCGACCTGGCCAGCATGCCGGCGCGCGGGCCTTGCTTGCCAAAAATATCGGTGAGCGGTGCCATCTGGTGCATGCGCACCAGCGTTGGCGCGTCCTGATCGACATGCCCCTTCTGCAATACGATCTGCTCGGTCTGGGTCGCGCGATTGTAGAAAGTGATCGCCTTCCAATCACCGCCCCATTGGCTCGTGAACTGCGCTTCCGCACGCCGCACGACCATATGGTCGTGACGACGGCGATAGGCGATCAGGTCACGGATCGTGCCGATCTTCATCTTATGCTTCTGCGCAAAGGGGATCAGGTCGTCGAGCCGCGCCATCGTGCCGTCGTCCTTCATCACCTCGCAGATGACGCCCGACGGGTTGAGACCGGCCAGCCGCGCGACGTCCACCGCCGCTTCGGTATGGCCGGTACGCACCAGCACGCCGCCATCCTTGGCGACCAGCGGGAAGACATGGCCCGGCGTCACGATATCGGCCTTGCTCTTGGACCCGTCGATCGCGACGGAAATCGTCCGCGCGCGGTCGGCGGCGCTGATCCCCGTGGTCACGCCATCGCGCGCCTCGATCGACACGGTGAAGGCGGTTTCGTGACGGGTGCCGTTGTTGCGGCTCATCAGGTCCAGACCCAGTTCGTCCACCCGCGACTTCGTCAGCGCCAGGCAGATCAGGCCGCGGCCATGGGTCGCCATGAAATTGATCGCATCGGGCGTCGCCATCTGCGCGGGGATCACCAGATCGCCCTCATTCTCGCGATCCTCGTCATCGACCAGGATGAACATGCGGCCGTTGCGCGCTTCGTTGATGATTTCCTCGGGGCTGGCGAGCGCCGTTCCGCCCTCGCGCTTGAGCAGATAGGATTCCAGCTTGCCCAGTGTATCGGCGGTCGGGTTCCAGTCGCTTTCGCCCAGGCGGCGCAGGCTGTTGGCATGTAGTCCGGCAGCGCGCGCCAGACCCGATCGGGACAGGCCGCCATCGGTGACCAATGAACGGAGCGAATCGATCAGGGCAGAAGACATGGCGCAACCTCGAACAGAGCGAATGCCCCGTATATCACATTCCAATGTGACTATTGCAAGAGGAAATCACATCGCACTTCGCAGTTGCAACATCCGGTCCAGATAGCGCGCCAGCACGTCGATCTCCAGATTGAAGGCGCGACCCTTCGGCAACGCGTCCAGCGTCGTCGCCGCAGCGGTATGCGGAATGATGTTCAGCCCGAAATGCACGCTACCATCGGGCTGGTCCGCCACGCTGTTCACCGTCAGCGATATGCCGTCCAGCGTGATCGACCCTTTGGCGGCCAGCGCCGACGCCAATGCCGCAGGCGCAGCAATCGTCAGCCGCACCGAATCGCCCTCCGGCTCCGCCGACACCAATGTGCCGATGCCGTCCACATGCCCCGTGACGATATGCCCGCCCAGTTCGTCGCCAACCTTCAGCGCCCGTTCCAGATTGAGCCGCCCGCCCTGCGTCCACAGACCCGCCGCCGTTCGCGCCACCGTCTCCGCCGACAGATCGACCGCGAACCAGTCCGCCCCCTTTTCCACCACGGTCAGGCACGCGCCCGAACAGGCGATCGACGCGCCGATCGCGACGCCCGCCATGTCATAGCTGCTGCCGATCACCAGCCGCAGATCGCCACGCTGCTCCGCCTGCCTGATCGTGCCGATGTCGGTGATGATGCCGGTAAACATGAATGGTCCCGCCTAACGGAGATGGAAAGATCGCTTAGCCGCCACGAACCGCCGCGTAAACCTCAAGTCCGTCGACCCCCAGCCGCCGCTCGTCCACCAACCGCCAGCGCCCATGCGCCTGGCCCAGATCGGTCAGCCCGATATCGCCAACCCCGGCCAGCCCGTCCCCCAATATTATCGGCGCGCGATACAGCAGCAACCGGTCGACCAGCCCCGCCCGCAGAAAGGCCGCCGCCGCCTTCGCCCCGCCCTCGACCAGCAGATGATCCACCCTGTCCAGCGTCGCAATATCTTCGGGCGATGCGATCCGCTCCCACCAGTCCGGCGCGGCATCGCGGCTTAGCACTATCCGGCGCGGGCTGCGCGCCTCCAGCCCCGCAAGCCGCACGTCCAGCCCCGGCGCGTCGGCGCGCAGCGTGCCCCCGCCGACCAGGATCGCGTCATGGCAGGCGCGCTCGACATGGGCATGCGCCCGCGCCGCCGACCCGGTGATCCAGCGGCTCGATCCATCCGCCAGCGCGATCCGCCCGTCGAGCGACAGCCCCAGTTTCAGCGTCACATGCGGCCGCCCCAACGTCTGGCGCAGCACGAAGCCCGCCATCGCCGCCGCCGCCTCATCGGCCAGCAGCCCCATCTCGACGGCAATCCCCTGCGCGTGCAGATGGTCCGCGCCTTGCCCATCGGTGCGCGGATCGGGATCACGCAGCGCGATCACGACGCGCCTCACCCCCGCGCGCGCCATCAGGTCGGCGCAGCGTGGCCCGCGCGGCGACAGATGGAAACAGGGTTCCAGCGTCACATAGGCGGTCGCGCCCCGCGCCTGCTCCATCGCCTGCCCCAGCGCCTGCGCTTCGGCATGGGGCCGCCCGCCCTTCTGGGTCCAGCCGCGCCCGACAACACGGCCATCGCTGACGATCAGGCAACCGACATTAGGATTGGGCGTGGAAAGCCCCCGCCCGCGCCGCGACAGCGCGATCGCCGCGGCCATATATCGCCGGTCGGCCGCACGATCCATCATGGCTGTCGTCAGGGCTGCTGCGCCGCTTGCGCCTGCTTCGCCTTGGCAAGCCGCGCATCGAGCATCGCATCGATCGCCTTGAGCGCCTCCTTGCGCTTGGCGCTGTTGCGCGCGGCCTCCTCGCGCCATTCGATCCCGACCATGTCTGCCACGACCTGCATCTCCTTCTGCTTCTTCTGGAGCGCGACCTCATAACGGGCCAGGTCCATCTTCTGCTTCAGGATGATCGTCGCATCGGAACGGTTCGCGTCCCAGCTTTCGACATACATGATCTTGTTGCGCGTCGGCATCGTGTTGGTGTTGCCATCGACGATGAACGCCCAGATGATCACATAGGTGATCGCGGCCGACAGGCCCAACAACGGCCATTTATGCGGCCGGTTCTCGCGGAAATAGCCCCACAGGTCATTGGCTGCGCGCTTGGGGGATACGGGACGGGGGAATATCGCCATGGCCGCGATATAGGGCATGGCCGCGCCGGATGCAAAAGCCCCGTGACCTACGTCACATCCTTTCGTCTGCGAATCGGTCATATAACCCCTGCGACCCGATGGGTGCCGGTCCCAAAACCGGCGCTCGTCCCCTGACCCGGCGGCACTTTCAGCGCTGCCGGGTCATTTTTGTCGGGCGATCAATCCTGTAGCCGGAAATGCACGGTCAGCGTCTTGGTGCCGGCCACCGCCACCCCGTCGCGCGTCGCGGGCCGGAAGCGCCATTTGCGCAACGCATGGCGCTGCGTCGCCAGCCAGAACGCCTCGTTGGTCGCCGACAGCCGCTCGATATCCATCACCCGCCCATCGGTGCCGATCGTCACGCGCACCACGACCTTGCCCTCCTCCGCCATGCGGATCATCGCGGCGGGATAATCGGGCTGGAAACCGGTGGCATAACGCGGGTCCATCCCCGGCTCGACCAGCACCGTGTCGGGCAGGACCGGGGGATTGATGATGATCGTCTCGCCGGTTCCCGTTCCTGTCTCGGTGCGCGTCTCACTGCCCATCGTTGGGCCGACCCCGCCTTTGATTTCCGTCGCCGCCTTGGGCACGAAGGGATCGGGTATCTTCTGCTTCATCTCGACCTTGGGTTCGATCTTCTCCTCATTTTCGGGCGGTACGGGTTTGATCGGAACATTGGTGCCCGTCAGGATGGTCGGGATGTAAGGGGTGTAGATTTCCGGGGGCATCAGCAACACGACACCGGCCACCATCACATGCACGGCGATCGCCGCGCCTATGCCGACCGGCGATCGCGCACCGCCCTGATAGCCCGACAGCGTCTCTTCCCCGCGCCCGGCTGAAAGCCCGCCGAACAGGTCGCTTCCAGCGAAGCCCCGCGCTGGCATGTCACCGGCCAGACGGCCGAAAATCCGAACTCCCGACATCGCATCCTCCATCCTGATCCGCGCTTCGAGTCGCGGTACATGTAATGGTATATCATTATATACCGATGGGAAGAAAAATTCGTGGGGTATCAGACCAGCATATCGATCGCATGGATCGCCAGCCCCACCAGCCCGCCGACCAGCGTCCCGTTGATGCGGATATATTGCAGGTCGCGGCCGACCGCATGTTCCAGCCGGTTGGTGATCGTCCCCGCGTCCCACCCGCGCACCGTCTCGCTGACCAGCGTGACGATCGCCCCGCCATAACTCGCCGCTACGCCCACCGCGGCGCGTCGGAAGAAACGGTTGATCAGCGCGCGCAACCGCGCATCCTCCTGCAACGTCGTGCCGAGTTGGCGCAGCGCCTCGCCCAGCCGCCCCGCCATCGCCGCACCCGGATCGCGCGCCGCGCGCAGCAGCCCGGCACGGCCCTGTTCCCACAGCCCGTCGATCCAGCGCTGCATCGCGGGATTGTCGATGATCTCGTCGCGGATCTTCGCGACCTTCGCCTGCATGTCGGGGTCGAACTGCATGTCGAAGGCGAGCTTCGCCATCCCCTCCCGCGCTTTGGCGCGCAGGCTGTGGTCGGGGTCCGCCGCCATCTCCGCCAGCATCTTGCGCAGCCCGTCGATAATCGCATTGGCCAGATTTTCGTCCAGCCCGGTCCAGCGCATCACCTTGCCGGCCTTGTCATGGACGATCTGCCGGATCAGTTGGTCATTCGCCTCCAGCGTCTTGTCGGCCCAGCGGATGATGCCGTCCAGCACCGGCGCGTGCCGCCCGTCGCGCATCGCCGCCTCGATCGCCTGGCCCATGAGCGGCGCGATATTGATCCCACGCAGCCGCTGCGCGATGGCCCCTTTCACCATGCCGCCCAGCCGTTCCTGGTCCAGCGCCTCCAGCATGTCGGCCGCCAGCCGTGATGCGCCCTGCCGCAACCGCCCGTCGCCACCCGACGGACTCGCCATGAAACGCCCCGCCGCCGCCGCGACGTCCAGTTGCCGCATGCGCCGCGTGATGACGATCGGGGTCAGGAAATTGTCGCGCAGGAACAGCGCCAGCGTGTCGCCGATCCGGTCCTTGTTACGCGGGATGATCGCGGTGTGCGGGATAGGCAGGCCCAGCGGATGGCGGAACAGCGCGGTGACCGCAAACCAGTCCGCCAAGCCCCCGACCATCGCCGCTTCGGCAAAAGCCTGGACGAAACCCATGACCGGATGGACATGCACGAAGGCGCGGGCCAGTCCGAACAATAGCGCCATCGCCAGCAGCATGCCGGTCGCCACCTGGCGCATCCGGCGGGCCGGATGGGCAGCGCCCATGGTCAATTCCAGCCCCATGCCGGGGATCATGCGTAACCTTGTCATGTCACGCTAACGATTACGCCACCGTTTCGTTCAGGCAATAGCCCGATTGCTATCATTCGGCCGGCTGAACATGCCCATGCGGATCGCCGTCACCCTTTTTGTAGGTCAGCAAGCCCCGGCCAAGGCGCGGACCTAGCCATTCCTCGACACCGATCGCCAGGCTGAACGTCGCGGGCACGATCACCAGCGTCAATATGGTCGACAACAGCAGGCCGCCGATCACGGTCACGCCCATCGGCTGCCGCCACGCGCCATCGCCCGACAGCGCCAGCGCGGTCGGCACCATGCCCGCCACCATCGCCACCGTGGTCATGACGATCGGCTGGGCGCGCTTGTGTCCCGCATCGACGATCGCCTCGAACTTGGGCACGCCCTTGTCCATTTCCTCCAGCGCGAAATCGATGACCAGGATCGAATTTTTGGCGACGATGCCCAACAGCATCAGCAGGCCGATGAACACCGGCATCGACA
>CAZLSU010000051.1:0-21219 GCA_964562225.1 uncultured Sphingobium sp.
CAATCTGCGCGCCTATATCGAGGATCTGGAAAAGAAGATGCGCGCCGCCGCCGCAGACCTGGAGTTCGAGGAAGCCGGGCGTATCCGCGACGAGATCAGGAAATTGGAGGCGGAGGAGCTGGGGCTGCCGGTCGGCGATCAGGTGGCAGCACCTAAGGGTCGCGCGACCGAAGGCAAGCCGGGGACGCGGAAGATGCGGTACGGGAAGGTGCAGCGGAAGATGGGGCGGTAGGTTTGTTGTGATGCCCGGGCTTCACAACGGCATGCCCTGGACGCGCATTTAAGAACGACGGTAAACCATGATTCAAATCTGACTGATGATGCGGCAGGTTTAGTCATTGCTTCTGAGAAAGTGCCGTCATGATACGCTCCTTCGCCGATCCCGAAACCGATAAAATTTGGCGTGGTCTGCGCAGCCGCAAACTACCGCCCGATATCCAACAGCGTGCCTTCATACGCCTGCAAATGATCGAAGCGGCCGATTTCCTCGACGACCTCCGCAATCCACCCAGCAACCGCCTCCACGCACTGGATCGGGATCGGGCCGGGCAACATTCAATTTCCATCAACATGCAATGGCGTATATGTTTCGTCTGGAAGGACGATGATGCCCATGACGTCGAGATCACAGATTATCACTAACCCTGACTGGCTGCATAACGCGCATGCCGGCGAGATGCTGTTGTCCGAATTCATGGAACCGCTGGAATTGACGGTCGATCGGTTGGCCGAATATATCGCCGTGGAACCCGAACGGTTGTCATCGGTAATCGACGGCGTAAACCCAATCGACGCCGAACTCGATCTTCGGCTCGGCCGCTATTTCGGTATGTCCGAAGGCTTTTTCCTGCGCTTACAGGATCAATATGAACTGCTCGAAGCCAAGCGCGCGTTGAACGGCGAACTCGATCGCATCGTCCCCCGCGCCGCTTGATCCGCTTCTTTTATTTCGCTGCCTCACCACAAGTCAGTCGATGATCGTCCCAATGCCTAATCCCGCAACCCCGGCGCGTCATCGGGACGCTCATTCTCATGCGGCTTGAGCGGTGGCATGACCCACAGGGTTATCATCGTCACCACCGCCAGCGCGATCGCGACATCGAAGCTGGCCAGGCCCGCCGCAACCCCGATCGCGCCGGTCACCCACAGGCTGGCCGCCGTCGCCGTGCCCTTTACGGACCCGCGCTGCTGCAAAATCGCGCCGCCGCCAAGGAAGCCGATCCCGGCAATCACACCCTCCAGCACGCGGGCGATCGCCGCTGGATCATGCGCCATCATCGTTTCTACGGCCTGAACAAAACCGCAACTGGCGATCGCGACCAGAGGAAAGGTGCGCAGGCCCGCGCTACGCTCCTCCTTCTCGCGGTTCCACCCGATCGGCAGCGCCAGCGCATAGGCGACAGCCAGCGCGGTCAGATGCGGGATCAGGTCGAAATGGTCGATCATCGGAACGTGCCGCACCGCCCGTTCAACGCGGGTTGGCCTCCAGCCATTCCAAAATCTTCTCCGGGCTGCTTTCGCCATAGGGGTCGTCGTCCAGACCCTCGTCATTGATCCCCGGTTCCTCGAACCAGGCGGTCACTTTGCCGTCGTCGGCGACCATCGCATAGCGCCAGCTCCGTTCGCCGAACCCGACATGATCCTTGCGGATCAACATGCCCATCCGCCGCGTGAAATCGCCCGATCCATCGGGCAACAGCTTGACCTTTTGCACGCCCAGGTGCTTGCCCCACTGATACATGACGAACGCATCGTTGACCGACAGGCAATAGACCTCATCGACGCCCTTGGCCTTCATGTCGTCATACAGCCGCTCGAAGGCCGGGCATTGCTCGTTGGAGCAGGTCGGCGTGAAGGCGCCAGGCAGCGAAAAGACGACGATCCGCTTGCCCGCGAACAGATCCTTTGTGTCCACATCCTGCCACCGGAAAGGATTGGGACCATCGATGCTGTCGTCCCGCACGCGGGTCTTGAGCGTCACTTGTGGTATATCGCGTCCGATCATCGGCCTATCCCCTTATAACGCAACTTCGCCTTCATCCTCGCCATCCCAATAATGGGCGCGTTCGGCCTGCACCTTGATCATTACCAGCCCTTGGGTGGCGACGCCATCCTCGAACCAGTAATCGAGATCGCGCGTCCAGTGCGCCTCGAACGCGTCCACATCCCGGATCAGGTCGGCACGCCCCTCTATCGCGATGAAGAAGGGGCGCTGGCCCAGCAATCCGGCCTTGCCCTGAAAGCTTAAGCCCACCTGCGGATCGCGCGCGATATCCTGCACCATCAGCGTATCGTCGGTGGTGAAATAATAGCTGTCGCCATCATAGTCGACGTCGCGATTATTGCTCATCGGCCGCGCGCCGATCTGCCCGCCCGCCGCGCGGGTGGACAGCATCGCATAATCGATATCCTTCATCTTGTGCGACAAGTCGCGCAGGCTTTTTCCAGACATGATCCTCTCTCCTCTGGCGGCTCAACGCGCAGGGTGCGCAATCGCTCCCGCGTCAGTGCCGCCGCCGGAACGGCCAGTCGATCACCCCGCCCGCCCAGAGCGCCGCCCAGATGAACAGCGGCTGCAACGCCAGCCGGGGACCATGATACCACCAGGACAGATGCGCGCCGCCCAGCGCTATATCGTTGACCGCATGGTTGAAATTGGCGGGCCACACGCACAGCGCATAGAGCGCCAGCCCGATCATCGCCGCCCGGCGGACGCGGGGGATCAGCAGGCCGATCGCGCCCGCAATTTCCGCGATCCCGGTGAGCGCCACGACCTGCGCGGGCCAGGGCACCCAGTGCGGCGTGATCGCGATGAAGCCAGCCGGTGAGCGCAAATGCGCGATCCCCGCGGCGAGATAGGCGGCGGCCAACAGCCAGCGGACGGCTATGCGACTGCGCGATTCAGCCCGCCCGGCACCGCTCATCTTTTGCGGACGAATTCGGCGCGCAGCACCAGCCCCTTGATGCCGTCATAGCGACAATCAATCTCCTGCGCGTCGCCGGTCAGGCGGATCGACCTGATGACCGTGCCGCGCTTGAGCGTCTGCCCCGCGCCCTTGACCGCCAGATCCTTGATCAGCGTCACCTGATCGCCGTCGGCCAGCAGATTGCCGACCGCATCGCGCACTTCGATCGCGGCTTCGACCGGCGCATCGGCGGCGGCGATCCATTCGCCGCTGGCCTCGTCATAAATATAGTCGTCGTCCGTCATCGCGCATCCCCTTCATAAGGCGGCATAGGCCGACGACAGACGAAGCGCCAGCGTCAGCCCGGCGGGCAGAGCGCATAGCCCACCCCCCGCACGGTGCGCAGCAACGGCGCGGCATAGCCATGGTCGATCTTGGCGCGCAGGCGCGAAACATGCACCTCCACGCTGTTGGTGCCGGGATCGAAATCGAGCCGCCATACGGCCTTGAGCAGATCCTTGCGGCTCACCGGCTGGCCCCGTTGGCGCGCCAGGTGGAGCAGCAGTTCATATTCGCGGGTCAACAGCGTGATCGGCCGCCCAGCCCGCTCGACCCCCCGGTCGATCAGGCGGATGTTGAGGTCGCCGCAAGCGATATGCATATTGTCCCCCGCGCCACCGCGCACGATCCGCAGGATGCGCGCGGCGGCTTCCTGCGGATCCATCCAAGGGCCGACCACCTCGGTCGCGCCATTATCGAACGCGGCCGCGCGTGCGTGCGGATCGTCGATGGTCTGCCACAGGATGCGGGCGCCGCCCGTCTCGATAGATGGTGCCCCGGTACCGGACGGGCCTCCCGGCGCGATGTCGAACCCGCGCGTGGCCAGCACGGCGGCGACGGCGGAAAATCCCGTGTCCAGCCCCTGTCCCTGGATGATCCGCTGCCCCACGCCTTGCCTTAATCCGCCACCCGTCCGGCCGCCATTTCGCGCGGATCGGCGGCCATGTCGCAAGCAGAAGCCGGTCCATTATGGAGCAAATGCAGCGCCTGCGCGCTTGCCCGGCGGATTGAAGGGCTGCTGCTGCGCGTCCCGCTTTCCCAGTGCGACGGCCGGTCCTGCGCCTCGGCCCCGTCGACGATCGCGCGCCACGCCGTCAGCCGCATCGCGTCGGACATATGGTGGCGCGCAAATTCATGGGCGATATCGATGCCGTTGCCGACATTCGTGCCCACCGCCAGTTCCAGCAGCAATTGCGCGCTGGACAGCGTCATGCACTGGGCGATGACGCTTTTTTCCAGGTCGAAGCGATATTGCCGCCGCCATCCCTGGTCGGGCGCGGTCGCCAGGATGTTGAGCGAGACCGACAGCGCGTCGGCGGGCCGTTGGGCGTGGATGTCGCGATTGGCGCGGTAGAGCAGCATGCGCCCTTCCGACAGCGCGCTGCGCTCGACGAAGCGCAAAGCCACCGGCTCGCCCGCCAGCCCGGTGACGCTTTCACCGTCATAGTCGTAATAATCCGACCAATAGCCCGGTCCCAGATAGCCGACCGTCAGGAAATCGAAACTATGGTCGTGCGGCACATGATAGAGGAACGGCGCGGTGCCGCTCATCCGCACGACATGGTCGCGCTCGGCGGGCCAGAAGGCGGCGCGCAGCACATATTTTCCACCCGGCGGGCGCAACAGCATGACCTGCGCCGAATAGGGATTGTCGCGCTTTTGCCCGGCACAGCGGGTTTTGAGTTCGGCGATCGCAATGTCGGCGAGGAAATCGCGATTGGCGGCCAGCCCGCGCAGCCATGGTGCCGCAACTTCCAGCCCCGCTTCGTCGCGCGGGTCGAACGCGGCGGATTCGCAATGATCGACCAACTCGTCCAGGCCGATCGGGGCCGCCGCCGCGCCTTCGATCAGGCGGGGCAAGGCGCGATCTCCCTGCGGTTGCGGGCCTGATCCAGCGTCCGCGTGGCGAGACGGCGGATGTCGGCATCGGGATCATCCTGCGCCAATGTTTCGAGCGCGGGCAGGGCAGACCGTGTATCAAGTGCCAGCCATTCCCGCATCACCGCCCAGCGCTGAAACCCGATCGGGCTGTCGAGCGCCGCTGCGAAGCGATCGACCGCGTCGGTCCGCCCCTGCATCCGCAGCAGCGACAGCATCATCAGCGTGCGGGCATGGCCCTCATCGACGTGGGTCGCCGACAATTGCACGCCGCTGCGGGCATCGTGCAGCCGCGCGGCAACCAGGCCGGGCGGGGCGATCTGCGCGCGCAGCAACAATGCCGGCGCATGCCGCGCGACGATGCGCCAGGCCAGACGCCGCTCGTCCAGGTCGATCGTCATGCCGGGCGGATAGACATGCTGCCCGCAGGCCACGGCCATATCCCCCTCCAGCGCAAACGCGTCTACGGTCAGCGGGCGGCTGCCGAGCGGGCGGTACAGGCTGTAATGGCCGGAAAAATGAACGCGCGGCGCGTCGTCGGGATCGGGGTTCGGATCGGGGGCGGGGTCCATTATGGTGACGGCGATCCTGATCCGCTCGGTCCGAACCAGAACCAGATGGCGCGCAGGCCCCGCTATGCTGGCGCGGATCGGCGGCAGGTGGCGCGGGTCGTGCGCCATCGCCGCGCATTGATCGGCCACCATCGCGTCGAGCCAGGTGATGTCGGCAAGGAGAGGGCGCAACAGCGCCACGCCCCGCCCCAATGTCGGGGCCGCCTCCGCCTGTGCGGCGGCGGCCTGCAACATGGCCGTCATACTCAGTTCTGGAGGATGGCGGCGATGACGATGTCCATCAGGCTGATATCCAGCGTATCGCCCTGGCCCAGCCCGAACAGGCTGTGCCCGGCGGTCATGTCGGGAATATCGTCGATGTTCAACTGGGTGATGCCGTCCTGCATGTTCCGCCTCCCTGGGCCGTGATGGCCGGGGGTCAGGCTATGGTCGGGCGGGGCTCGACCCTAATTAAATGTCTGTAATCGAAACAGCGGGGCGATGCGCGGCCGCGACCCTATCCAGCGCCCGCCCTGGACGGCCAAATTTCCATGAATCATGCCCGATGGTGCCTGGCGTTAACCATTTCTTCGGGCGCTTTTCTTAACCTCGGCCGCAACCAGAGGTGACTCCCATGCAGATTTTCAAGCGGGCGACAGCGAAGAAGAATGCCGAGACGGCGGATATGGGCCATCCTATCGCGCCGCGCCGCCTGCGCCTGCTGGTGGTCGATGAAAATCCGACCGCGCGCATGGTGATGGCGCGCCGCCTGTCGCACCTCAATTATGATGTCGCACTTGCCGAAAACGGCTTCGTCACGCTCAACATGCTGGTGACATGCTCTTTCGACGCGATCCTGATCGACATGGGCATGACGCTCCTTTCCGGCGTCGCGACCATGAAAAAGATCCGCGCGTCCGGTCTGGCGCGCCACGCCTGCTTCATGATGATCACCAGCCGCACCGACAGCCAGTCGGCGGTGGAGGCGCTGAAGGCCGGGGCCGACGATCATGTGACCAAGCCGTTCGATTTCGACATACTCGACGCACGGCTGCGCCACGCCTGCTCACGGGCCGAGGCGGTGGGCGCACTCAGCCGCCACAATGCCGAACTGGACGCGCGCGTCGCCCGTCGCGCGATGGAATTGGGCGAAACCCGCGAAGCGCTGCGCGACCTCAAACTGGACCGCGCGCGGCTGGTATCCTCTATCCAGGCGCTGCATGACGAGATCGAGCGCCTGAGCGCCTCGGGCAGCTAGCCCATCGAACGGCGAAGGCTTCCGCTCCTCCATCCCGCTCCCTAAGAGGAAAGCGCGACTGTCTCGCCGGAGCGCCCCATGACCGACAATCTCGTGACCCTCGCGTCCGACCATCTTACCGCGACCATCAATCCGCTGGGTGCGGAACTCTGGTCGCTGGCCGATGCGGACGGGCGCGCGCTCATGACCGATGCCGATCCGGCCTTCTGGACCGGCCATGCCCCGCTGCTCTTCCCCATCGTCGGCCGCCTGCGCGAAGACCGCTATCGACTGGACGGGGACAGCTATACGCTGCCCCAGCACGGTTTCGCGCGGAAACGCGACTTTGCGCTGGTCGAAAGCGACGGGGCGTCGGCGCTGTTCCGGCTCGACGCCGACTGGATGACGATGGAACATTATCCGTTTGAATTCCGGCTCGACATGGCATTCGCGCTCACCGGCGCGACGCTGGCGATGACCGCGACGGTCGAAAATCGCGACGATGTGCCGATGCCGTTCAGCCTGGGCTATCATCCCGCCTTCGCCTGGCCCTTGCCCTATGGCGGGGCCATAGAGGACCATCGCATCGTCTTTGAATGGCCCGAACCCGCACCTGTCCGCCAAGTCGGCGACGAGCCGGGCCTGATCGCGCCGCAAAGCGTCGCCTCGCCGGTCGTCGGCGACACGCTCGCGCCAACCCATGCCATGTTCGCGGGCGACGCGCTGATCTGGGATGATCTGCAAAGCCGCAGCCTGCTATGGGGTGTCCCCGGCCAGCCGCGCCTGAAGATAGATTTTCCCGACACGCCCTGGCTCGGTCTCTGGCAAAAGCCCGGCGCGCATTATCTGTGCGTCGAACCCTGGGCGGGCATGGCCGACCCGGTCGGCTTTTCGGGCACGATATGGGAAAAGCCCGGCATCATCCGGCTGGAACCGGGTGAGGGCCGCCGGTTCCGCATGGCCGTGACGCTGACGGCGGACTGACCATCCTGTTGCCTGTCCTACAGGCGGGCCTCTCTGCTACAAGGGCGCAACGCTGCTCTCCGGCACTGTCTGCCTTCCATCGCGTCGCCGACCGATAATGTCCTGCTCACGACATAAAATGTCGCAACGGGCGGGAAATATGCGAAGTTAAGCGTTTCGCGGTCGCTGGCGTTGCCGACAGAATCGCCTATATGCGGCGGCTATGACAATCCCCTCCCGCCGCACCTTCGCGATCATCTCCCACCCCGACGCGGGCAAGACCACGCTCACCGAAAAGCTGCTGCTGGAAGGCGGCGCGATCCATCTCGCCGGAGAGGTCAAGGCGCGCGGGGCAAACCGGCGCGCCCGGTCGGACTGGATGAAGATCGAGCAGCAGCGCGGCATCTCGGTCACCTCCTCAGTCATGACCTTCGAGCGGACCCGCGACGGCGAAACGATCACCTTCAACCTGCTCGACACGCCGGGGCATGAGGATTTCAGCGAGGATACCTACCGCACCCTGACCGCTGTCGATTCGGCCGTCATGGTGATCGACGCCGCCAAGGGCATAGAGCCGCAGACCCGCAAGCTGTTCGAGGTGTGCCGCCTGCGCAACCTGCCGATCATCACCTTCGTCAACAAGGTGGACCGGGAAGGCCGCGAAACCTTCGGCCTGCTCGACGAAGTGGCCGACCAGTTGCAACTAGACGTCTGCCCGATGAGCTGGCCGGTCGGCATGGGCGGCGAGTTTGAGGGCATTTACGACTTCGCCACCAACCGTCTGATGCAGCCCGTAGGGCCGAGCAAGGACTTTGACGGCACCCGCCAGCAATTCACCGGTCTCGACGATCCCCGGCTGGCCGACTTCATCTCCGACCGCGGCCTCGCCAGGCTGCGCGAGGAAGCTGAACTGTCGCAGGGCGGCTATGCGGGCTTTGATCTCGACCGCTATCGCCATGGCGATCTGACCCCGGTCTATTTCGGGTCCGCGCTCAAATTGTTCGGCGTTACCGAACTGATCGACGCGCTCGCCGCCCACGCCCCGCCGCCCCGCGCCCAGCCCGCCCAGCCCGCCCCGGTCGAGCCTGAGGATAATGAAGTCACCGGCTTCATCTTCAAGGTGCAGGCGAACATGGACCCCAATCATCGCGACCGTATCGCCTTCATGCGGCTGGTCTCGGGCAAGTTCAAACGCGGCATGAAACTGACGCCCAGCGGATCGGGCAAGCCGCTCGCCGTCCATTCGCCGATCCTCTTCTTCGCGCAGGACCGCGAACTGGCGGACGAAGCCTATCCCGGCGACATTATCGGCATTCCCAATCATGGCGCGCTGCGGGTCGGCGATACGCTGTCCGAAAAGCCGGGTCTGCGCTTCACCGGCCTGCCCAATTTCGCCCCGGAAATCCTCCGCCGGGTGCAACTCAAAGACCCGACCAAGACCAAGCAGTTGCGCAAGGCGCTGGACGACCTCAGCGAAGAAGGCGTGATCCAGGTCTTTTATCCCGAAATCGGCAGCCAGTGGATCGTCGGCGTCGTCGGGCAGCTCCAGCTCGAAGTGCTGATCTCAAGGCTGGACGCCGAATATAAGGTTGCGGCGGGCCTGGAACCCTCGCCCTATGATACGGCGCGCTGGATCAGCGGGACCGACGCCGCGATCAAGGAACTGGTCTCCTTCAATGGCGGCAATATGGCCAAGGACCGCGACGGCAATCTCGTCTTCATGGCGCGCAGCGCGTGGGACATCGGCTATCAGCAGGAACGCCATCCCCATGTGACGTTCAGCGCGACCCGCGAACGCTGATCAGCCGGCGCTCAGCGTATCCATGATCTGCCGCACCGGCGACAGGTCATAACCCGCCGCTTCGGCTTGCGCCGCCAGCACATCGCCATCATCCCCGGCCCGCGCACGGGTCAGCGCCCATAGCAGGGTGCTGCGCGTGCCCGACCGGCAATAGGCAAGTATCTTGCCCTCGCCCGCCTGCTCGATCGCGCTAGCCATGCCATCCAGTTGCCACGGCGCGAACCCGCCATGCGACACCGGCACCGCGGCATAGCCGATCCCCGCCGCCGCTGCCGCCGCCTCGATCGCCGCGCCGTTGACCTGGCCGGGTTCCTCGTCGTCGGGACGATTGTTGATGATCATCGTCACGCCCAGCGCCTTCGCGGTCGCGACCTGATCGACGCTGATCTGCGGCGCGACGTAAAGCGTGTCGGTCAACTGGCGGAACATGACGATCTCCTCATTTGGTCGCTATTACAGATATGGCCTTATCGCGGCCAGGAATGCATCGCCATAGGCATCCAGCTTCTTCTGGCCGATGCCGCTGATCGTACCCAGTTCGCGGATCGACGTCGGCTTCTGTTCGGCCATCTCGCGCAGGGTCGAATCGTGGAAGACCACATAAGGCGGCACGCCAGCCTCCTGCGCCAGTTCGCGGCGGCAGGCGCGTAGCGCGTCGAACAGCGCGTCGCCGACCGGATTGGCGGCCGCATTGCTGCCCCGCGCATTGCGCCGCCGTTCGCGTCGGGGCGGCACGACGATGCGCACTTCCTCCTCGCCGCGCAGGATCGGCCGGGCATTGGGGCCGAGCATCAGCCCGCCATGCTCGTTGGTCTCCAGCGCATCGCGCACCAGCAAGGCGCGCGATACCGGCTTCAGCAGCGCCGTCTCTTCGCCCGACACGATGCCATGGACGGAGATTTTATCATGCCCGCGCTCACGGATCTTGTCGCTGGGCGCGCCGGTCAGCACCGCCTCGATATGCCCCGCGCCAAAGCTTTGCCCGGTACGATAGACGGCGGACAGATATTTTCGCGCGGTTTCGGTCGCATCCATGCTGGGCGGCGGGTTCAGGCAATTATCGCAATTGCCGCATTGGGCGGGCGGGCTTTCCCCAAAATGGCGCAGCAATATGGCGCGGCGGCATCCGCCGGTCTCCACCAACGCGCCAAGCGCGGAAATGCGTACCCGTTCGCCCTGCTGGCGCGATTGCTCCAGTTCCATGATCCGTTGCCGCGCGCGCGCGAAATCCTCCGCGCCCCAGAAGAGATGCGCGCGCGCCGGTTCGCCGTCGCGCCCGGCGCGGCCGGACTCCTGATAATAGCCTTCGATCGACTTGGGCAGTCCGGCATGGGCGACGAAGCGCACGTCCGGCTTGTCGATGCCCATGCCGAAGGCGACGGTGGCGCACATCACCATATCCTCGCTAGCGATGAAGGCCGACTGGTTCGCGCTGCGGACCCTGGGATCGAGACCGGCATGATAGGCGCGCACCGCGCGTCCGGCGCGGCCCAGCATCTCGGCGAGCTTCTCGGTCGCCGCGCGGGTCTGCGCATAGACGATGCCGGGGCCGGGTTCGGCCGCGACCAGATCGGTCAATTGCCGGGTCAGCCCGTCGCGCGGATGTACGGCGTAGCGGATATTGGGCCGGTCGAACCCCGATATGATCAGGCCGTCGTCGGGGATGCCCAACTGGCGCAATATGTCGGCGCGGGTATGCGCGTCGGCTGTGGCGGTCAGCGCAAGACGGGGGATGTCCGAAAATTCGTCGAGCAACGGCCGCAGCAGGCGATAGTCCGGGCGGAAATCATGCCCCCATTCGGACACGCAATGCGCTTCGTCGATCGCGAACAGCGCGAGTTTGGCGGAGCGCAGCAGCGATCGGAAACCTTCGGTGCTGGCCCGTTCCGGCGCGACATAGAGCAGGTCCAGGTCGCCCGCGCGGAGCCGATCCTGCGTTTCGCGCCAGTCGGCATCGACGCTGGTCAGGCTGGCGGCGCGGATGCCGACTGCATTGGCTGCGCGCAACTGATCGTGCATCAGCGCGATCAGCGGTGACACGACGACGCAGCAGCCGTCGAGCGCCACGGAAGGTAGTTGGTAACACAGCGACTTGCCCGCGCCGGTCGGCATGATCGCCAGCGTCGGCTGGCCCGCCATCACCCGGCCCACGACCGCTTCCTGCACCCCGCGAAAGGCCGGGAAGCCGAAGATGTCGTGCAGCAATGTGGGGATATCGCGACCCATCGGCTTAATGATGATAGCCTTCATGCGCTTGCGACAGGGCCTCCAGCACATCGTCCATCCGTGCCGGGTCGCCCAGCGCGATGACGTTGCCGTCGCTGTCGGCGCTCAGCGGTTCGCCCGACCAGTCGCACATCCGCCCGCCCGCGCCCTCGACCACCGGCACCAGCGCGGCCAGATCGTGCAGCTTCAGCCCCGCCTCGACCACGATATCGACATGGCCCGAGGCGACCAGGCCGTAATTATAGCAGTCGCCGCCCCATACCGTGTCGCGGCACTGGCCCGCGAGCAGAGCGAAATGTTCGCCGCTGCATCCCGGAAAGGCTTGTGGCGCGGTCGACGCCAGGATCGCCTGGTCGAGGTCGCGGCACAGGCGGCTCCTGACCGGCTGGCCGTTGAAGGTGGTCGGCTGGCCCATCATCCCGGCCCAGCGTTCCTTGCCGATCGGCTGGTCGATGATGCCGATGGTCGGCCATCCCGCCTGGGTCAGCGCGATCAGCGTGCCGAAGATCGGTCGCCCGGCGATGAAGCTGCGCGTGCCGTCGATCGGGTCCAATATCCACACCCGTTCGGCATCTTCGCGGGTAGCGCCATATTCCTCGCCGATGATGCCGTCGCCGGGCCGTTCCTTTTCCAATATGGCGCGAATCGCGGCTTCCGCGGCGCGATCGGCCTGCGTTACGGGGGACTTGTCCGCTTTGAATTCGGTATCGTAGCGGGCGCGGAAAAAGGGGCGGATCGCCGCGCCCGCCGCGTCGGCAAGGCGGTGGGCGAGGGCAAGGTCGTCACGGCTGGTCATCGCCTTCGCCTAGCGCGGAACGGGCGCTGGCGCTAGGCTGGCGCGCAAAGGAGAGTCGCCATGCCCGGTTCGCCCATCATCCCCTGCCTGCGCTACGACGACGCCCCCGCCGCGATCGATTTCCTGTGTGAGGCGTTCGGCTTTACGAAACATGCGGTCCATGCTGACGGGGCGATCGTCCATCATGCGCAACTCGTCCTGGGCGATGGCATGATCATGCTCGGCAGCGTCCAGCCCGGTGGCGCGGGCGATCTCTATCGCTGGAAGACGGCGCGCGAGGCCGACGGGATCACCGCCTGCATCTATATGCTGGTCGCCGATGTCGAAGCCCATGCCCATCGCGCCGAGGAGAAGGGCGCGGCGATCCTGCGCTACCCGCATGATAATTACGGCTATCCGGGGCGGGGCTATGACGCGCTCGATAGCGAGGGCAATGTCTGGAGCTTCGGCAATTATGACCCGTGGGCGGCGGATTAAGCGTTCGGCAACCGGCTTGCGCTAAGCTGCATACCCATGGCGATGCTCGGATGGCTCATCAGCTTTGTCGCCCTGTTCGCAGGGCTTGCGCTGCGGCAGGATATGCCGGTCGGCGGATCGGATCTGATCGCCAACGGCCTGTTCGCCGCCGCTTTTCTCGCCTGCCCGATGGTCTGGCAGGCAAGGCCACTGGGCATCACGCGCGGCCAGCGCATCACCGCCTGCCTAGCGATGGCGCTGTGCCTGCCGATGCTATTGCTGCCCGCCTGAAAGTCGCGCCGCGCGACTTTGTGCCTTAGTCAAACAGGCTGGAAACCGAGCTTTCGTCCGCGATGCGTTTGATCGCTTCGCCCAGCAGCGGGGCGATGGGGAGTTGGCGGATGCGGGTCGCGCCCTTGACTGCGTCGGTGCCGACGATCGAGTCGGTGATCACTAATTCTTTAAGGTCCGACGCCTCTACCCGTGCGACCGCGCCGCCCGACAAGACGCCATGGGTGACATAGGCGATCACGTCTTCGGCACCTGCGGCCTTGAGCGCATCGGCCGCGTTGCACAGCGTGCCCGCCGAATCGACGATATCGTCGATCAGCACGCAGAAGCGGCCCTTCACGTCGCCGATGATGTTCATGACTTCCGATTCGCCTGCACGCTCACGGCGTTTGTCGACAATCGCCAGCGGGGCGTTGTCGAGTCGCTTGGCGAGAGCGCGCGCGCGGACCACGCCGCCGACGTCGGGCGATACGACCATGATGTTGCGGTCGCCGAAGCGCGCCTGGATATCGGCCGACATCACCGGTGCGCCAAACAGATTGTCGGTCGGAATGTCGAAAAAGCCCTGAATCTGCCCGGCGTGGAGATCGACCGACAGGACGCGGTTCGCGCCTGCGGTGGTGATGAGGTTGGCAACCAGCTTAGCCGATATAGGCGTGCGCGGGCCGGGTTTGCGGTCCTGCCGGGCATAGCCGAAATAGGGGAGGACGGCGGTGATCCGTTTGGCCGACGCGCGTTTCAGCGCGTCGATCATGATCAGCAATTCCATGAGGTTGTCGTTGCACGGATAGCTGGTCGATTGCAGGACGAACACATCTTCGCCGCGCACATTTTCGTGGATTTCGACGAACACTTCCTCGTCGGCGAAGCGGCGCACGCTGGCCTGGGTCAGCGGAATTTCGACATAGTCGGCGATGGCGGTGGCCAGCGGCAGGTTGGAATTGCCGGTCAGTAATTTCATGGGCCAAATCCCCCCAAGGACAAATAGTCGTGACCGATCGATGACGCGGCCTGAGACGCCGCCCCTTTAGCGGCGTGTGCCGCTGCTGCAAAGGCGCTTTTGCGCGGCGGGATAAAATGGGTTACGGGCGCGCCATGACCGACAAGATCGTGATCGCCCTAGCCCAGATGACCCAGTCCGTAGGCGACCTGTCCGCCAATGCCGACGCGATGCTGGAATGGCGCGCGCGGGCGGCGGGGGCCGACCTGATCGTCTATCCCGAACTGCAACTGATCGGCTATCCGCCCGAGGATCTGGTACTGAAACCCGCCTTGATCGAGCGCGCCAATGTGGAACTCGACCGGCTGGCGCAGGCGACGGCGGACGGCGGCCCGGCGATGCTGGTCGGCACCGTGGTTGCGGCGCAGGGTGTGTTGTTCAACGTGGTGGCGCTGCTGGACGGCGGCGCGGTGACCGCGATCCGGCAGAAGCGCGAATTGCCCAATTATGGCACGTTCGACGAAAAGCGTCTGTTCGCGCCCGGCCCGCTGCCCGCGCCGATCGATTTTCGCGGGGTCAGGATCGGCTTACCGATCTGCGAGGATATCTGGTTTCCCTTCGTCACCGCGCATCTGAAGGCGGAGGGCGCGGAAATCCTGATCAGCCCAAATGGCAGCCCCTATGAGGTCGACAAGGACCATCGTCGGGTCAATGGCGTCGCGGGAACGCGGGTGCGAGAGACCGGGCTGCCGCTGGTATATCTCAACCGCGTCGGCGGGCAGGATGAACTGGTGTTCGACGGCGCATCCTTCGTGCTGGGCGCGGACCTCATCCTGCGGCACCAGATGCCTGACTGGGATGAGGCGCTGGTGCTGACCACATGGGAGAAGCAGGGCGGGGCGTGGGATTGCATGCCCGGTGCGATTCATGGACTCGATGAGCGGCCCGCCGACATCTATAATGCGATGCTGCTCGGCCTGCGCGACTATGTGAACCGCAACCGCTTTCCCGGTGTCGTACTGGGGCTGTCCGGCGGTATCGATTCGGCGCTGTCGGCGGCGGTCGCGGTCGATGCGCTGGGCGCGGATCGGGTGTGGTGCGTGATGATGCCGTCGCGCTTCACCAGCCAGGACAGTCTGGACGATGCGGTCGCCTGCGCGGAATTTCTGGGCGTGCGTTATGATTCGATCCCGATCGAACCGGCGGTCGGGGCGTTCGATACCATGCTGGCGGGTGTTTTCGCCGAGCGTCAGCGCGACCTGACCGAGGAGAATATCCAGTCGCGTATTCGCGGTGTGACGCTGATGGCGCTCAGCAATAAATTCGGTCACATGCTGCTCACCACCGGTAACAAGAGCGAGATGTCGGTGGGTTATGCCACCATCTATGGCGACATGGCCGGCGGCTATTCGGTATTGAAGGATGCCTACAAGACCACGGTGTTCGACCTGTCGCGCTGGCGGAACGAGAATGCGCCGTCGCTGGGCATGGGACCGGCGGGCAAGGTGATGCCGGATCGCGTCATCACCAAGCCGCCAAGCGCCGAACTGCGCGAAGACCAGCGCGACGACGACAGCCTGCCGCCCTATGAGGTGCTCGACCCGATCCTCTACGGGCTGGTCGAGGAGGAATTGTCGGTCGAGCAACTGGTGGCGCGCGGCTTTGAACGAGATACCGTCGCGCGGATCGAGCGGCTGCTTTACGTCGCCGAATATAAGCGCCGCCAGTCGCCGCCGGGGGTGAAGCTGGGCAGCCGCAATTTCGGGCGCGACCGGCGCTATCCGATAACCAACGCGTTTCGTACCATTTGAAAATCCGTTCGGTTCGAGCGTGTCGAGAACCCTGCACATCGTTCTCGACAGGCTCGAACCGAACGGAGAGAGTGTAGCATGATCATCACCCGCTTCGCCCCGTCGCCCACCGGCCATCTCCATGTCGGCAATATCCGTGCGGCGCTCCATAACTGGTTGTGGGCGCGGCAGACGGGAGGACGTTTCCTGCTGCGGCTGGACGATACCGACCTGGAGCGGTCGCGGCCCGAATATGCCGAGTCTATTCGCGCCGATCTTGGGTGGCTGGAGCTGGGTTGGGACGATGAAGTCCGCCAGTCGGACCGTTTTGCGCTGTATGAGGCGCGGTTCGATCAACTCAGGGCGTCAGGCCATGTCTATCCGGCTTATGAGACGCCCGACGAACTGGACTTGCGCCGTAAGATACTGCTGGGACGCGGGTTGCCGCCAATCTATGAGCGCGCGAGCGCCGATCAGATCGCGACCTATAAGGCGGAGGGGCGCACGCCGCACTGGCGCTTCAAGCTGGATCATGACCAGCCGATCGCCTGGACCGATTTGATCCGGGGGGACCAGCATTTCGATCCGAAATTACTGTCCGATCCGGTGATCCGCCGCGCCGACGGGTCTTGGCTCTATATGCTTCCATCTGTCATCGACGATATCGACATGGGGGTAACCCATGTGCTGCGCGGCGAGGATCATGTGTCCAATACCGCGACCCAGATCCAGATGTTCGTCGCGATGGGCGCGGCGGTGCCTGCCTTCGCGCATGAGGCCCTGCTGACCGGGGCCGAGGGCAAACTGTCGAAGCGGCTGGGGTCGCTGGGCGTCGCGCATTTTCGCGAGGCGGGGCTGGAGCCAATGGCAATCCTGTCGTTGCTGGCGCGGCTGGGCAGCAGCCAGCCCGTCGAGCCGTTCACGGAGATTGCGCCGTTGATCGCGACCTTCGACTTCGCCCATTTCGGGCGCGCGCCCGCGCGTTTCGACGAGGGCGAACTGGCCGCGCTCAACCAGAAGATCGTGCATCAACTGCCCTATGCGGCGGTCGCCGATCGCCTGCCTGCGGGCATGGGCGAAGCGGGCTGGGCGGCGATCAGTCCCAATCTGGAGACGGTGGCGCAGGCGGCCGACTGGTGGGGCGTGGTGACCGGGCCGATCGTAGCGCATGCTATTGCCGATGAGGATCGCGATTTCATTGCGGCGGCGCATCGCATTTTGGCGGACCTGCCCTTCGGGGACGGCATATGGCGCGCGGTCACCGATGCGCTCAAGACGGAGACCGGGCGTAAGGGCAAGACGCTATTCCTGCCGCTGCGCCGCGCGCTGACGGGGCGGGATCATGGGCCGGACATGGCGCAACTGCTGCCGTTGATCGGCAGGGGTGAAGCCCTATCGCGGCTTACGCCCGCATAGTTTCCAGCGCGCGGCCCACCGCCGCTATGCCTTCGGGCGCGGCGGCGAAGCCCATATGGGTGCAATCCACCTCGATCGCGCGATCGCGCTCACCGGTGCGCCCGGCCGCGCAAGCGGGCAGCACCACGCCGTCGCGCGCCGACCATAAGGCAATCGTCGGTACAGGCGGCTTTTCCTCGCGGATGCAGGGGAAGGGCGGGCGATCGATCGAGAAACCGGACACAAGTTGATAGAGCCGCCAGGCATGGTTGGCGCGTGGATCGCCCGAAAAAGGCGTGCCCATGGTGACGACCCCGGCCACCTTGGTCGGCGCAAATTTCGCATATTCGCGCGCGAACAGGCCGCCCAGGCTCCAGCCGACCAACGTGACCGCCCGCCCGCTATCCTGCCGGATCGCATCGACGCGCCGGTCGATCCGCGCCAGCGTATCGGCGGTTGGCCCGAAATTGCGGCCCATGTCCCAGTCATGCGCCGCATAGCCTGCGCGGTCCAGCACCAGCCGCAGCATCGCCATCCGCTTTTCAGACGCCAGCAATCCGGGGATCAGCAGCACCGCGCGGCCGTCGCCGTGCATCGCTTCCGCCAGCCTGTCCACCTGCTGCCGGGTCCGGGCGACATCCAGCGGCAGTCTGGCATTGCCCAGCAGATGCGCGAATGTCGGCAGGGCCGCCGCGCGCTTGCCGGGGGCGACCCGGTCCTTCCAGCTATGGGTGAATGTCCGGACGGACGATGGCACGACGGTTGTTCCTTACGCGGGCGGCAAAGATGACAATGTCGTGACAAACGCGCATGACGTCCATCGGTTTCGTCGCTGGCTGAAAACGGTTCGTCGTTTGTGACTATGGGCGCGGACGATCAGGGCGCGAGGGGTGAGGTCTTCTCCACGGCCAGGCCGTTCGTGCTGCGCAACTGGCGTGGTTCCAGGATGGCGGCGGTTTCGATCAGGTCGAGCGCGCGGTGCGCCTCCATATAGCGGCGCGCATATTGCGCCCAGCGATCCGCGACCGCCTTGTTGGGCATATGATCCACCTCGGCCAGAGCGGCGGTGACGCGCCCCGCGTCGATATAGCGCAGCGCCCGGTCGAGCGCGGCTTGCGGCCGGGGCGAGGGGGTGCTGGATTTGCGGAAGGTGACGAGCGCGCGGGCTTCCTGCTCCAGCGCGGGCCACCAGCCGCCGTCCGGGGGGGCTGTGGTAAGCTGCGCCGCGACATCGAGCAGCCCGGCGCGCAGATCGACGATCGTGACCGGCTCCCGCGCGGCGTTGATGATGGTGGCGACCGCGCGCGGCTGGGCCTGACCGAATCGCAGCCGCAACTGCCCTTCGATATAGCCGAGCGGTGTCCCGCTATCGAGCGCGCGGCGCGCGGCGAAGGCGACCAGCAGCCCTTCGGCCCGCGCGGCATTGCTGGATGCGCCCTGCGCCTCCACGGTGATGCGGGTCAGCCGCTCTTCGAGTTGCCCGACCTGATCGTCCAGCATTTGCGCGGCACCGGGCGCGGCCGACAGCAGCGGCGCGGGCTGGCGGTTGCCGACGATGACGGGTTCTGCCGGACGTGCGCTATTGCCGCCCGGCAACCAGCGTTGGATATGCGGCAGCGCCCAGATGGTCGCGCCGATGCCCAGCGCAAAGGCGATCAGCAGCGCCAGCAGCCACCATCGCCGCCGTCCGCGCCGGGCAGGCGGGGTCGCGGGGATGGGCGTGATCGCGGGCGGGGCGATCGTCGGGTCAGGGGCGGGTGGGGTGATGTCCTCCATAGATGCCAATCATTCGCACAATCGCGCGGCGAGGGCCAGCATCGCTTCATCGGTCGGTTGCGACGAAGCGCAGCCGCTGGCCCAACCGTCTCCGGCGGCGGCCAAGGCGGCTTTGCTGATGGCGACCAGATGCAGGGTGGCGCGGGCGGATTGGGGGATGAGGGCGCTTAATCGGCGGGCGGCGCGGGGCGAATGGACCAGGACGACCATGTCGGGTTCTATCCGTTCGGCAAGCCCTGCGGCATCGCCCGCCGCGCGCGCTTCATACACCGCGATCCGTGTGACGCCGAGTTCTGGGGCTTCAAGCGGGGCGCTGTCTGCCCCAGCCAGATGCAATGTCCGGCGGTGACCGTCCTGCGCGATCCGCCGGGCGATGCTGGTGCCGTCGCCCGTCCCGGCAAGGATATTTTCAAAACCATCGAGCGCCGATGCGGTTCGGCGCCCCACCGCATAGGTCGGCAAAGCCCTGTAGCGCGCGAGGTCAGGCCCGGCCAGCGCGGCGCCGTTGGCGCTGGTCAGCAACAGCGCATCGAAATCCTGCACCGGCGGCGGCGTCCAGGCGATTGGCACGACCGCGAAGAGTGGATAGACGACCGGCTCCAGCCCCATCGCCCGCGCGCGCCCGGCCGTTGCCGAACCGCCCGGCTCTGGCCGCACGATCAGCAGCCGCCTCACCCCTCGAACAGCGCCCGCAGCGACGGGCTGGCGCGCTCCAGCAAGCTGTGCCCCAGCGCCAGCGCGGCCTCTTCGCTTCCGCGCGCCACCATGGCCTCGCCGGTCACGGTTTCGGTGCCGTCGGGCAGGATGATTTCCGCGCGGATATGGATGCCATCGGCACGCAGTTGCGCCAGCGCCGCGATCGGCGAATGGCAAGTGCCGCCCAGCGCGCGTAGTACCGCGCGCTCCGCCATCACGCAGTCGAAGGTGTCGGTATCGCTGATCGCCGCCAGGAACCCGTGCGTCACCATGTCGTCGGTGCGGGCCTCGATCCCGACCGCGCCCTGCGCCGGGGCGGGCAGCATATCGCTCACCGCGATCGCCGCGCCGACATCATCCTGCTCCAGCCGGTCCAGCCCCGCCGCCGCCAGCAGCGTGGCATGCGCTTCCCCCGCCTCCAGCTTCGCCAGCCGGGTCGCGACATTGCCACGAAACAGGATGATCGTGGCATCGGGCCGCGCGCGCAGCACCTGCGCCGATCGGCGGGGGGAGCTGGTGCCCACCACCGGCTTTGCGGGCAAGGCCACCAGGCTTTCCGCTCCGACCAGCCGGTCGCGCACATCCGCGCGCGGCAACATCGCGACGATCGCGATCTCGTCAGGCCGATTAGTCTCCACATCCTTCATCGAATGAACCGCGAAGTCGATTGCGCCGGTTGTCAGCGCCCGGTCCAGTTCCTTGGTCCATAGCGCCTTGCCGCCGATATCGGCGAGCGCCCGGTCCTGGATCCGGTCGCCGCTGGTCTGGACGATGACCGTGCGCACCGCATCCTCGCTCCAGCCGTGCGCGGCGCACAGCGCGGCCGCCGTCATGCGCGCCTGCGCCAGTGCGAGCGGGGAGCCTCTGGTGCCGAGGCGAAGGGGAACAGCGGGATCGGACATGCGGCTTGCTCTAATCAGCGCGGGCATTAGAGGGAAGCGGCAATGACCATCATTCTTGGCCTGGAATCAAGCTGCGACGAAACCGCAGCGGCGCTGGTGACGGATCGGGGCGAGATCCTCGCCCACCGCCTCGCCACGCAGGAGGAGGCGCATCGCCCCTATGGCGGGGTCGTGCCCGAAATCGCGGCGCGTGCCCATGTCGAGATATTGACCCCGCTGATCGAAGCCGCGCTGGCCGATGCCAAACTGACATTGGCAGAGGTGGACGTGATCGCGGCGACGGCCGGGCCGGGGTTGATCGGCGGCGTGATGGTCGGCCTCGTCACCGGCAAGGCGCTCGCCCATGCGGCGGGCAAGCCGCTGATCGCGGTCAATCATCTGGAGGGCCATGCGCTTTCGCCGCGCCTGGCCGACCGGTCACTGCAATTTCCCTATCTGTTGCTGCTGGTATCGGGTGGGCATTGCCAGTTGCTGCATGTGAAGGGACCGGGCGATTATGCCCGTCTGGCCACCACGATCGACGATGCGGCGGGCGAGGCGTTCGACAAGACCGCC
>CAZLSU010000052.1:0-21102 GCA_964562225.1 uncultured Sphingobium sp.
ATCTCGATGCCGCATCGCTCCGGCTTCGCGATGCCGGCGTCGTGCTGCTCGATGACAGCATCAGCGATGCGCAGGTGCCAGGATCAGCACCTTGAACATTGCCACTGGATCATAAGGCGGTCGGCCACCTTTCGTACCGTCGCTGTAAGCCAGAGCCTTTTCGAGCGCCGGCCGGAACATCTCGAAGTCCACCACCCGGCTCATCGTTTCCAGCGGGTCGCCACAATCCGACAAGCGCTTGAGTTGATCCGATAACCCGAACAAACCCGCCTGACGCATTTGCCACCTCCTGCCGTCAGCCGCAGTGAATCACTTCTGCACCGATTACGCCAGGGTTATTGGGGGTGCCCATCTTTATGTTCGCGCATCAGGGCTCGATGATATGTTCGATGATCACGCCGGCTGTAGAATCCGTCCTCATGCGCTTCTCGATGATCTTGTCGGAAGTCCCGGTGTCCGTTCACATCAGTCTGCAGGATTTGCGCCACTCGAAGCAGATTGAAGCATGTTATGTCGGTTCACAGTTGTCCATCTGTAGCAATCGATAGGCCATTTGGGAGCGGGTGAAGCCGAGCAGCTTGGCTGCCCGACTGCGATTTCCTTCGGCCTTTTTCATAGCGGCGCACACGACTTCGCGTTCAATGTCCTTCATCGATCCGAGACGGATCAGAGAATTGACGAGAAAGTCAGATTCCGCAGCGCTAGCGGGAGTGAGTTGACCGGTGAGCGGGCTGGAGTCGTCCAATTCGGAATAGACATGACAGACCTTAATGACCTCGTTTTCTTCGGTCAGGATAATCGCCCGCTCGAGCCGATGCTGAAGTTCCCGCACATTGCCTTCCCAAGGCAGCTTTATCAGATAATTGGTCGCGCCTTCGCTTATTCCGGCGACCTTCTTGCCCAGCTTTTTCAGAGTACGCGGGAGAAGATAATTTATTAGTGCGGGAATATCGTCCGATCGGTCGCGGAGCGGCAGGATGTGGATCGGGAACGCCGCCAGCCGATGGTAGAGGTCGGAGCGGAATCGGCCAAAGCGCATTTCCTCGTGTAGATCAAGGTTGGTCGCAGCGATCAGGCGAACGTCGACGTGGCGACTCCGGGTGTCTCCCAGCCGTTCGATGATTCCGTCTTCAAGCACCTTAAGCAGCTTGACCTGTGAGTCGAGCGGAAGCGTGCCGACCTCGTCGAGAAATAGTGTTCCTCCGTCGGCCCGTTCGAATCTGCCGGCCCTCGCCTCGACTGCACCGGTATAGGCCCCTTTCGCCACGCCAAACAGTTCTGCTTCGACAAGATCCTTAGGAAGGGCTCCGCAATTGACAGTGATGAAGGGTTCGGAGCTACGCCTGCTGTAAAAATGAATGGCCTGAGCTATCTGCCCCTTTCCCACGCCAGTTTCCCCGGAAATCAGGACGGCCGCGTTGGTGACGGCAACCTTCTTGGCATTATCGACAACCGAGGTGAGGTGCGGTGAAGATCCGATGATCTGCGGTCCCTGAAGGGTTGCTGGCGCATCTGCGGGACGGTTAGACTGCAAGGAGACGGAAGCAGCCTGGTGCCGCGGTTTATCGGTCGAGACCTCCGTCCCGACGACCCTACAGGCTTCGCTGCCCATCGCCTCGCATTCTATTTCAGTAAAGTCGATTTCCCGGCCGAATGCTCGAGATACAAGTTCGGATAGATGGCCAACCTGCACCGAGCATACGGGGTGACTAGAGGTCCCGGAATAGGTCCTATATGCCTCCGCTTCGAACGATTTTCTCAGCAATAGTTCGCAGTAGAATGTTTTCCCTGCCTTTGACGTGAATGACACAATCTCAGGACTGGAAAGCCCGGAAATTGTGTGAAGGTGCAGAATGTCACGCAATCCGAATGAACCAGTTTCCGTAGCGCCGGGTAATTTACTTTCAAAATATTTTGAGCCTTCCTTCCTTCCTATTTCCTTTAGTATCGCTTCAGCCCCCTCGTGGCCGGCATTTTGGTTAAGGATGCGGATCAGTTTCCCATATATGCTGAGGTGGAACAAGGCGACTCGCTTGCCCGAAAATTCAATCAAACCCCGCTCAAAATCAAATCCCAACTCGGATGCGATGCTGGCCATCTTAGGGATAGCTGTCGTCAGCGCGATGCGCTCCTTCATTGCCACTCTCCTTACCAGCCACGCCCTTGTGGTTAGGCCGCAACAAAAGAATCCCTTGTAACGTCCCGGAAGTGGCAGAATTCTGCCATTCTCCGAGGAAACCATCAGTCTGAATCAATCCACTAAGCTCGCCATAACTCGAGAACTATGCTTAAAATTATGCAAGCGTCTAGCAGAATTTTGATGTCATGGCTCAATTTGAGCAATGCATTCTTCGTTTTTCTGCGCGATCTAGGGGCCTCAAGTCCTCCATTGAAGCCATTGATCGGGTTTGGCATGGTTTATGCATGATTGTTAAAAGATTTGGAGAAGGCCTAACGGGGCGGGGGAGAGGTCAATGATATGTTCATCTCATAGGCAGTTGGCGAGCTTTGTAGTTGTTGCCGCATCCTTTGCGGTCCCGTCCATTGCCTGTGCCCAGGAGGCACCACCGACCGAGGCCGCTGACGAATCGGTACCGGTCACAGATGGCGAGATCGTCGTCACCGCGCAAAAGCGCGAGCAGCGGCTGTCCGACGTTCCGATTTCGATCAATACCGCTTCGGGAGAGGAACTGCGGGATCTTGGAGTTTCGCGCACCGACGATCTTGCCAAGATTGCGCCCGGTTTCACCGCCGCCCGTGCCGCCCAGTCCGGATCCGTAATTTACAGCCTTCGCGGACTTGGGCTCAATGATGCGACGCTGGGTTCCCTCCCATCGGTCAGCGTTTATTCTGACGAGGCGTCCCTGCCATTCAGTTTCATGGCCCAGGGCCCGCTTCTCGATTTGGAGCGGGTCGAGGTTTTGAAAGGACCGCAGGGGCTCTTGTTCGGCCAAAACTCGTCGGCCGGGGCGATTAATTTTATTGCCAACAAGCCTACCAGCGAGTTCGAGGCAGGGGTGCGGGCGAGCTACGGTCGCTTCGACACTATCGAGGCCGAAGCCTATGTCAGCGGGCCTGTGTCGGAAACGCTGTCGGGACGCCTGGCGCTGAGTGGAAACCGTTCCGGTCCGTGGCAAAAGTCCTTCACCCGCGACGATGAAATTGGTGATGCCAAGCGCGTCGCAGGTCGGTTGCAGCTGCAGTGGGAACCGGCTGCGGATTTGCGCATGCTGCTCAATCTCAACGGCTGGATCGATAAATCCGAACCGCAGATGCTACAGCTGGCCGGGCATGTGTTTCAGTCGCCTACGACCGTCGATCCACGCGTCCTAGCGTACCCCATCCCCTCGAGCCCCAACAACCGGGTCGCGGACTGGAGTATCGTTCCGGCCCCGCCGGGGACTGAGCCGCTCGGCGGCAAGGACTGGGGAAGCAACAATCGTTTCGGACAGGCGGTGCTGCGGGTCGACTGGGATATTGGAAACGATTCGACCCTCACCTCACTGACCAATATTGCCTACGCCAGGCTCCGCATGGTCACCGATATCGACGGAATGGACGTCGCCGTTCAGCATTATCTGAACTCCGGAGATTTGCGTACGACGGATCAGGAAGTGCGGGTGACGACCAAGTTGGGACCGGTTGATTTCATCGGCGGCGCGAGTTTTCAATATGCTCGGGCCAAGGAAGCAAACTTTGGGTGGGTTCCAGACCAGAGCTCCGTCCGCGCCTTCGCCTTCCTGCCGATCGTCACACGAAATATCGCCTACCGTGCGCATCAGACGCATCGCACGTGGGGACTTTTCGGCAATGGAGAGTTGCCCCTAACTAGCACGCTGAGCGCATCCGCCGGCGCGCGTTACACCAGGGTCAAGCACCAGCTACTGGACGCCTGCATCACCGATGGCAGGGACGGCGGATTTGCCACAACGGTGGCTTTTCTGAGCGGACTGTTCAGGGATGCGATCGGACTTGTGCCACGTCCGGAACTATTCGTACCTGGAGGCTGCGTCACGCTGGGCCCCGATCTGCTTCCGCTGGCAGTGAACGACAGCTTCAAGGAAGACAATGTCTCATGGCGTGGCAGTCTCGACTGGAAGCCCAATCCGGACACGCTGGTATATGCGAATATCAGTCGCGGATACAAGTCCGGCAGCTATGTCAACACCGCCGGCCTGAGCTATCTTCAGTACGTGACCCCGGTGCGGCAGGAACGCAATACGGCTTACGAGGTCGGCACCAAACTCTCTCTGCTTCGCCGAGCGTTGCAGCTTAACATTGGCCTGTTCTATTACGATCTGCAGGACAAGCAGATTCTCGGAACGGTCACCGACCTATTTTTCGGTCCGCTCCCGATCCTTGCCAACATTCCCAAATCCCAGGTTTACGGTTTCGACGCAGACGTCACTCTTCGTCCTGCGACCGGCTTGACCCTGCGGGGAGCGGTCAACTACAGCAACAACAGGATCAACTCCCATATGATTTTGCCGCGCTATGACGGTGTGCCGCTGGACATATATGGGTCGCCATTTCCGTTCGCGCCGAGGTGGAACGCAACCGGCAACGCACAATATGAATGGCCGGTCGGGCAATCGCTAAAGGCGTTCATGGGGGCCTCTCTTCTCTACAACAGCGCGACCAACGGGCTGGCAGCGGCAGGCCCGGCGACGCGGATCAAATCCTTCGCCACGCTCGATCTGCGGCTCGGCGTTCGCGACACCGCGGATCGCTGGGAAGTGATGCTGTGGGGACGCAACGTTACCGACACCCATTACTGGAATTCTGTTAATTTCAATTGTGATTGCATCGGTCGAATGACGGGACGGCCCTTGACCTACGGCGTCACGGTAGGAGGCAAATTTTGAAACCCCTGCCGAATACTCAGGACAGGATTTTTCAGATTTTCACCTTCCGTCGAAAATTATGCACATTGAGCACAATTTTAGCCACACAACGGACGCCCAAGCGAGGCTGGCGGCGATTTTCTGGGGGAGGTACGGGTTGGCACAACCCTTGCATTGCTGGGCAAACCAGAGCGCAGTGAAAACTGCCAAGGAGTGTACGAAGTCAATGGAGAGGATATTATGGATATAAATGAACCTTCGCCTACCCGATTTACGGATCGTTATCCTGAACTAGGCACGGCAAACATTCCGATCGACCTCAACACATCGACCGAGATCTTCGAGCAGGAGAGGCAGGTGTTTCGCAGGTCATGGATGATCGTAGGCCGGATCGAAGACGTGCAGGACGCCGGCTCCTATTTCGTGAAGGAGATCCCGACTCTCAGGACATCGATCCTCGTAACCCGGACGGGGGACGGCGATATTTTGGCCTTTCACAACACGTGCCAGCATCGCGGCAACAAGCTGGTCTGTTCCGCCGACCATTCGGGGCGTGCCAAGGGATTTTCCTGCGGCTTCCATGGATGGACGTATGACCTCGTGGGCCAGCTCGTAACCGTACCCGACGAGCAGAAGTTCCCTGGCCTCGACAAGTCGAAACGTGGACTGACAAAGGTGGCGGTCGCAGAGTGGGAAGGCTTCATCTTTGTCTGTCTCGAGCCCACCGAATCGCTCGAGCAATCGCTTGGCGAACGCTATTCTCAGTTCGGCGGCTATCTGCGCGACCTCCACTGCTTCGGACATTATGCGGCCAACGTTGAGGTCAACTGGAAAATTTTCATAGATGCCTTCGCCGAAGCGTACCATGTCCCGTTTATCCACGGAAAATCACTCCCAGATGCGATCACCGGCCAGCAGAACCCATTGTGCCACGTGATCGACATCCAGCTGTTCGAGCGACACCGGCTGTTGTCGATTCCCGCCAACCCGGCTTACGAGCCATCGCCGGTTGAAAAATTGGTTTCACGGCACGTTAAAGCGGCGGTCTTTCCAGCCCTTAAGGCCGATCTGGCACAACTGCCGCCAGGAGTGAACCCTACAAAAGATCCCACGTGGGGTTTTGACATAAACATCCTTTCGCCGGCGTCCTATTTCGCACCCTGGGCGAATGGAATGCTGCTGATCTATTATTTCTGGCCGATCTCAGTCAACGAGACGCGATGGGAAGTCGGCCTCTACTGGAACAAGCCGCAGAATGCGGCCGAGCGCCTTAATCAGGAGCTCACCGGAAAGATGACCATCAGCGTCGTTAGAGAAGATCTATCGTCGCTGGAAACGACCCAGGAAACGATGCTGTCTGGATCGATGAAAAGCATGGCGCTATCTGACGAAGAAATAGCGGTTCGCCACGGTTATCACGTTATGTCCAAAGCCATTGCACAAAATGGAGGAAACGCCAGTGATTAAAAGTACCTATAGCCTACCGGAGCAATTCTTGGATTTGGAAAAATTCTGTCCGCGATGGGTCCTTCACACCGAAAATGAGCGTTACAACGAGCGCATTCGTGCGCCCTATGACGATCTGGTGGAACTCTATGAGGAGATGAGCCCGCGCCTTTCCGAAATAATCGAACATCTCAATAAGTTCCCATTGGAAGAGATGCCCGAGAGTGAGGCCAATCTGATGTACCTCACCTTCTCGTTGATGGAGGCAGCCCACGCGGTCGAACTATGGAAACAGTCCGACCTGCCCGAGGCGTTCGAACCAGATCGGTTGGTAATCAAGCTCGCTGGCAACATCGTTTAGAGAGGATATACACAATGAACATTCATAATTCCACGCCGATGACCGTGGACTTTGGGCTTGGCACGGAGCCCCTGTCGATCACACCGAATATCTCGCCCGAGCATTTCGAGCAGGAGCGGGACCACGTTTTTGCCCATGCATGGCTCAACATTGGGCGCGAGGATCAGATCCCGCGGCCTGGTGATTATTTCGTCCGCGAGCTTCAGGTGCTTCGAACATCAGTAATCGTCGTCCGCGGCAAGGATGGGGAGGTCCGCGCCTTCCACAACATGTGCAAGCACCGGGGAAATAAGCTGGTCGGCGCAGGCAAGGAAAAAGGGTCGACCAAGGGTTTCGTCTGTAGTTTTCATGGGTGGACCTACAATACCGAGGGAGAACTCGTCATCGTTCCAGACGAGGATCAATTCTTCGACTTCGAAAAATGCTCCAACGGAATGATGCCGCTAGCGGCCGAGGTGTGGGAAGGGTCTATCTTCATCAATGCCGCCCCTCGGGAGTCGCTCACGGAGTGGCTTGGCGAACTTCATGGGCAGTTCGAGGGTTATTTTTCGAAAGGCCATCATGTCGCGAGCTATGAAGCCAAGGTCCGGGCCAATTGGAAGGTAGTCCTCGATGCTTTCGTCGAGGCGTATCACGCGCCCTTCCTTCATGGCGGTAATTATCCCGACGCCCTGACGGGGGAAAATAACCCACTATGCCATCTGCCACTCGTCAAGCTGTTCCCTCGGCACCGCATGATGTCCATCGAGGCCAATCCTGACCCGACATTAACCCGCACCGAAGAAACACTTCTCAAACACGTCGATGGCGTCTTCTCCGCAATGATCAAGCCGCTCGATAATGATACTTTGCCTCCTGGAGTGAACCCGGGCCGCATTGATAATTGGGCATTTGATGCTTACACAATTTTTCCCAATCTTTACTTGGCGCCAATGCGGGTGTTTCATTTCGTAACATACCATTTTTGGCCAATCTCACATAATGAGACCCTCTGGCAGACCGATCATTATGTACTTCCTCCGCGCGATGCCGGGGAAAGGATCGCGCTGGAATTTTCGAAGTCATTCGCCAGGGATGTACAGCGCGAAGACTTGATCACGCTCGAGAACACCCAGCTTATGTTGGAGTCCGGAGCCATGTCTCACATGCATCTATCGGATCAGGAAGTGTGCGTCCGCCATGGCTACAAGGTGGTGGAGGATGCGATTGCTGAAGGAGTGCGAGAATCATGAGTCAGGTAATTGCGGCCAGCGACCTTCCCTCCCAATTCCGGGAACTGGAGCCCTATGTCAAGAAATGGGCGGTTGAGCCTCTGTCACGACGTCAGCAAGCGCGCACATCGAGTTCGTTCGAAGAGCTCAAGGCCTTCTACGATGCAATGATGAGCATTGGGGATCAAACCATTGAATATCTCAATAGATATAATCTCGATGCGCTACCCGCGCCGGAAAGGAATCTACTCAATCTGATGCTTTCATTGATGGAGGTTGCCCACTCAGTGGAACTGTGGGGTGGGATAGATCAATCGGACGCATTCGCATTTGAACGCATCGAGCTTGTTCTCGATCGATAGGAGGTCTCAATGATTAAACTATATCATATTCTTCCGTCGTCCGATCCGATGGGGGGATCGCGCAATGCGGCGAAAGTGTCGGTGGCGTTGCGAGAAATGGGCGAGAACTTCGAGACTGTCGATCTCAATCGCGATAAGGATCTTCGGCCGGTCGATTCCCCGTTCCGGAAGAACATCAATCCCAACGGAGTGACTCCGGCTCTGGACGACAATGGGCTACTGCTTTGGGAATCCTCAGCAATCCTTCGCCACCTCGCTGACACACGAGGATGTTTGATCGGGAGCGGTGCGGCGTTGCGCGCCAAGACGCAGCAATGGTTGAGCTGGGAAGCTTCGACATTCCAGCCAAGCTTCCTCGACTTCTATTCGGCGACCGCCGGCGGGCAGGCGGAGGCTGCCAACGCCGCCATGAATGATTATTCCTGTAAGTTGGCAATCCTCGACAAGGCACTGAGCAATGGCGGCGGATTTCTTACGGGGGAATATTCGGTTGCCGACATCGCGCTTGGCGCGATTGTGCCGATCGGCTTCCATCTAGGTATTAATTTGCGTGAACATCCAGCGATCATAGGCTGGCTCGATCAACTTTCTACGCGACGAGCATGGCAGGCCGAACCCGCTTTTATGCAGGACATGGCGGCGGGACGCTCCGCAGACCTTCTTTAGCAATCAAATAAGGAATTTGGAATGACTACTGTAATCGACACACATGGCCACATTCTCGAGCCTGCCAATCTGTGGGAAGAATATCTGGAGCCGAGGTATCGAGACCGGGCCATTCGCATGTCGAAGACGGACGCGGGAATTGAGTTTATGATCTTTGATGGTAAGCCCTCGCCCTATTCGTTCGGTGTCGGCCCGTTTTCCGCGGGGATGGGACAACCCTATGAAAAGCTAGGAACGCCCGGTGCATTTAGCTATTTCGATGGTCCCCCTGGAGCATACGAACCGCACGCCCGGCTGAAATTCATGGATGAAGAGGGGATTGACGGAACGCTGATCTACCCCAGCGCTGGACTCGTCTGGGGGCCGGAGGTCAAGGATGTCGAAATCAACGCAGCCTATGCGCGGGCATACAATAATTGGGTGATGGACTTTTGTGCCACAGATCCCAGCCGACTTTATCCTATCGCTCTTGTGCCGATCCTCGATGTGACCGAAGGCGTGCGGGAAATCCGCCGGGTGGCCAAGCTTGGCGCGAAGGGTATTCTCCTTTTCGCCACGCCCCTCACTCGGGAGGGTTTTTGGCATGAGTCCTATGATGCAGTATGGTCTGCGCTCGAGGAAGTCGACCTGCCAGCCATCTTTCATCCGGCGCTCAATGAGAATTTTTTCGGGAGCCAGTGGGTCAGCGGCGAGCAGGAAGGAATCACCGACGATCGCTACCTACTGTACATGGAGAGTTGCGCGGTGGTCGTCGATGTTCAGGGGGCTCTTGCGCAAATGTTTCAAGGTGGGGTTTTCGAGCGGCATCCCCAACTGAAACTACTATTGCTCGAAACCGGTGCGGGCTGGATCCAGCATACACTGGAGCGGGCAGACCAGAAATTCGCCCGGGTTGGTGACCGTTCGCCGCTGAAGATGCTGCCGAGCGAATATTTCCAGCGGCAATGTTGGATAGGCATTGAGCCGGACGAGACCACCATTCCGCATCTTGTCAACGTCTATGGCGACCGATTCCTATGGGGCACGGACATGCCTCATTGGGATGCCATTCCCGGAGCTCTGGAGGTGGCTCGTGGAACAACTCAGCAGCTTTCCAAAGACCGTCAGGACGCCATCTTCGGCTCGGCAGCGCAAAAGCTCTTTCAGCTGTAGACTGCAACGCTTGTTAGGCGGAAAAAGCATTAACGTCCGAGTAAATACTAAAATCATTCTTTTTTCCGAGTAAAATGATGAGCATTATAAAGGTTTGTAGGGGAACTGACGTGCCCGAAGGTGAAGCTAAAAGGTTTGTGGATCCCAAGTTCGACGTTGCCGTATACAATATAAACGGTAAACTCTATGTTACTGATGATACATGTACACATGGACCTTCGTCATTGGCAGATGGATTTATAGAAGGGGAGACGGTCGAATGCCCATTTCATCATGGCGCTTTCCATATTCCGACAGGGCAGCCTACAAAATTTCCGTGCACCGTTGCTTTGCGAACATACACTACTCAAGTGATCAACGGCGAACTATTTATTGAGATCGAATAATACATAGTTAATCTATAAAACATGAAAATATGTTTCGGAGGGGTTGAGAAATGGACGACAGAACAAGACAGCTTGCTAAATGCAATACGAAGGCGGCGGTTCGAGTGAGCGTGATTGCACTTTTGGGAGGAGGGGTATCGCTGCTTTCCAGCCCCGCTTTCGGCCAAGACTCTGGTGCCACTGCACGTCAATCAGGGCAGTCAGTGGAGGCCGAGGGGAATTCGGGCCTCGATGTAATCGTCGTAACAGCGCGGAAACGTAGCGAGAATCTCCAGCAAACACCGATCGCAATAACTGCGATGTCCGGCGAGATGCTGGAAGAAATGCAGGTTTCTAACATTGCGGAGGCGGGGCAGTTTGCTCCCAATGTTAACATCCAGCCTGTGGCCAACCTCTCGGGTAGCAGTGCCTCGCTTACCGCGTTTATTCGCGGCGTCGGCCAAACCGACTTTCAGATCACATCAGATCCCGGCATCGGTATCTACATCGACGGGGTTTACATGGCCCGTTCGGTCGGGGCTCTTCTCGACATGGCAGACATCGCCAGCGTAGAGATCTTGCGCGGTCCCCAGGGAACGCTATTTGGCAAGAACACTATCGGCGGCGCTATTGTGGTCAACTCCAACTTACCGTCGGACAAATTTGAGTTGAGTGGCGAGGTAGCCACCGGCCGGTTCAACCGCGCCGATGTGCGAGGAATGGTTAATGTGCCGCTAAGCGAGACGCTGGCGCTACGCGCGGTCGTTTCTTACGAAACTCGCGACGGTTATATGAAGCGGTTGGTTGATGGAGGGCGTCAAGGCAACAAGGACAGCTTCGGTGGCCGAATTGCTCTCAAGTGGGAGGCAACGCCCGATTTCACCGCAATCCTCTCGGCTGACGTCAACATACGTCGTGAGGAATCTGCAGCGAATACGCTATTGCAGGTCAACGATTCCCCCACTTTCAATCCATTTGCACCGAGTGCGATATATTGGTGGAACAAGGTCAGGTCTGGCTCGGATTGTGGCGCAGACGGCGAGCTGGCACCGCTCACAAACCCTGCCTGCGTGACATCACGTTGGGTTACCAATGATATCGATACGACATGGGCCAACGCCAAGAACCAGTCGGATTTCGATCTTTGGGGAACGAACATGACCCTTGATTGGGACATCGGCAATTTTTCGCTTAAATCAATTTCAGCATATCGCGATCAAAAGTCTAAGTTCGTCTATGACCTCGACAACACCCCAATACCTTTGCTGCTATCGATCGAAGACATAAAAATTTGGCAGTTTTCCCAGGAATTGCAATTTAACGGCAGCCTGTTCAACGACAGGCTAAAGTTTACGTCAGGTCTCTATTTCCTTAAGGAAAAGGGCAATGAAAAGAACCCAGGGCATTTTGGGTTTGCAGAATTCGTTGCGGGCGGTCGGATCGACAACGACAGCTACGCTGCCTATAGCCAGTTCACATATGAGGTGACCGATCGTTTGTCGATAACACCCGGCATTCGCTACACTGACGAGACAAAGCGCTATGATCCATCGAATCGAACGATCACCGTAGATTATACTGCCGGACTTATTCCGGGCTTCCCCGACGGACTCTACACTTCAGTGAGTCGTTGTGTGGTCTCGCGCACGCCGCAGCCAATCTCGCCGTTTTGCGTGGCCGACCCCGTTTTTAATCCCAGCGGCAGGCAACTTCTCCCGGCCATTAAGGTATCGATCAAGTCGAAGGAGTGGACGCCAGCCCTCTCCATCGACTATAAAGTCACTGACGATATTCTTGCTTATTCCTCCTATTCAAAGGGATTCAAGAGTGGCGGGTTCGTACAGCGAATCTTTCCGCCAGAGCCCGTCACCCCGAGTTTCGATCCCGAGTTCGTGGAGAGCTACGAGGTAGGTATCAAGTCTGAACTGTTCTATCGACGACTCCGCCTCAACCTCGCCGCATTTCAGTCGGACTACAGTGGAATCCAAATCGTAGTACAGGAAGGACTGGGGCCAAAACTTCGTAATGCCGGGACCGGGCGTATCAGAGGCTTTGAGATTGAAGGCGAAGCAGTGCCTACCGATTGGCTTCGAGTTAACTTTGGACTCGGTTATTTGGATGCCCACTATCGGTCAATAGCTCCAAATGCCGTTGGCGTAAGTATTGACAACAAGTTTGCATTCGTTCCGGAATGGACAGGATTCTCATCAGTCAATGCAGACGTTTACAATAGTACGCTTGGGATCCTGACGCTAAATGGCAATTGGTCCTATCAGTCCTCAACCTTTAAGGATGCGGCGAACAGCCCACTATTGTTTCAGCCGGGTTACAGCGTCTTTGGAGCCAGCGCTTCGTTCAGCGATGCGAATGAGCACTACAAAATAACCGCCGGCGTTACTAATATCAGCGATAAACGCTATATCCGAGGCGGCTTCAGTGATCCTCTGACAATCGGAACTACGATAGGTTCGTATTCAAGGCCGCGCGAGTGGTTTCTGAAAATCGCGTATAAATACTGATGCCGTATTTTCCATCTGCCCCATGGATGGCGGCGTGTAAGGTGCCTTCAGGCAATATTTTCATATAAAGCTGGTTAATAAACAAAGCTATAAAAGAGGGTTTTGAAAGGATAATTGGAGGCGTTATGTTAGATTCCATCGCAAAAGTTCTCCAACCTGAAATCGGCTTGTCGATCAATGCCGGTGGCATTGCCACTAACTATCACGACAGCGGGGTCGGTGATCCGGTTCTGCTGATCCATGGCTCCGGTCCAGGAGTAACGGCCTGGGCCAACTGGCGGATGAACATGCCGGTGCTGGCCAAGAGCTTCAGAGTCATCGCGCCGGACATGGTCGGGTTTGGCTACACCCAGTCGCCGCCCGGTGCGATCCGTGACAAGCGCGTCTGGATTGATCAGCTGGTGGCTTTGCTCGACAACCTTGGTATCGACAAAGTGTCGATGGTGGGCAATTCGTTCGGCGGCGGCATTACCTTGGCTTTCATGATCGCCCATCCCGATCGGGTCGAGCGGGCGGTCTTGATGGGGCCGAGCGGTATTGAATTCCCGATCACGCCCGCGCTGGATGAAGTCTGGGGCTACGAACCCTCAGTCGAGGCCATGCGCTCCTCGCTCGAGTATCTTGCCTGGGATCACAGCAGGCTGACCGACGATCTGGTCAAGTCGCGATACGAAGCAAGTGTGCGTCCGGGTGCGCATGAGCCCTACCACGCCACCTTTGGCGGGCCGGACCGTCAGTGCAACATTGCGATGCTGGCAAGTCGCGAAGAAGATATCGCCGCGCTGCAGCACGAGTTTCTGGTCCTGCATGGCCGGTTCGACCAGGTCATTCCGCTGGAGTCGAGCGTGCGCCTGGCAAATCTGCTTCCCCGTGCCGATTTGAACGTGTTTGGCGAATGCGGCCATTGGGTTCAGATCGAGCGTATGGCCAGTTTTAACCGAATTGTGTCTGAATTTTTCACCAATGGCCTCAAGGGCTGACGGGACAAGGAGAACTGAAATGGCTTTGACCGGTGTAATTCGCCCTGGGTATGTGCAACTGCGGGTCCTCAATCTCGATGAGGCTATTGTTCATTATCGTGACCGGATTGGTCTCAATCTCGTAAGCGTCGAGGATGGGCGTGCCTTCTTCCAGGCGTTCGACGAATTCGACCGCCACAGCATTATCCTGCGCGAAGCCGATACCGCTGGGCTTGACCGGATGGCGTTCAAGGTCGCGAAAGACTCCGATCTTGATCATTTTGCCGAACGCCTGCTCGATGCGGGAGTGAACGTCGATGTCATTCCCGCTGGCGAAGATCCGGGTGTCGGACGCAAAATCCGCTTCAACACGCCGACCGCGCATGTGTTTGACCTATACGCAGAAATGGGGCTGTCCGAAACCGGGCCGGCGGTCCGCAATCCTGATGTCTGGATAGTCGAACCGCGTGGCATGCGGGCAACCCGCTTTGATCACTGCGCGCTCAACGGCGTGGACATCTCGGCGAGCGCCAAGATCTTCGTGGAAGTTCTCGACTTCTCAGTAACCGAGGAACTGGTCGACGAAAGTACGGGGGCACGTCTCGGTATCTTCCTTTCGTGCAGCAACAAGGCCCATGATGTCGCCTTTCTGGGTCATCCGGAAGATGGCCGGATCCACCACACTTCGTTCAACCTCGAATCCTGGAACGATGTTGGGCACGCGGCTGACATTATCAGTCGCTACGATATCTCGCTCGACATCGGCCCGACCCGCCACGGGATCACTCGCGGCCAGACGATCTATTTCTTCGATCCGTCGGGCAACCGCAACGAGACATTCAGCGGCGGCTATATCTATTACCCCGACAACCCGCGCCGTATGTGGCAGGCAGAAAACGCGGGTAAGGCGATCTTCTATTACGAGAAGGCGCTGAACGACCGCTTCATGAAGGTAAACACCTGATCATGAACGGTTTGGTGACAATCCGAACAATCGGACACGGCTTGGCCGCACAAGCGGTTTCGGTCGCCGTCGCCAAGGGCGAGGAAGCCGGTTGCCCGGTCGTTGCCGCCATCATCGGTGGAGGAGGCGAACTGGCGGCTCTGCTGCGCGCGAGCGGTACACCCTTTCCCTCGTCACAAATTGCCCAGGACAAGGCCTATACCGCCGCCAGCTTTCGGGTTGCGACGCCTGACGTGTACAAGATGGTTTCGGGCAATCCGGCGCTGAGCGACGGGATAACCGTTCAGCCGGGGATCGTGATGTTTGGCGGGGGACTTCCCATCGTTATCGATGGCGAATTCGTCGGTGCAATCGGCGTCTCTGGTGGATCTGAAGAACTCGACATTGCCTGCGCCAACGCTGGCCTCTCCGCAATCGGCGCAGAGCAGCAGTGAGCGGCCAGTGCAATAATACATTGGGACGATAGAAATCAAATGACTACCAATTCGCCTCGACCTGTAGCCGACCACATACTCAATTTCATTGGGGGTTCCTATCGCAAGGGCAGCCAGGGAAAGACCTTTGACAACGTCAATCCGGCAACGGGACAAACAATCGGCACGGTTTATGAGGCAAGCGAAGCCGATGTCGCCGATGCAGTGGCGGCCGCTAAAGCGGCTCTTGATGGTCCTTGGGGCAAGATGACGACTGCCGAGAGGGTTAAGTTGATCGTCGCGGTGGCCGCCGAAATCGAGCGCCGTGCGGATGATTTTCTCGATGCCGAAGTGGCCGATACGGGCAAGCCCCGTCACGTGGCTTCGCACATCGACATTCCTCGCGGCGCGGCGAATTTCCGCATGTTCGCGGACGTTATCGCGACGATGCCAGGTGAATCCTTCACCACGCCGACGCCCGATGGTGGGCAGGCGATCAATTATGCCGTGCGCAAGGCCAAGGGCGTGATCGCGGTGATCTGCCCGTGGAACTTCCCGTTGCTGCTGATGACCTGGAAGGTCGGACCGGCGCTAGCCTGCGGAAACACAGTGGTGGTCAAGCCTTCGGAGGAAACCCCCCGAACAGCAGCGCTACTAGGCGAAGTCATGAACGCGGTGGGGATGCCCCAAGGCGTCTACAACGTCGTCCATGGTTTCGGCGGCGGCTCGGCAGGCGAGTTTCTGACCTCCAACAAGGATGTCGATGCGATCACTTTTACCGGCGAGACCGGAACCGGGCAGGCGATCATGCAAAAGGCTGCAGTCGGGGTCCGCGACGTTTCTTTCGAGCTCGGCGGCAAGAATGCGGCGATCGTCTTCGCCGACGCTGATCTCGACAAGGCGATTGAGGGCCTGTCACGCTCGGTCTTCCTCAACACCGGGCAGGTCTGTCTCGGCACAGAGAGGGTCTATGTCGAGCGGCCGCTGTTCGATGAGTTCGTCCGGCGGATGACGCTGGCGGCGCAGGCATTCAAGCCCGGTTCCATGGGCGATCCGGCCTACCTTGGGCCGTTGAGCAGCGCAGAGCACCGCGATAAGGTGCTAGGCTATTACGCGAAAGCGGTCGAAGAAGGGGCGACGGTTGTCACCGGCGGCGGCGTTCCGAAAGTCGAAGGCGATCAGGCGGGCGGCTTCTACGTGGAGCCGACGCTGTGGACCGGACTTGCGCACGATGCCACGGTGATCCGCGAGGAAATCTTCGGTCCGTGCTGCGGGGTAATCCCGTTCGACTCCGAAGACGAGGTTATCGCGCTGGCCAACGACACCGACTACGGATTGTGCGCGACCGTGTGGACCGAAAACGTTTCGCGCGCGCACCGGGTGGCAGCGGCGATGCAGGTCGGTGTGTGCTGGGTCAATTGCTGGTTCCTGCGCGATCTGCGCACGGCGTTTGGCGGGTCTGGCCATTCCGGGATCGGCCGGGAGGGTGGTGTCCACAGCCTCGAATTCTACACCGAAACCGCAAACATTTGCGTGAAGCTCTGAGATTATGACCATGGAAACCACGATAGACCCTCGGGTCATTCAACAAGCCGCCGAAATGCTGCGTGGAGCTGCGACAAGCGGAACACCCGTGGCGCCGGTTCGCGATCTCATTTCGGCGGGCGGGGTTGATGCTGCCTATGCCGTGCAGGAGGTCAATACCCGGCACTATGTCGACAGCGGACGAAGACTGGTAGGCCGCAAGATCGGCCTCACTTCGCTTGCGGTCCAGCGGCAGCTTGGCGTCGACCAGCCCGATTACGGCATGCTGTTTGCCGATATGGACGTGCCCGAAGGCATACCGATCTCGCTCAATCAGGTGATCCAGCCCAAGGTCGAAGCCGAGATCGCGATTGTCATCGGTCGCGACCTGCCGCATCCCGATCTGACGACCGCAGAAATGATCCGCGCGGTTGAATATGTCGTGCCGGCCATCGAGATCGTCGACAGCCGGGTGGCCAATTGGGACATCCGCATCTGGGACACCGTGGCCGATAACGCCTCGAGCGGGCTGTTCGTGCTGGGCGCGGTTCCGCGCAAGCTCGATGGGCTCGATCTGCGTGAATGCGGCATGGTGATGGAGATCAAGGGCGAACCCATTTCGGTCGGCGCTGGTATCGCCTGCCTGGGCAGCCCGATCACCGCAGCATTGTGGCTGGCACGGGTCATGGCGCGGGTCGGTCGGCCGATGCTTGAAGGCGACGTGATCCTGTCTGGTGCGCTCGGTCCGATGGCCGGGGTAAACCGCGGCGATGTCGTCGAGGCGAGAATCAATGGAGTTGGAACAGTTCGCGCAGAATTCGCCGCGGACGGCAACTGAAGATTGGATGAAAGGCAAGCGTATGCCCAAGATGAAATGTGCGATCATCGGCTCAGGCAATATTGGTACTGACCTGATGATCAAGATGCTCAAGGGTTCGGATGTGCTCGAACTCGCTGCGGTGGTCGGCATCGACCCAGCATCGGAGGGGCTGGCGATGGCCCGCGAGCGCGGTGTGACGACCACCCATGAGGGGATGGACGGGCTGCGTAAGCTGCCGGTTTATCCGGAGATCGGAATCGTCTTCGATGCAACCTCGGCTTACGCCCACAAGGAGCATGATGCCGCGCTGCAGCAGGACGGGAAGCTGGTCGTTGACCTGACGCCGGCTGCTTTGGGGCCGTTTTTCGTGCCCCCGGTAGGAAATGTGCTCGACAGCAGCGTCCGCAACGTGAACATGGTCACCTGCGGAGGCCAGGCTACCATCCCGATCGTAGCCGCCGTCTCGCGCGTGACTCCGGTCCATTACGCTGAGATTGTCGCATCGGTTTCATCGCGCTCGGCGGGACCGGGAACACGCGCCAATATCGACGAATTCACCCGGACCACGGCCAAGGCGATCGAGATCGTCGGCGGTGCGGGCCGCGGGCGTGCGATCATCATCCTCAATCCGGCAGAGCCGCCGATGATCATGCGCGACACGATCTTCACGCTGACCGATCAGGTCGACGAGGACCTTATCCGCCAGTCGGTTCTGGACATGGTGGAGACCGTTCAGTCCTACGTCCCCGGCTATCGCCTCAAGCAGGAAGTGCAGTTCGAACGGTTCGGCTCGAACCGGCCCCTCAAGATTCCTGGCTATGGCGAGTTCGACGGTCTCAAGACCAGTGTTTTCCTCGAGGTAGAGGGGGCGGGCGATTACCTGCCAAAATATTCCGGCAACCTCGACATTATGACCGCTGCGGCCAAGGCGGCCGGCGAGCGGCTTGCAATGCAGAACCTAGAAGAGGTGGCAGCATGACCTTCAACCCTGAAACCGACAAGCTTTACATCCAGGACGTCACGCTGCGTGACGGGATGCACGCCATCCTCCACATGTACGGCACCGACAGTGTCCGCACGATCGCCAAGGCCCTGGACGATGCCGGTGTCGACGCCATTGAAGTGTCGCACGGCGATGGTCTCAACGGCACGTCATTCAATTATGGCTTTGGCTCCCACACCGACTGGGAATGGATCGAGGCGGCAGCCGACGTGATCAAACGGGCGGTGCTGACCACGCTGCTGGTGCCTGGCATCGGCACTGTCGAAGAGCTTCGTCGCGCTTACGCATTGGGTGTTCGCTCGGTACGAGTCGCAACCCATTGCACCGAAGCAGACGTTGCCAAGCAGCATATCGGTATCGCCCGCGATCTTGGTATGGATGTATCGGGCTTTTTGATGATGAGCCACATGATCGACGCCGAGGCGCTGGCCCAGCAGGCCTTGCTGATGGAAAGCTATGGCGCACACTGCGTCTATGTCACCGACAGCGGCGGGGCGCTCGACATGGACGGTGTGCGCGATCGGCTGCGGGCTTACGAACGCGTTCTCAAGCCAGAAACCCAGCGCGGCATGCATGCTCACCACAATTTGTCGCTCGGAGTCGCGAATTCGATCGTTGCCGCTCAGGAAGGCGCCGTACGGATCGATGCCAGCCTTGCAGGCATGGGGGCAGGGGCGGGCAACGCCCCGCTCGAAGTGTTCGTTGCTGCGGCCGACCGAAAGGGCTGGAAGCATGGATGCGACGTGATGGCACTAATGGACGCAGCGGAAGATCTGGTCCGTCCACTTCAGGATCGCCCGGTGCGGGTCGACCGCGAGACGCTGAGCCTGGGTTATGCCGGTGTCTATTCAAGCTTCCTTCGTCACGCGGAAAAGGCGGCCGAACAATACGGCCTCGACACCCGCGAAATTCTGATCGAACTGGGTAAACGGCGCATGGTTGGCGGGCAGGAAGACATGATTGTCGATGTTGCGCTCGATCTCGTTTCCGCTCGGGCGGCATAGGCGAATGGCAATGGACAAGCTTGCACGATACGCGGAGACCCTGGACAGCGCGGCGCTGGGGGCGCGCGCGACACCGCAGCTGACGCACGGCGATCCGAATCTGAGTGTGGCCGATGCTTACCTGATCCAGAAGCTGTCGGTCGATCGCCGTCTTGCGCGCGGCGAACGCCGGATCGGCGTCAAGATGGGGCTAACCAGCCGGGCCAAGATGCAGCAGGTCGGGGTCAATGAGGTCGCCTGGGGTCGTTTGACCGATGCAATGCTGATCGAGGAAGGCGCGGCGATGTCGCGCGCGCGCTTCGTTCACCCGCGGGTTGAGCCGGAAGTGGCGTTCCTGATGAAGGCGCCGCTCTCCGGCAGGGTCACTGCGGCCCAAGCGCTCGCGGCCGTCGAAGCGATTGCCCCGGCAATGGAAATCATCGACAGCCGGTACGAGAACTTCAAGTTCGCGCTGTCCGACGTGATCGCCGACAACACCTCGTCCTCAGGCCTGGTGATCGGACAGTGGAACGATCCGGCCAAGGATTGCTCGAACCTCGGGGTGATCCTCGAAATCGACGGCCAGGTGATCGAGGTCGGTTCGACAGCAGCCATTCTCGGCCATCCCGTGCGGTCGCTAGTCGCGGCGGCGCGACTGGTCGCCGAGAGCGGAGAAGAAATCGCGGCTGGTGACATCGTTATGGCGGGCGGCATCACCGCCGCTCCCAATCTCGCGCCCGGTCAAACCGTCCGCACGAGCATCCAGGGGCTGGGTGCCGTAATGTTTCAGGTGGAGGCGTAAATGCCAATCATTGAGGTCAACATGCTCGAGGGAAGATCGACGGACGACAAAGAACGGCTGATCCAAGCCCTGACCGATGCTGCCATCACTTCGATTGGGGCGCCGCGTGAATCCGTTCGCATTATCTTGCGCGAGATGCCGAGCGGCCACTTCGCGGTCGGGGGACAGTCCTTTGCGGCGAAAGCGGCTGCAAAGGCAGCTGGGAAGGAATAGCGTGACAGCTGGATCACACCGGATCCGGATCGTCGGCGGCGGAGAATCCAGTTGTGGTGAGGGCGAGCGTGTCTTGCTCGCCATGGAACGATGCGGATCGAGCGATATCGGCGTTGGTTGCCGTAGCGGCGGGTGCGGAATTTGCCGGGTCAGGGTGGTGAGCGGCGACTATGTCACCGGCAAGATGAGCCGCTCGCGGATCACCGAGCAGGACGAAGCAGCCGGGCTGGTGCTCGCCTGTCGCCTCTATCCGCGCAGCGACTTGATCCTCGAAGCTGCATGATACGGATCGGGATAGTATGGGGACGGAATTGAACATGCCAGAAACGATTGCCATTGTCGGAGCCAACCTTGCTGGCGGACGAGCCGCATCGGCATTGCGTCAGAACGGATTTGAAGGCCGCATCACGTTGATCGGCGAGGAGCACTGGCTACCTTATGGGTCGTGCGGCTGAGCGGAACAGGAAAGTGTCGTAAGGGTCGATATTTCTTTTC
>CAZLSU010000053.1:0-20993 GCA_964562225.1 uncultured Sphingobium sp.
GACCTTCTGCTTGTTGATGCCCACGGTGGTGAAGCCCCAGGCCCAGGGCACCAGGTGCTTGTTCTCCGGGTCCACGCCAGCGATCTTGGCCATGAAGTCCGGGTCAAGGTTGCCGTAGTTCGTCAGCTTGCTCTTGTCGATGGGCTGGTACAGGCCACCATCGATCTGCTTCTTGGCGAAGCCGGCGGTGGGGATCACGATGTCGTAGCCCGAGTTGCCGGCCACCAGCTTGGCGTGCAGCGCTTCGTTGTTCTCGAAGGTGTCGTAGTTCACCTTGATGCCGTATTCCTTCTCGAAGTCGGCGACCAGGGTCTCGGTGATGTAGTCGGGCCAGTTGTAGACGTTCAGGACTTTTTCATCGTCCATCACCGGGCCGGGAGGCGGCGCGGGAGCGGCCGGGGCTGAGGCCACCGGCGCTGGCGCGGCGGGTGCGGCCGCCGGCTCTTCTTTCTTTCCGCAAGCGGCCAGCAGGACGGCTGACATCGCGAGAACCAAGACGTGCTTTTTCATGGTGTTGCTCACTCCAAGGAAGTTAATGACCGTTTGAACTCAACCGGGTGGGGCTGAAAACGCATGCGCAAGACTAGCAATTTTCAGACCCAATGCGGGCACGCGCGGACGAAAAAGCGACCGGCGGAGCGCTGCAGCGGCCATTCTATTCAAGCCAGCTGGCCTGCTGCGCGCAATTCCTCCAGGGTGGCGTCCAGGCAGCGCCGGATCAGTTCCATCATCTCGTCGATCTGGGCGCGCGTCATCACCAGCGGCGGCGCGATGATCATGCGGTCGCCCACGGCGCGCATGATCAGGCCGTTCCTGAAGCAGTGGGCGCGGCATTTCATGCCCACGCCCAGGTCCTCGTCGAACATCTGCTTCGTGGCCTTGTTCTTCACCAGCACCAGGCCGGCGACGAAACCGCAGGTCTCGGCCATGCCCACCAGCGGGTGGTGGTTGAGCTCCTCGAAGCGCTCGGCCAGGTAGGGGCCGGTGTCGTCGCGCACCTTGCCCACCAGGTTCTCGCGCTCCATCAGCTCGATGTTGGCCAGCGCCACCGCGCAGGCCACCGGGTGGCCGCTGTAGGTGTAGCCGTGGTTGAACTCGCCGCCCTTCTCGATCAGCACCTTCGCCACGCGGTCGCCCACCATCACGCCGCCGAGCGGGATGTAGCCGCTGGTCACGCCCTTGGCGAAGGTCACCAGGTCGGGCCGGTAGCCGAATTTCTCGTAGGCGAACCAGTGGCCCAGACGGCCGAAGGCGCAGATCACCTCGTCGGAAATCAGCAGGATGCCGTGCTTGTCGACGATGCGCTGGATCTCGGGCCAGTAGGTCGATGGCGGAATGATCACGCCTCCGGCGCCCTGCACCGGCTCGGCGATGAAGGCCGCCACCTTGTCGGCGCCGATGGAGAGGATCTTCTCTTCCAGCCAGCGCGCGGCGCGCAGGCCGAAGTCGGCCTCGGTCTCGCCGGGGTTGGCGTTCTCGAAGAAGTGCGGCTGCTCGATGTGCACGATGTCGGGGATCGGCAGGTCGCCCTGGGCGTGCATGCCGCTCATGCCGCCCAGCGACGCACCGGCCATGGTGCTGCCGTGATATGCGTTGTGGCGGCTGATGATGACCTTGCGCTGCGGCTGGCCCAGCAGGTCCCAGTAGCGGCGCACCATGCGCACGTTGGTGTCGTTGCTCTCGGAGCCGCTGCTGGAGAAGAACACGTGCTCGAAGCTGCGCCCGCCGACCTTGGGCGCGAGGGCCGCCAGCTTGGTGGCCAGCTGCACCGCCGGCACGTTGGTGGTCTGGAAGAAGCTGTTGTAGAACGGCAGCGTCATCATCTGCTGGTAGGCGGCGTCGGCCAGCTCCTTGCGCCCGTAGCCCGCGTTCACGCACCACAGGCCGCTCATGGCGTCCAGGATCTTGTGGCCTTCCGAATCCCAGATGTAGATGCCCTGGGCCTGCGTGATCACGCGCGCGCCGCGCGTGGCCAGGTCACCGTGGTCGGTGAAGGGGTGGATGTAGTGCGCGCTGTCCAGCGCCTGGATGGCTTTCGTGTCGTGCTGCTCGGCACGGCGCACCAGCGCGGGCGGGGCGATCAGGGGGTTCGGGTTCATACAAGCGCCTCAAATCGAAAGTGAAGCCAGGTCGGGAATGCCGCGGAACCGGCTTTGCCGGGCCGCAGGCGTTGCCCCCTGGGGGGTGACGGCCGCAGGCCGGCGCGGGGGGTCAAACATGCAGCAGCAGGTGCTCTCTTTCCCAGGGCGAGATGACCTTCATGAACTCATCGAACTCGAGCTCCTTGATCTCGGTGTAGATGGTCACGAACTCGTGGCCCAGCACCTCGTGCAGGTCGGGCTCACGGCGCAGCCAGTCCAGGGCCTCGCCCAGGCTGCGCGGCAGCGCGTAGGGCGAGAGGTAGGCGTCGCCCTTCATCTCGGGCTTGGGCTTGATCTTGTTCTTCATGCCCAGGTAGCCGCAGGCCAGGGTCATGGCCATGGCCACGTAGGGGTTGGCGTCGGCGCCGATCACGCGGTTCTCCACCCGGCGCGCCTCGGGCGAGGCGATCGGCGAGCGGATGCCCACGGTGCGGTTGTCGTGGCCCCACTCGATGTTGATCGGCGCGGCCGTGTGGCGAGAAAGGCGCCGGTAGCTGTTCACGTAGGGCGCCACCAGCGCCATGGCCGCCGGGATGTAGCGCTGCAGGCCGCCGATGTAGTGGAAGAACTCGTCGGTGGCCGTGCCGTCGGGGTGGCTGAAGATGTTCTGGCCGGTTTCCTTGTTCAGCACGCTCTGGTGCATGTGCATGGCGCTACCCGGCTCGCCCGCGATGGGCTTGGCCATGAAGGTGGCGTACATGTCGTGGCGCAGCGCGGCCTCGCGCACCGTGCGCTTGAAGAAGAACACCTCGTCGGCCAGGCCCAGCGGGTGGGCGTGGAAGAAGTTGATTTCCATCTGCCCCGCGCCCACCTCGTGGATCAGCGTGTCCACGTTGAGCTGCATCTTGTCGCAGTAGTCGTAGATCTCCTCGAACAGCGGGTCGAACTCGTTCACCGCGTCGATGCTGTAGGCCTGGCGCGAGGTCTCGGCGCGGCCGCTGCGGCCGATGGGCGGCTTCAGCAGTGTGTTCGGGTCGGTGTTGCGCGCCGTCAGGTAGAACTCCAGCTCGGGTGCCACCACGGGATCGAGGCCCTCGGCATCAAACAGCTCGCACACATGGCGCAGCACGCTGCGCGGCGCAAAGGGCACCAGCTTGCCTGAGTGGTCGAAGCAGTCGTGGATCACCTGCGCCGTGGGGTCGGTGGCCCAGGGCACGATGCGCGCGGTGGTCGGGTCCGGGCGCAGCTGCATGTCGCGGTCGGTCGGCTCGATCACGTCGTAGTACGGCCCGCTCTCGGGAAACTCGCCCGTCACGCCCATGGCCACAATCGCCTGCGGCAGGCGCATCCCCCGGTCCTCGGTGAACTTCTCGCGCGGCAGGATCTTGCCGCGCGCCACGCCGGTCAGGTCGGGCACCAGGCATTCCACTTCGGTGACGCGGTGTTCGTTGAGCCAGCTCTCCAGCTCGTTGAAGTTCTTCGGGGCGCTCATGGCCGGTTCCTCGGGTTGGTTTCGGTTCGCTCGGGTGCTCAGGGTACGTGAATCGAACCTACCCGGGCTGGCTGCGCGCCAGGTCGTTCGCCTGCAAGCGCAGGCTGCGCCGCTGGCGGCAGGCGCGGCCGAAGGCCTCGAAGATGTTGGCGTAGAACGGCGTCTCCCAGCAGCGCCACTCGGGGTGCCACTGCATGGCGTAGGCAAAGGTGCGCGCGCCCTTCACCCAGAAGGCCTCGACCAGGCCGTCCGGCGCCCAGGCCAGCGGCGTCAGGCCCTCAGCCAGGCGCGCGATGCCCTGGCCGTGCAGGGAATTCACCTCGGCCTCGGTGCCACCCGCCCATTCGGCCATCACGCTGTCCGGTGCAATGCGGATCGGGTGGCGCGGCGCGTACTGCTCGTCGGGCGGGGCGGTCTTGGGTTCGCGGTGGTCGTTCATGCCGGGCACCTGGTGCACGCGCTGGTAGAGCGCGCCGCCCAGGGCCACGTTGATCTCCTGGAAGCCGCGGCACACGCCCAGCAGCGGCACGCCCTGGTGCACGCAGGCCTTCACCAGCGCCAGCGTGAGCAGGTCGCGGTCCTGGTCGAGCGGCAGGCTGGGGTCGGCCACTTCCTCCTGGAAGTGCGAGGGGTGCACATTGGAGGGAGAGCCGGTCAGCATCACCCCGTCGACCATGCCGAGCAACTCATCGATCTGCTCGACCTCGGCCAGGGGAAACATCACCGGCTGGGCCTGGGCGCCGACCTTCACGGCCCGCGCGTACTTGTCGCCCAACAGGAGAAAGGGCATCTGGTGCCCGTGGTCGCCCAGCAGTCGGTGGTCGGCGGGCAGCCAGACCATGCATGGCGGCTTGTTCATGGGTTCTCCACACTTTCTCGAACCATTGTGTTCGGCAAATTGGATCACAATGAGGGCCAGTTGTGCCCATCCCGTGGTGCCACTTACCCCGCTCCGGTACCGCTACATCCATGCTGTCCGAATACCTGCTGGCCGAGATGAACCGCCTCGGCGCGCAAGACGCCCTGCCCCTGCACCGCCAACTCTACGAGGCCCTGCGCCGCGCCATGCTGGACGGCAAGCTCGGCGCCGGCGAGCGCCTGCCCTCCAGCCGCGACCTTGCCGAGGACCTGAACCTCTCGCGCAACACCGTGGTCGCCGCCATCAACCAGCTCAGCGTGGAGGGCTACCTGGCCAGCCGCGTGGGCAGCGGCACCTATGTGAACGACCACGTGCCACGCAGTGCACTGGCACGCGGCCCGCGCGCGCCGGGCCAGGCGCCGCAGCACCAGCCAGCGCGCCTGTCCACGCGCGGCCATGCGCTGGCGCACAGCTTCAGCGCCGCTGCGCTGGAGGTGCAACCCTTCACCCCCGGCATCGCCGACTTCTCGGCCTTCCCCCTCACCCTGTGGCAGCGGCTGCAGAACAAGCACTGGCGCATGACCTACCCGGACATGCTCGACTACAACACCTCGGGCGGCTACGCGCCGCTGCGCCGCGCCATTGCCGACTACCTGCGCGTCTTCCGCAGCGTGCAGCTCGACGCCGACCAGGTCATCGTCACCACCGGCACGCAGCAATCGCTGGAGCTCTGCGCGCGCCTGCTGGCCGACCACGGCGACACCGTTTGGGTGGAAGACCCGGCCTACTGGGGCGCCATGAAGGCCTTCATCGCCACCGGCCTGACCGTGCACCCGGTGGCGGTGGACGAACAGGGCATCAGCCCCACGCCGGCCGACGACGCCAGGCCGCCTCGCCTGATCTACGTCACGCCCTCGCATCAATACCCCGTGGGTGCGGTGATGTCACTGGCGCGGCGCCACCAGTTGCTCGCCACGGCGCGCACGCACGGCGCCTGGGTGATCGAGGACGACTACGACAGCGAGTACCGCTTCAGCGGCCCGCCGCTGTCCAGCCTGGAGGGCCTGGACCCGGACGGGCGCGTGCTCTACATGGGCACCTTCTCCAAGGTGCTCTACCCGGGCCTCAAGCTGGGCTACCTGGTGGTGCCCAAGGGCCTGATCGAGGCCTTCCGCCAGGCCCATTACGACCTCAACCGCCCCGGACAGATGCCCACGCAGGCGGCACTGGCCGAGTTCATCGAGATGGGCCACTTCGCCAGCTCGCTGCGCCGCGCGCGCCAGACCTACGCCGAGCGCCGCCACTGCCTGCTGGAGGCCCTGAGGCCGGTGCTGGGCGACGGCCCCGACGCGCCGCGCATCAGCGGCGCCGAACAGGGCCTGCACCTGTGCCTGCGCCTGCCGCTGGCGGTGGACGACCAGGCCCTGGCGCGCCGGCTCGCGCAGCAGGGCCTCACGGTGCGGCCCCTGTCGGCCTATTGCCTGCAGCGGCAGGATTTGCGCGGGCTGGTCATTGGGTATGGCTACGCGGCGCTGGAGGAGATCAGGCGCTGCGGGCCCTTGGTGGCGGCGGCCGTACGGCAGGCGGTGCCGAACTGAGCGACCGGTTCTTACAAATCCAAAGTTGAATTTCAGATTTGTAAGACCCCAAGGTCACACCGCGTCACACCGCGTCGCGCAAGCGGTGCCACAGCATGCCCAGCGCCAGGCTGGGCGTGCGCAGCAGCGCGCCGCCGGGGAAGCGGCGGTGCTTGAGCCGTGCGTACAGATCGAAGCGCCCCGCCTGACCCGCCACCGCCTCGGCCACGAGCTGGCCCGCCAGGCCCGTGAGCGCCACGCCGTGGCCGCTGAAGCCCTGCAGGTAGTACAGGTTGTGCCCCAGGCGGCCGAAGTCGGGCGCGCGGTTCATGCTGATGTCCACGAAGCCGCCCCACAGGTGCTCCACCGGCACCGCGCGCAATTCGGGGAAGACCGCCACCATGCGCGCGCGCATGGTGTCTTCCAGGTGGCGCGGCGTCATGGTGGTGTAGCTCACGCGGCCACCGAAGAGCATGCGGCGCTCGGCGCTGAAGCGGAAGTAGTCGAGCACGAAGTTGTTGTCGCACACCGCCGCGTCGCCAGGGATCAGGCGCTCGGCCAGGTCCGCGTCCACTGGCGCCGTGCCCAGGATGTAGGTGCCCACGGGCATGATGCGCGCCGCGATCTCGGGCGCCACCTCGGGGCCGTACTCGGGCAGCATGCAGTTGCCCGCCAGCACGCCGAAGCGCGCCGACACCTGACCGCGTGCGGTGCGCGCGATCAACGTGTCGCCGCGCTGCAGGCTGGTGACGGCCGAGTGTTCGAAGACCCGCACGCCCGCAGCCTCGGCGGCGCGCGCCAGGCCCAGGGCGTACTTCAGCGGGTGCAGGTGGCCGCTGCGCTGTTCGCGCGCCGCCGCCGCGTAATGGTCGGTGCCGATCAGGCGGCGCGCGTCCGCGCCCTCGGCCCAGTCCACCGCGATGCCCCGCGCGGCCAGGCCCTCCATTTCCTCGCGCAGCTCGCGCGCCTTGCGCGCGGTCTCGGCCACGTAGACGTAGCCGAGGCGGCGGTCGCAGTCGATGCCGTGCTTGGCGATGCGCTGGTCGATCAGGTCGATAGCTTCCAGCGACATCGTCCAGGCGCGTTCGGCGTCCTCGCGGCCCAGTTGCTGCTCGAACGGGCCTTGACCGCTCGCGTAGCCCACGATGGCCTGGCCGCCGTTGCGCCCGCTCGCGCCGCTGCCAACGCGCTCTGCCTCCAGCACCACCACCGACAGGCCGCGTTGCGCCATCTCCAGCGCGGCCGACAGGCCCGAGAAGCCGGCGCCCACCACCAGCGCGTCAACCTTCAGGTGCTCCTGCAGCGGCGCGCGCGCCGGGCCGCGCTGCACGCTGGCCTCGTAGTAGCTGCGCTGATTCAGTTGCGTGTCCGAGCCAATGAGGGACATCACGCTGCCGCCCGGGCCACGCGACCCGCCAGGTACGTCCAGACGAAGCAGGCCGCCGCGTTGCTGGTGAGCTCGGCGTGGTCGTAGGCCGGGGCCACCTCCACACAGTCCATGCCGATCCAGTTCAGCGTGGCCAGCTCTTCCAGGAAGGTCAGCACCTGCGAGCTGGTGAGGCCGCCGGGCTCGGGCGTGCCGGTGCCGGGCGCGAAGGCCGGATCCAGCACGTCGATGTCGAGCGTGAGGTACACGGGGCGCCCGGCAAGGCGCTCGCGGATGGCGGTGACCACCGGCCGCAGGGCCGAGCCGTCCAGCCCGCGCAAGTCGCGCGCGGTGAAGATCTGACCGCCCTGGTCGGCCACGTAATCGCGCGCGGCGCGCTCGCCGCTCGACCGTGTGCCGATCTGCACCGTGTGCGCCGCGCTCACCAGGCCCTCCTGGATGGCTTCGTACGTCCAGGTGCCGTGGCCCGAGGGCTCGCCGAAGTGGTCGCTCCAGGTGTCGCAGTGCGCGTCGAAGTGCACCAGGGCCAGCGGCTCGCCGCCGTGGCGCGCCTTGGCCGCGCGCAGCAGCGACAGCGTGACCGAGTGGTCGCCGCCCAGGAACACGCAGTGGTGCTTCGCCATCAGCTCGCTCGCCTGGCGCTCGATGTGCGCGCGCACCTCAGGCAGCGGCGAGGCGTTGGGCAGGCGCATGTCCAGGGCATCGCCCAGGTGCTCCAGCGGCGAGACGTCGAACACCGGGTGGATGCCATCGCACAGCATGAGACTGGCCGATCGGATGGCCTGGGGCCCGAAGCGCGCGCCGGGGCGGTTGGTCACCACGCCATCGAAGGGAATGCCGCAGACCGCGTACGGCTGGTCGGCCAGCGGCGCGCAGGCCAGGAACCGGTTGCTGTTGTTGGCGTAGGCGAACTGACCAAGGGCCATGGGTGAGCGGGGTGTTGTCCAGGGATCGCCGGGCGGCGGGAGGGGCGACGATAGCTCCGTGCCCGCCCGTCGCAGGGAGCCACTTGGGCGGCGCCTCCGCCGTCCACCCCGCATCCCGCCAGACGGCACGGCGCGGCTCCCCTCACTCCCCGCCTAACGCGCCAGTTCCAGCCGATAGCTGAAGGCCTCGGGCCGGTAGGTGCTGGCCTCGAAGTGCAGCGGCCGGTCGTCCGTGGTGAACACCGTGCGCTCCACCCGCAGCACCGCCGCCGGATCGGCCAGGCCCAGCAGCTTGCGCTGGCGCGCCGTGGCCAGGGCCGCGCCGATGTCCACCGCCGCGCGCGTCACGCGCAGGTTCAACGCGCTCTCGTAGATCGTCAGCAGGTCGGTCTGCGCCAGCGCGGCTTCGTCCAGCGTGTCGCCCACGGTGGGCTCGATCCAGATGCTGTTGAGTGACAGCGGCTGCCCGTCGGCGAAACGCAGGGTCTGCAACTCGACACAGGGCGTGCCCGCCGGCAGGCCCAGGGCCTGGGCAGCGCGCGCCGGCAATCCGGCCCGGCTCAGTGAGAGCACGCGCGTGAGCACCTCGCGCCCCTGCCCGCCCAGGGCCTCCGACAGGCCCTGCAGACGCGAGAGCTCCTGACGCACCGGCGCCGGCGCCACGAAGGAGCCCTTGCCCTGCACGCGCACGATCAGGCCGTCGCCCGCCAGGTCGGCCAGCGCCTGGCGCACGGTGATACGGCTCACCCCGTGCCGCTCGATCAACTCGTTCTCGCTCGGCAGACGGTCATGTGTGCGCCAGTCGCCGCGCAAAATGCCCGCGCGCAGCGCTTCGCGAACCTGCACGCGCAGGGTCAGGCCATTGCCTGCCGACCCCGTGGATCCTGGAACGGTGTTTGCTTCACTTGTCATGACTTGTTATATCAAGTTGAATCGCCTCACCCGCCGGGTGCCTCTCCATCCTGTCAGGAGTTTCACATGTCCACCCCGTTCCGCGCCCTCTCCCGCCGCCTCATCGTCGCCGCCGCGCTGGCCAGCGCAGCCGGCACCAGTCTGGCGCAAGCCGCCGGCTACCCCAACCGGCCAGTCACCGTCGTGGTGCCTTTCGCACCGGGCGGCAGCGTGGACGCCGCCGCCCGCCTCACGCTGCAGGCCCTGGGCGAGCGACTGAAGCAGCCGTTCGTCGTCGAGAACGTGGCCGGCGCCTCCGGCACCATCGGCACCCAGCGCGTGGCGCGCGCACCGGCCGACGGCTACACCCTGCTGTTCGCCGTGGCCAGCCCCATCAACGTGGCACCGGTGGTCAAGCCCTCCATCGTGCGCTACGACGTGTTCAAGGACTTCGCGCCCATCGCCACCGTGGCCAGCTCGCCCTTCGTGCTCATCGGCAGCCCCAAGCTGGGCGCCGCCGGCACGGCCGAGCTGATCGCCGCCGCGCGCCAGGCGCCCGGCAAGCTCAACTACGGCACCGACGGTGTGGGCACCTCCATGCACCTCACGGCCGAGATCATCAAGCTCGGCGCGGGCGTGGACATCGTGCACGTGCCCTACAAGAACGGCCCGCAGGTGCTGACCGAACTGTCCGCCGGCCTGATCGAACTCGCCGTCATGCCGATCTCGCTGGCGCAGCCCTTCATCAAAGACGGCAAGGTCAAGGCCTACGGTGTCACCACGCGCCAGCGCTGGCCCTTGCTGCCCGAGATTCCCGCGTTGGCCGAGACCCCGGCCCTGAAGTCGGTGGACGTGGACTCCTGGTACGGCCTGTTCGCGCCCGCCGGCACCGACGCCGCCATCGTGCAGCGCGTGGCCGATGGCCTGCGCGAAGCGCTGAAGGACCCGGGCCTGGTCGAGAAAATGAACACCGCCGGCCTGCGGCCCCTGAGCGTGGAGCGCGAAGCGTTCGGCGCGCTGCTCAAGCGCGAGCGCGAGACGCTGGCCGCGGCCGTCAAAGCCGCCGAGATAAAACCTGAATGAGTGTGGCCCCCACGCTCCACCGCTGCGCGGGTCGCTGCCCCCCGAGGGGGCTGATCCGGCTTGGGGCGGCCCGGCGCCGGATCGCATGACCGGCACCGAAACCCTCGCCTGGGCCGTGATCGCGCTGGCCGGCGCGGCCATCGGCGCCACGTCCATCGGCGGCGTGCTGGTGGTGCCCGCGCTCAGCAGCCTGCTGGGCGTATCCTTGCCCGAGGCCATCGCCGCCTCCAGCCTGGCCTTTCTCGTCACCGGCGCCTACGCGCTCACCGGCAACGCCTCGGGCGCGCTCGCGCACCTGCGCCGCGACGCGCCGCTCATGCTCACGGCCCTGCTCGGCGCGGGCGCGGGCGCCGCCCTCACCGCCTGGGCACCAGGCGACGCGGTGCGCGGCTGGATCGGCCTGCTCGCGCTCGCCTCCGGCGCGCACGCGCTGTGGCGCCTGCACCGCCCCGATCCGCGCGCCGACCACCCCTGGCCCGGCCTGGGCGGACAGACCGCGCTGGGCCTGGGCGTCGGCCTGGGCTCGGCCCTGTCGGGCACCGGTGGGCCGGTGATGCTGTTGCCGATCCTGATGCTGATGCGCCGCCCTCTGTCGCGCGCCATCGTCGCCGCGCAGGTCATCCAGTTGCCCATCGCCATCGCCTCCAGTGCCACACACGCCCTGGCCGGCCGGCTCGACTGGCGCCTAGGCGCCACCATCGCCGTCGCCCTGCTGCTGGGCGCCTGGGCCGGCCGCCGCCTCGCGCGCCGCGCCAACCCGCGCCCCCTGCAGGCGGCCACCGCCGCCGTGCTCCTGGCCACCGGCGCCTGGTTCCTCCTCGCCTGAACACGAAAGCCCGCCATGGACCTGCGCACCGCGCTCAACGCCCCCGTCGCCCTGCTGCGCCCCGAACTCACGCTCATCGACGAGGTACCGCAGCCCGGTCTGGCCGTGCTGCTGCGCGACGGCCGCTTCGCCGACCTGGGCCCCGCCGATGAGGTGGCGCAGCGCCACCCCGGACTCACACCCGTCGACCTGCCACGCCGCCTGCTCATGCCCGGCTTCGTCGACACCCACCACCACCTCACGCAGTCCTTCGGCAAGGCCCTGGCCTTCGGCGAACCCTCGGAGATCTTTCGCCGCATCTGGGTGCCGCTGGAGCAGCACCTCAACGAAGAGGCCCTGCACGTCTCGGCACGCCTGGCCGCGCTGGAGGCGCTGCGCGGTGGCTTCACCACGGTGTGCGACGCCGGCACGCGCTCCGAACTGGGCCTGCAGGCGCTGGAGGCTGCCGTGCGGGAAAGCGGCATCCGCTGCGTGCTCGCGCGCACCTGCAACGACGCCGGCCTGGACGAGCCCGCCGCCGCGAACATCGTGCGCGAGGCCGAGCGCCACCTGAGCGCCCACCACCCCGAGGGCCTGCTCCACGCCTCGCTGGCCATCTCCATCCCCGAGGCCGCCAGCGACGCCATGCTGGCCCGCGTGGCCGCGCTGTGCCGCGAGGCCGGCGCCGTGTTCCAGGTGCACCTCAACGAACACCTGGCCTCCATCGAGCGCTCGCTCATCGCGCGCGGCCGGCGCCCACTGGAGGTGCTGCACCACGCGCGCGCCCTCGGCCCCGAACTGCTGGCCGCGCACGCCACCATGGTCACGCCGCACGAACTGGCCCTGCTGCGCGACAGCGGCGCGGCCGTCAGCTACAACCCCGTGGCCAGCAGCTGGAAGGGCAACGCCGTGGCGCCCGCGCTGCTGATGCACGGCCTGGGCATCCGCCTGGGCCTGGGCACCGACGGCACGCGCAGCGACGGCTTTCGCCTGATGGACGCGGCCGAGACCGCGCAGCGCCTCACCAGCGGCATGGACGTGGGCGATTTCTCCACCGGCGCCGGCTGGACCTGGCTATCCATGGCCACGGGCGCGGGTGCCGATGCGGCCGGCCTCGGGCGGGTCACCGGTCGCATCGCCCCGGGCCTGGCGGCCGACGCCCTGCTCATCGACCTCGACGTGCCCGAACTCACGCCCTCGTGGGACCTGGGCTGGGAGCTGGTGCGCCTGGCCCACCGCGGCCAGATCGAGGCCGTGCTGGTGCAGGGCCGCCTGCGCCTGTGGCAGGGCTGGCCTGTGGACTGGGATGCGCACGCCCTGATGCACCGCGCGCGCGAACTCGCGCGTGAGGCCGTGGCCGCCGCGCCCATCCAGCGCATCCATCCCACTTCAGCGCTGGCGCCGCGCGCCATGTGATCACACCTTCGTCATGATTGCTCACGCGTCTTGCGCGAGACTGCGCCCCCGAAGCAACAGGGAGGGGACGGGCGCATGGACGCATGGCACAGGCCTTGGCTCGACCGGGCGCAGACCGCGACGAACCGGCAGGAACTGACGGCCGTCGCCGGCGAGGCCGCGCGCTCGCTCGGCTTCGAGCGCTTCTGTTACCTGCAGAGCACCTGGCTGCTGCACTCGCGGGCGGCGGAGCTCACCTTGCACAACCACCTGCTGTCGCGGCCCCCGCACGACCTCAGCCGCGCCGACGCCGATCCAGCCATCGCGCACTGCCGGTTCTCCAACCTGCCCTTCGTGTGGCGGGCCTGCGCCAACGGCGCGGGCTGGGCTCAGGGCGCGTCCTCCCCCCGCGCCCTCGGCGTGCGCGGCATCTTCAGTCTCACCCGCGACGGGCCGCCGCCCGACGACGGCGAACTGCAGCACGTCGAGCCCCTGCTGTCCCTGGTCGGCAAGGCCATTCACGACGCCATGCTGCGCATCGAGCGGCCCACCCGCGGCGAGGCCCTCACCGAACGCGAGCGCGAGGTGCTGCGCTGGACCGCCGTCGGCAAGACCTCCACCGAGGTGGCTCAGATCCTCACCATCTCCGAGAACACGATCAAGTTCCACATCAAGAACGCCACCCACAAGCTGGGCGTGGCCAACAAGACGGCGGCGGTGGTCAAGGCCGTGCTGATGGGCCTGCTGCACTGAGCGCGGGCAAGGGCCGGGCGCGGGCCGCGCCACTGCCCGATCGGGTAGTAGGCGGTGCCCGGCCCGGGTGCTCGAATGCGGCCCCGCCAACACCGATCACCGCCCGCCATGACCCCATCCGCCACGGCCTGCAGCAAGGGTTTGAAGCTCCTCGCCGAGCGCGAGTCCAGCGCCCGCACCTACGCGCGCACCTTCGACCGCCTGTTCACGCGTGGCTCGCTCTCCACCGTCTGGGACAGCGAAGGCCGCGACTACATCGACCTGCTGGCCTGCGCGGGCGCCCTGCCGCTGGGCCACAACCACCCCTGCGTCATGGCCGCGGTGAGCGAGTTTCTCGGCGCCGGCCACCTTCAGCAGGGACTGGACCTCGCCACGCCCACCAAGCTCGAGTTCGTCGAGCAGCTCCTGCGCACCCTGCCCCCCGCCTTCGCGCGCGACTGCCGCCTGCAGTTCTGCGGCCCTACCGGCGCCGACGCCGTCGAGGCCGCGCTCAAGCTCTTCAAGACCGCCACCGGGCGCCACGCGGTCATCGCTTTCCACGGCGCGTACCACGGCATGACGGCCGGTGCCATGGGACTCATGGGCAACCTGGGCCCCAAGACGCCCGTGCCGCACGCAAGCGCCCATGCGCACTTCTTCCCGTTCCCCTTCCCCCACGCGCGGCATTGCCCCTTCGGCGTCGGCGGTGAAGAAGGCGAAACCCTGGGCCTGCGCTACCTCGACCGCGCGCTCGGCGACCCGGAAAGCGGCATCACTTCGCCCGCGCTGGTCATGGTCGAGGCCATCCAGGGCGAAGGCGGCTGCATCCCCGCCTCGGCCCGCTGGCTGCGCGGCCTGCGCGAGATCACCGCCCGCCACAACATCCCTCTGGTCATCGACGAGGTGCAGACCGGCTTCGGCCGCAGCGGTCACATGTTCGCGCACGAGATCGCGGGCATCGTGCCCGATGCGATCGTGCTGTCCAAGGCCCTGGGTGGGGGCTTTCCGCTCGCGGTGCTCGCCTACCACCAGCGCCACGACGCCTGGTTGTCCGGCGCGCACGCGGGCACCTTCCGCGGCAACCAGATCGCGCTGGCCGCTGGCGCGGCCACGATGCGCTTCCTGCGCGACCACGACCTGCCTGCGCGCGCCGCCGCCAGCGGCGAGCGGCTGCGCCAGGGCCTGCGTGAACTCGCCGACACCTTCCCCTGCCTCGGCGACATCCGCGGCCGCGGCCTCATGCTGGGCCTGGAAGTCGTGAACCCGCTGGACGGCGCGCCCGATGGCGCCCTGGCGCGCCGCCTCAGGCGCGCCTGCTTCCACCAGGGCGTCATCGTGGAAACCGGCGGGCGCCACGGTGCCGTGATGCGCCTGCTGCCGGCACTCACGATCAGCGACGCCGACATCGACACCGCGGTGCGGCGCATCGGCGAAGCCCTGCGGGCCTGCGTCGCCGAACCCGAACCCGAACCCGCCGCCGCCTGATTTCATTTCATCACGTACCCACCACGTACTCATTTCGAAACCAGTCCCATGCCCGACCCCATTCGCCCCTACGCCCGCTTCACCGTTCCGCCGCTGTCCGACGACGCCATGCGCGAGTTCGACACGCTCCCCTTGGACCCCTACACCGGCGGCTCCCAGCGCTACCGTCGCTTCTCGCAGTTCCGCCTCTGGTACGAAGGCGACGACTGGCGCACGGAGCGGCTGCCGCACCGGCCCTTCATCCAGTCCCGCCAGTACAACGGCGTGGTGGGCGGCGTGCGCCGCGAGTTCGAGCCCATCCGCTTCGACCCCACGCCCCAGGTGGCGGCGGGCGCCCGCGCCGCCTGGCTCCAACAGGAACAGCTCTACCAGATCAACGTGCATCAGGTGCGCGTGATCACCTCGCGCGACATCAAGGGCATCGCCGTGCCCGAAGGCCCGCACCGCGACGGCCACGACTTCGTCATGAACGCCATCTTCTCCCGCCACAACATCACCGGCGGCGTGAGCCAGCTCATGCCCACGGGCGGCGGCCCCTGCTTCTTCGAAGACGTGCTGCAGCCGCAGGAAGCCATCGTCATGGCCGACGACAGGATGTGGCACCACGCCACCGACATCCTGCCCGCTGGCCCGGGACCGGGGCATCGCGACATCCTGATCGTCTCGTTCAACGCCTGGGAACGGCGCCGCTACGGCGAAGAATTCGAGCGCCGGCTGGGCGCGCTGAACCACGAGCCCGTGCCCGCATGAGGAGGGCCTTGCGGTGAGTGCCCCACGCCTGACGGCGCTGCTGTGGGCCATCAACCTGTCCGCCATCTCGGCGAGCATGTTCGTCTACCTCTACCTCGCCCAGCACGCGTACCACGCGCTGGGCAGCCTGCTGGTGTCCGAACTCGTGCTCGTCGCGCCCCTGGTGATGCCGGTGCTGCTGGCCTTCCAGCTCAACCACATGGCCGCGCGCGTGGGGCCGCGCGCCCTGCTGTTCGCAGCCAACGTGGCGGGCGCTTGCTGCTGCGCCGTGCTGTTCCTCGCTACCCCCCTCAGCACCTGGAGCGTGCTGCTCGGCGCGGCCGTGGTGGGCACGCTCGATGCCCTGCAGCGCGTGGCCCGCATCGTGGCCATCAAGCGCTACTTCAGCGCGCAGGACGTGCGCCACACCGTGCCGCTCACCCTCACCGCGCAGTTCATCGCGGGCGCCCTGGCCGGTGCCCTCCTGGCCTTCTTTCCGGGCCGGCTCACCCTCTCGGGCGCCGCCATCGCCACCACCTCGCTCATGGGCCTGGCGGCCACCTGCGCGCTGTGGCTGCCGCACCCGGCGCCCGATGCCACCGGCGAGCGCTCCACCGCCAGCCTCACGCACGCCGTGGCGCTGCTGCGGCACACCCCCGCGCTGCGCGACAGCCTGCTGGGCTTCGTGCTGCTCGGCGCCTGCTTCCAGGGCTTCTACAACCTCTCCCGCGTGGCCTTGCCCGCCCACCACCTGGGACTACCCGGTACCTTCCACGTCGGCATGCTGCAGATCACCGCCAGCCTCGCGGCGGTGTCGGGCGCACTCGCCTACAGCGCGCTCAGCCGCCACCAGCGCGCACCGGGCCTGGCGGTGGTCACCCCCGTCTGCGCCATCGCCATGCTCGCGGCCTGCGAGCTGCCCGGCGTCGCCGCCAGCTTCGCCAGCTACTTCGTCTACTTTTTCTGCTTCGAACTGGCCTTCTTCCGCTTGCAGAGCGACATCGTGCTCGCCACGCCCCCGGCCAACATGCCGCTCGTGGCCACGCTGCAGTACGCGCTCGTCTATGCGGGCCTGATGCTCACCGGAGGCGTCGGTGCCCTGCTCATCGGGCCCATCGGCCTCAGCGGCACGGCCCTGTGCCTGGCGCTGGGCTACTTCGCCGGCCAGGCGCTGCTGCGGTGGCTGGCACGCCGCGACGCCACGCCTGCTTCTGTCCATCCCACGCTGCCCGAACCATGAGCCCTCCCCACATCGCCTTCGTCGACTCCACCCTCGCCGGCCTGAACGCCTTCCGCTCGGCACGCGAACTGGGGTGCCGTGTCAGCTTCATCGAACCGCGCGACAGCTCCTTCCTCGCCATCTCCAGCGCCGACACGGCGCGCCTGCGACCGCACCTGAGCCACCTGCACGAGCACCTGCGCATTCCCTCCCTGGGTGGCGACGGGCTCGTTGCCGCGCTGCGCGAACTCGGCGAACGCCATGGCCGCCTCGACGCCGTGATCACCACCTCCGAGGCCGCCATCCTGCCCGTGGCCCGGGCGGCCGAGGCCATCGGCGTCCTCACGCCGGGCGCCAACGCCCTGGAGAACGCCGTCTTCAAGGACCGGTGCCGCACCGCGCTGTCGCACGCGGGCCTGCGCTCGCCCGACTTCGAGGTGATGAACGAAGACCAGTTGCTGAGCGGGCGCGCGCCGCGCCTGTGCGCGCCCCTGGTGGTCAAGCCCACGCGCGGCTTCGGCAAGCAGTTCTCGGCGGTGTGCCGCACCGAGAGCGACTTGCAGCGCTTCGTCGGCACGCTGCAGGACGCGCGGCGCCAGAGCGACCCCATGATCAACCACATCGTCAACCGCGAATACATCCTCGAGGCCTACGTCAGCGGCTCGCTGCATTCCGTCGAGGTCGTCGTGGTCGACGGCGACGTACGCATCTACGCCACCACCACGCGCTACCGCTCGCGCCACAACGAGCTGCTGGAAATGGGCTACTGCATGCCGTCGGGGCTGAGCGCCGAACGCCAGGTGGCCCTGGAGGCGTATGTGCGCGAGGTGTTCCGCGCGGTCGATCTGCGCTTCGGCCTGTACCACGTGGAGGTGATCCTGGGGGAGGACGGGCCCTGCCTGGTCGAAATCAACGGCCGCATGATGGGCGGCGTGGGGCCCCAGGCCTACGAATCGGTCTCGGGCCAGGACGCCTTCCGCTGGCTGGTGCGCCTGCACTTGGGCGAGGACATCACGCCCGACCAGGCCGCCATCCAGGGAGCGGCCACCGTCGTGCTCATCGGCGCGCGCGAGGCGGGCAGCGTGTCAAGCGCGTTCACCCAGGCCCGGCTGGACGCGCTGCTGCAGCGCCACGGCATCGGCTTCTGCACCTTGAACCTCGCACCCGGCCAACCGCTGCGGCGTTTCGAAGGCAATGTCTCGGTGCTGGGCCACGTCATCGTGCCCGGTGCGAACGCCGCCGCATCCGCTCGTCAAGGCCAGCGTTTCCTGCACGAACTCGACGAACTGCTGGGCGTGGAAGTGGCCAAGTACGAGCTGGACCCCGAAGCGGGACATTGACCCACAGCCCCGCGCGGCGCGGCGCAGTGTCTACCGCTTCCCGCCGAACAGATCCTTGAGGCCCTCACCCAGTCGGTCGCCGAGGTTGGCTCCCGCCCCCGTGCCCACGCCGGGCATCACCGCCGTGCCGATGGCCGCGCCCAGCAGCGCCGCGCGCGTGAGCGTCACCTCGGGGTCGTCCAGCGTGCCACCCACCGCCAGCGGCACGCCCACCACGCCAGCCGTGGCGCCCCGTGTCACGTCCACGCGCACGCGGCCCGACAGCGCGCGGTTCGGCGAAATCGCCACCTCGCCCGTGGCCGCCAGCAGGCCCGAACTCGCCACCAGGTTCGACAGCTCGATGGACTTGCCCCGCGTGGCCACCTGACCCGCCAGCGTGTCGAGCTGCGTGAGCCCACCACTGGACAGGCCCACCGTGCTCACCGCCCGCACCAGGTCCAGACCATGCAGCGTGGCGCCCGTGACCGTGAAGCGCGTGTCGCTGCGAAAGGCATTGACCAGCGCGTCCGCACTCACGCGCTCGGGAAAGCGCGCGCCCAGCGTGGTCTGCGCCTGCAGGCGGCCAGTCAGCGGCTTGCTCGGTGCCGTCAGCGCCGACACCTCCACGCCCTCGGTGCGCAGCGAACCCTCGAGCACCACGCGCCGTTCCTTCGCGCCGGGCTCGGGCAGTTTCACCTCGACAGGCCCGCGCACCCGGCCGCCGCCCACTCGCGCGTCCAGGGCCCAGGCCGTGGCCTCGCCCTCGCGCCGCAGCGTGGCCGTGGTGCCGCGCAACGCGCCGCCCACGATGGCCAGCTCGGCCTTGGCGGGCCAGCCGTCCTCGGAAAAGCGCAGGTCGGCGTTCACCGTGGTGCGCGCGCCATGGGCCGCCAACCAGCTCACCTCGTCGAGCACCAGCTCGCGCGGCAGCAACGAAAAATCGATGGCGTCGTCGGTGCCCTCATCCGCAGCCCCGGCCGGTGAGGCTTGCGCCGCGCCCAAGCGCGCGCCCAGCAGTGCGATGGTGGCCTCGGGCAGCACCGCCTGGCGCACCACCAGCGTCTGCACACGCAGTTGCCCGGCCAGCAGCGCCGACCAGCGCGGCCGCAGCTCCACCCGCTGCAGCGACAGCGGCGTGCGCGCCTGGATGCTCAGCCCGTCCACCGCCACGCCGGGCACCGGCCACAGCGCCAGGCCAATGGCCTGCGCACGCACCGGAGCGCCCAGCAGTTCGCTCGCTTCGGCCGCCAGGCGATCGCGAAAGCCCTCGCTCGTCACCCAGCGCTGCAGCGCGAACAGCAGGCCCGCGAGCAGCAGCACGGGCAACAGGAACCACAGGGTGAGGCGGGCGGATCGGCGCATGCCGAAATTGTGCCCAGGGCCTGTCGACTCCGCTTGAGGAAGTCATGCCGTCCGAGGCGCCGCGAAGCCCTCACAGCGGACGCTGGCGCCACGCGAACGCGGCCCCCAGCGCCAGTGCCAAGGCAGAGAACACCAGACCTCGCGCCAGACCGCCCGGCCCATCGCTGATCAGCCCCGTGAGCACCGGGCCCACGATGTGTCCCACCGCGAAGCAGATGGTGAAGCTGCTGATGCCCCGCGCCCACGAGGCCGGTGGCAGGTTGTGACGCACGAATGCCGTGGTCGAGGCCACCACCGAAAGAAAACACAGGCCGAACAGCAAGCCCGACACCAGCGCCACCACCCAGCCGCTGGCCAGCACCGGCATCAACGCCGCCACCGCCAGCAGCGCGTTCAGTCGCGCAAAGGCGCCGCCACCGCGTTCGCGGTCGAGCAGGCCGGCCCACACGCGCGGCGCCACCACCACCGCCACGCCCAGCAGCGTGAAGTACGTGGTGATGCCCAGCGCCGACAGGCCCTGATCGCGCAGCAGCGCGACCGAGAAGGTCATGTAGCCGATGTAGCCCGCGCCGAACAGACCGTAGCCCAGCAGCAACCAGCCCATGTCGCGCAGACGCACGGACGGCGGGCCGGCCGCTGCGCCCACCACCTCCCCCACCGGCACCGGCCGTTCGTCGAGCATCCGCACGGGCCAGGCCATGAAAACCGAGGCCAGCGCGCACAGCATGGCCAGACCCCACCACGCCCAGGCCCAGGCATGCGGCTGCGTGGCAGCCACCTGCAACATCAGCGGCACCGCCAGCGCCGAGGCGATGATGCCCAGGCCCGCGCCGCCGTAGTACAGGCTCAACAGCAGGCTGCCACGCGCGATGTCGCGTGCGGCCAGGCGCGCCGCGAGCAGGCCACCCGCGATGAACTGAAACGCGCTCAGCACACCCGCCAGCAGGCGCTGAGCGAGCAGCGCCTCCGGCGCCACCAGAAAGCCCGCCACACCCATCAGCAGCGTGGCCAGCCACCCACCCCACAGGAACAACGCCGATGGCCCCGCACGACGCATGAGCACCGGCGTCAACAGCGCGCCCAGCAGATAGCCCACCGCGTTGACCGTGTTCATGGTGCCTGCCAGCGTGTAGCTCCAGCCCAGGTCGTCGCGCATGGGCGGCAGCAACAGGCCGTAGGCGAAGCGCGTCACACCCAGCGACACGGCCGCCCCGAGCGACAGGGCCAGCGCCAGGCGCATCAACGGCATCGGTGGCGACAGTGGCGTCGGCAAGGGCATGGCCGGCATTGTGGGCGCAGGCGCCCGCCCCCACTGTCGCGCCGGTCCTTCAACCCCGCCGCGCACTGGCCCTGTGCCGATCGCGCCGCAGGCCGTAGAGTGGCCGCATGAACGCCCTGGCCATTCCTTCCGAACGACTGGCGGCGCTGCGGCGCCAGGAATCTGAACGCTTCGTCGCCACGCACCCGCGCTCCATGGCCCAGGCCGAGGCCGCGCGCGCCCACTTCCTCTTCGGCGTGCCCCTGCACTGGATGCGCGACTGGCCCGGCCCCGCCACGCTCGCGGTCGAACGAGCCCAGGGTGCCGCGCTGTTCTGTGCCGACGGCCTGCGCTACAGCGACTTCTGCCTCGGCGACACCGGCGCCATGTTCG
>CAZLSU010000054.1:0-20973 GCA_964562225.1 uncultured Sphingobium sp.
TCTTTCTCTCGGGCCATGCCGATGTGCCCACGGCGGTGGACGCGGTCAAGCGCGGCGCTTTCGATTTTTGCGAGAAGCCGTTTTCCGACAACGCGCTGGTCGACCGCGTGGAGCGTGCGCTGGACCAGTCGGCCCAGGTGCTGGCCCGCCGACGCGTGCAGCGCGAGCTGCAGCAGCGCCTGAGCAGCCTCACCGACCGCGAGCGCGATGTGATGGACCTCGTGGTGGCCGGCCTGCCCAACAAGCTGGTGGCCGATCAACTCAACATCAGCGTGCGCACAGTGGAGGTCCACCGCTCGCGCGTGTTCGACAAGATGGGCGTGAAGTCGGCGGTGGAGCTGGCCAACCGCCTGCGCGGGCTATGAGCGCCGGCAAGGCGCACGGGCCGGGAACGATCAACGGGCCGGCGGGTCTTGTTCGCGGGCGGTCTCCCGGTCGCGCTGCGCCTCCTCGGGCAGCTCGCCCTTGCGGCGACCGGAGAACATGGTCCACCACACGATGAACACCAACAGGAGCAGCGCGCCAAGCGCTTCGAGCAGCAACAAGGTCATGGCGGACGGAATCGATGGAATCGACGGAATGGGCGGAATGAAGTGCTTGGCTCGCTGGGCCCTGGCGGCGGGCATTGTAGGCAGCCTGGCGGCCTGCGCGGTCGGCCCACGGGTGGTGCTGGAACCGGTGCCGGAAGTTCCCGCCCCCGAGGCGGCGATGGGCCCCGCGGCCAAGCAGCACAGCAAGAGCCGCTGGGTGCCGGTGCCCTGGAACGCGCTGCCCGGCTGGGGACAGGACAGCCTGCACGAGGCCTGGAATGCCCTGGTGCAAGGCTGCGAGCGGCCCGCCGCCGGTTTCGAGGCCGTGTGTGCCGAGGCGCGTCCGCTGGCCTTTGCCGATGCCGCGCGCCAGCAGGCCTGGATGCAGGAGCGCCTGCAGCCCTACCGCGTGCTCGAGGCCGATGGCCGCGAGCCCGACGGCCTGCTCACCGGCTACTACGAGCCCATCATGGACGCCACGCGCGAGCCCACGGCCACAAACCGCGTGCCGCTGTACGCGCCGCCCCCCGGCCTGGGCGGCGCGGCCAATGGCCAGCGCTGGTACACGCGCCAGCAGATCGACACCCTGCCCGAGGCCCAGGCCGCGCTGCGCGGGCGCGCCATCGCCTGGCTGGCCGACCCGATCGACGCGCTGATCCTGCAGATCCAGGGTTCGGGGCGGGTGAACATGACCGAGCCCGGCGGGCAGGTGCGCCAGGTGCGCCTGGCCTTCGCCGCGCACAACGGCCACACCTACCAGAGCGTGGGGCGCTGGCTGCTCGATCAGGGCGCGATCCGCGAGGCCTCGTGGGAGGCCATCAAGGCCTGGGCGCGGCAGAACCCCGATCGGCTGAACGAGATGCTGTGGAGCAACCCGCGCACGGTGTTCTTCAAAGAGGAGCCGCTGACGCCGCTGGCCGCGGCCTTCGGCCCGCGCGGCGCGCAGGGCGTGCCGCTCACGCCCGGGCGCTCGATCGCGGTCGATCCGCAGAGCATTCCGTATGGCACGCCCGTGTGGCTGGCCACCCAGGGCCCGTCGCTGGCGGTCAACCGGCTGGTCCTGGCGCAGGACACGGGCGGCGCCATCGTCGGCGCGGTGCGGGCCGACCTGTTCACCGGCTGGGGCGGCTGGAACGACGAGGCGTATCGGCAGGCGGCCACCTTGAAACAGCCGCTGCGGCTGTGGGTGTTGTGGCCGCGGTGAATCGTGCCTGCAGGGACGCGGGCAGGCGGACACTGTTCACCGCCCCAGCACCTCCAGCAGGAACACGCCCGTGCGGATCGCGGAGCGCTTGCCCGTCGGCAGGCGCAGCGTGGCGGCAAAGTGCGCCCGATGTTGCGGCGATGAGAGCAGGTCCCTGGCCCGGTTGACCCGCGTGGCCGCGTCGGCGGGCCAGTGGCCGCCCGCGGCGCCGAAATCCGGGTGCGTCAGGCGGATCATCAGCCGGTGATGCTCGCGCAATTGCGCCGGCTCGAAATCCGGTGTCAGCCCCAGCAGGGTGAAGGGGTCCGCGCCGGGGCGCAGCATCACCGTGCGCACGAAGTACCGCGCCGCGCGGCGCAGCTCGGCTTCGTTCCAGGGTGTCGCGGGCAGGCCGTGCAACGGGCGCCCGCCGGCCAGCTGCATCACGCTGCCAATGCAATCGAACAGCGGGCGCGGTTCGCGCAACCGCACCGGGTACCGCCCGGGCGAACGCTCGAAATCGAGCAGGGTGGGCAGCAAGCGGGTCCAGTCGGGCGAGGGGCGGCCGGGCGCAGCCATCAGTCGTTCTTCATGCCGAGTGCGGGCCCATCGTGGGTTCGATGCGGGTGTTGTTGGCCAAGGGGACGGGACTGGGGGCCGGCCTTGGCGTGCGCGACGCACGCCGGTCCCCCGGGGCCGGGCCGTGGCCGTAGTAGTCCGCGTAAGCGCGGTCGATGATGTGCTCGCTGCGCGCGTGCGTGAGCACCACGCCCATGGGGCTGAGTCCGGCGGTGCGCAGTCGGCGCAGCGCGTCCTTCAGGCTGTCCTTGCGCGTCACGCCCGCTCTCACGGCCAGCACGATGTTCTGCACCTGGTTGCCCAGCACGATCGCGTCCGAGATGCCCAGCAGCGGCGGACCGTCGATCACGATCTGCTCGTAGCCCATGGCCTGTGCCTGGTCCAGCAGCAGGCCCAGGCGCGGGCCCATCAGCAGTTCCACCGGATCGGGCGGCACCGGGCCGGCCGTGATCAGGCCCAGGTTGCTCACTGGCGTGTCGCGGATCAGCATCCCGCTGTCGAGGTCCTCGCTCAGGAAGCTCGAGAGGCCGCTGTCGTTGGGCAGCTTGAGCAGGGTGTGCATCCCGCCCTTGCGCATGTCCGCGTCGATCAGCAGCACCTTCTGTCCCATCTGGGCGAAGTTGATGGCCAGCGCGAGCGCCGTCGTGCTCTTGCCCTCGCTCTTGCCGCAGCTGGTCACCATGAAGCGCTCGGGGGCGCCCTCGGCCGTGCTGAACTGCAGCGCGGTGCGCATGGAGCGGTAGGACTCGGCGAAGGTGCCGCGCGGCTCGTGGTGCGCCAACAGCGCCACCGCCTCCTTGCGGCCCTTGGCCGGCCGCGTGAAAGGGATCAGGCCCAGCAGCGGCAGGCGGTAGCGGCTTTCGAGTTCGTTGGCGCTCTTCACCGAATCGTCCATCTGCTCGCGCAGCAAGGCCGTCAGCAGGCCCAGGAACAGGCCCGCCAGCAGGCCCAGCCCGATGTTGAGCTTGACGTTGGGTGAGGCCGGAAAAAGCGGCACCGCCGCCCGGTCCACGATGCTCACGTTGTTGGTCGTGAGCCCCGCGGTCACGCTCACCTCTTTCAGGCGCTGCAGCAGGCTGTCGTACACCTGCCGGTTCGTGTCCAGCTCGCGGCTGAGCAGGTTCATGTCGACGCTGCGGTCCTGCACGCTCAGCACCTCGGCGCGGCTGCTGGCCACCTTGCTGCGCAACTGGTCTTCGGTGCGCTTGGCCGCCAGGTACTGCCCCTGGATGCTGGCCAGGATGTTGTTCACCTCGGTCTTGATGCGCCCGTCCAGCTCGGCGATCTGGGCCCGCGCCTGCACCATGCTGGGGTAGTCCGGCTTGAAGACGGAGCGGTTCTTGGCGTAGTCGGCCTCCAGGCGGGCGCGCTGCTCCTTGTAGGCGCGGATGGCTTCGTTCACCACCGCCTGCGGCGCGCTCTCGGGGTTGAGCCGGACCTGGTTGTACAGCGTCTCGGCCTTGATGCGGTCCTGCTGCGCCTGGGTCAGCGCGGTGGAGAAGTCCACGAAGGTCTGGGTGGTGGCGCTGCCCTTGTCGCCCAGGTTCAGGATCTGGTTCTTCTTGGCGTACTCGTTGATCACGCGCTCGCTCTCCTCCAGCTTGGCCTTGCTCTGGCGGATCTGCTCCTCCAGGAACTGGCGGGCGTAGGTCGAGGAGTCCAGCCGGCGCTCAATGTGCATGGCGATGAACGCCTTGGCCATCGTGTTGGCGATGGCGGCGGCCAGATCCGGGTCGGCGTTGCGCACGCTCACCTCCACCAGCCGCGAGTTGCGCACCGGCTCCACGGTGACGGCCTGCTGGAACTGCGCCAGCGTGCCCGCCCGGCTGAGCGAATCGGGGGCGGCCGGCGCCGGGGCGATCAGCGCGTGCAGCTGGCTCCACGCCCGGCGGGCCAGGGCCGCGGCCTGGTCCAGCGGCCCGCTGCCGCCGGCCACGCCCGCGGCTTCGGCCACGGCCGGCGTGGGCGGTGCGCTCATGGCGCCCGGCTTGTCCAGGCCCATTTCATCGATCACGCGCTCGGCCAGGCTGCGGCTCTTGAGCAGTTCCACCTGGGTGCGCAGCTGCAGTTGATCCGACAGCGGGCCCTCTTCCACCTCGACCTCGGTGTTGAAGCCCACCACCTTCTGCGCCGCGCGGTCGATCTGCAGCATGGCCGAACTCTCGTACTGCGGCGTGAGGCTCAGCGTGTAAGCCCCGGCCGCCAGGGTGCACAGGGCGGCGACGCCCAGGATGCTGCCCTTGCGCCGCGCCAGCGCGCGATAGAGGGTCTTGAAGTCGATGCGCTCTTCCGTCAGTGCGATGGCTTCGCCGCGCGCCTGCCTCCGCTCGGCGCGGGGCGCCTCGTGGTGCAGGCTCATCGCGTCCCTCGGATCGGGCACGGCGGGCATGGGGTGGGGATGGTGGTTCATGGCGGGGCTCCCGTCATTTGAAGGGGTTGAGCGTGCTCAGGATGTCGCTGAAAAGCGAGTCCCTCAGAGCGGTTCGCCGGGCGTTGCGCTGGACCACGATCACGTCGTCCGAGCGGATGTTCGGGTCTTTTTCCTGGCCCGCGCGCACTTTGTCGAGGTCGTAGGTGAACTGTTCGCGTGCGCCGCCGCTGCCGTGGCGGTAGACGACGATCTGGTTGATGTCGGCATAGGGCGCGAAGCCGCCCGAGAGGGCCAGGGCGCGCAGCAGCGTGAGCTGGCCCGTCACCGGGTAGATGCCCGGGCGGATCACCGCGCCTTCGATGGCGACGCGCTGCGTGGTGAACTCCTTGATGAAGAGCGAGACCTGCGGGTCCTGCAGGTACTTCTCCTGGTAGCGCTGGGCGATCAGCCGCTCGGCGGCCTGGGCCGTGAGCCCGGCCACCGGCACCTGGCCGATGAGCGGCAGCGACACCTCGCCCGAGGCGTTCACGCGCACATCGCGCTTCATGTCGGGCACGCCGAACACATCGAACGCCATCAGGTCGTTGGGGGCGATGCGGTAGTTCGCGTCCACGCCCTCGGCGGGAGAGGGCGTCGGCCGCAGGCCTGCTCCGTCGGCGTCCAGCGGCGCGCTGGCCGGCACGGCCTGGGGGGCTTGCGCCGCCGTGGGTGTCTGTGGCTGGGCCTGCAGCGGCCACGCCGCCGCGAGGGCCAGCGTGGCGATGGTCCGTGCAAGCCAGGGCCTGCGGGTCATGAAGAGCTGGTGGCACATCGCGTTTCCCCTTTCTGGCCCAGGGCCAGCAATTGCATTTCAAAGCGGCGCAGGACTTCGTCCCGGCTCAACTCGGCCTCGGCGTAGCGTCGGCCGTTGGCGCCCCACTTGGCGCGGCGCGCCGGGTCGGCCGCCATCGCGCGCAGTGCATCGGCCATCGCGGCCGGGTCCTCGGGCGGGACCACGAGGCCGCAGGCCGCGTCCTGCTCCACCACGCGGCACAGCTCGGTGCCGGGCTGGGCGGTGGCGAGCACGGCGCGGCCGCTGGCCAGCATGCCGGTGAGCTTGGAGGGCATCACCAGGTCGGCCGCGTCGGCGCGCTGCGGCAGCAGGTGCACGTCGGCCAGGCCCAGCCAGTCGTTCAGGCGCTCCAGCGGTTGCAGATCGAGGAAGCGCACGTTGGGCAGGCCCGCGCAGCGCGCCTGCAAATCGGCCCGCCCCGACCCGCTGCCGCCCAGCACGAACTGGATGCGCGGCTCGTTGCTCAGCAGGCGGGCCACTTCGGCGAGCACCTCCAGCCCCTGCTTGTTGCCCATGTTGCCGGAGTACAGGGCGACCAACGCATCGGGCGCCAGGCCCAGCTCGGTCCGGTAGGGGCTGGGCGCGGCCAGCGGCGCGATGCCGCCGATGTCCACCCAGTTCGGGAAGTGCACCACGCGTTCGGGCGCCACGCCCTTGTCCCGGGCGCGGTCCACCATGCGCCCCGAGATGGTGGACACGCGGTCGAAGCGGCGCATCAGCCAGCGCTCGGCGCGCTGCACCGCGCGGCGCAGCGTGTGGCCCTTGATCAGGCCCAGGTCGAAGGCGGCGTCGACCTCGTAGTCCTGGATGTGCAGCCAGGTGCCGGCGCCGCGCAGCGCGGCGAACGCCACCGCGGCGGGCGCGCACATCAGCGGCGGCTCCACCACCCACACCACGTCGGGCTTCCAGCGCCATTGCGCGATGAGCGCGGGCAGGCTGGCGAGCGCGAAGCTGCCCAGGTGCAGCAGGCGCTTGAGGCCACCCGGCTGGCGCGGCACCCACAGCGGGGTGCGGATCACCTGAACGCCCTGCCACCGTTCGACGCGGTACTGGCGGGCGCTGTGGCCGTCCTGTACCCGCCAGGCCGGGTAGTACGGCGGCGCGGTGATCACGCGCACCTCGTGCCCCGCGTGGGCCAGCCACTGGGCCATCTCGCCGGTGTACTTGCCGATGCCGGTGAGCTCGGGCGCGAAGTTGATGCCGTAGACGAGCAGCCTCATGGCGACCCCTTTGCCCGGGTGAGCGCGGCGGGACGCGCCGCTCCACCGCGCTGCTGCGGCGCCTCGCCCGCGAAGGCGCGCACGCCCATGAGCTTCATGCTGTAGTCGCTGACGTTCTTGTGGCTTTGCGCCGAGACGATCAGGTAGAAGTTCTGTCGCCGCGCGATCTCGGGCACGTAGGGGTGCGAGGCTTCGAGCACCTGGCGGCCATTGAGCCACCAGCGCACGGTCAGGGTGTCGGGCGAGTAGGACACGCCGAAGACGTTGGGCTGCGTGCGGTCCAGCGGCTCCTTCGAGGTCGGGTTGGGGTTCTGGATCTTTTTGTAGTTGGGGTAGATGCCGGTCCAGGAGATGGCGGTGTGGTGTCCGCCGGGGCCGAAGCCGCCTTCGTCGATGTCGAGTTCGAACCAGCGCTCGAAGCCCTTGGGATCGCCTTCGTACACGTCTTCCATGCGCGGGTTGTGCTCGATCGGCATCAGCCAGACGGCGGGAAAGTTGTCGCGGTCGTTCGACGAGATCGCCACCTGCGCCTCGATGTAGAACGGCCGGTCGCCCCGCAGCAGGGGGAGTTGGCCGGGGTGCGCGGTCGGCTTCGCGGTGGCCAGCAGGCCGCCGCGCTGGATGACCACGCCGTCGGCGGCGGGCCCGTAGAGGCTGGGGCCCTTGATCGGGGCGAAGGACACACCGCTGTAGTACTTGCGCCCGTCGGCCTTGCCGGTGAAGTCCACGTCGTCGAGGCGGGGGCAGTCGCGCCACAGGGCGTGCACCGCGCCCACCTGCAGGGCGCCCTGCGGTGGCGCGGCGTCCTCACAGATCAGGGCGTCATTGGGCTGTGCCTGGGTGGGCCCCGCCAGGCACAGGGCCGCCACGAAACCGAGGCGCCAGGGTGAAGGGAAAAACATGCGCATGTCGTGTCCTGTGCTCAATGCCGCGGGGCCAGCTGCTCGTCGCGCACGTCCAGGTTCGCGGGGGCTTCGCTCTGTGCCACCAGCTTGTGCCCGGTCAGCCGGCTCAGCTCGGCGCAGATGGCGGCCTTGTCTTCCAGGTGCGCCACGGCCTGTTGCAGCTCCATGACCTGGGCGCCCACCAGGAAGCGGTACCAGTAGCCCTGCAGGAAGTGGTAGACCAGTCCGCTGCGGCCGTCCAGAAAGCCCAGTTGAAAAACGTAGCGCCACACGAAGTACAGGGCCGCGCTGACGGTGAAGGGGATGCGGTTGTAGACCCGCTCCTTGGCCCAGCGTTTGAAGGAGGCCTGGGCCGACGCGCTGTGGGCGTTGAGCGCCTCGTCGCGCGCGAACAGGCCCATGCGCTGGTTCAGCACCTCGATGGCTTCGCGCGTGGCGTACTTGTTGTGCTTGTCGATGAAGTACGCCAGGTCCTTCAGGTTGTGGTCGGCAAAGCCGCCATCGAAGGTGACCGTGCGCCCGCCCCAGACCACCATGTGCTCGTCCATCCAGCGGTCTTCGATGCGGCCGTGCCCATGGCGCCAGAGCCGCAGCATCACGAGGGGGTAGCGCCCGCCGTGGCGCACCCAGCGGTCCATGAAGATGTGCTTGCGCTTGAGGTTCACGCCCACCACGTCCGCCGGCAGCCGGGGCAGTTGCTCGCCGATCTCGCGGGCCAGGTCTGCTTCGATGATCTCGTCGGCGTCCAGGCGCAGCACCCAGTCGCCCCGGATGTCCAGCGTGTCGAGCGCCCACTGGAACTGCCGGGCCTGGTTGACGAAGGCGTGCGTGTGCACCTCGGCCCCCAACTGGCGCGCGATGTCGGTGGTGCCGTCGGTGGAGCCGGAGTCCACCACGCAGATCTGGTCCGCGAAGGGCTGGATGGAGCGGATCGCGCGCGCGATGTGCAGGGACTCGTTGAAGGTCAGGATGATCGCCGTGATGTGCATCGAGATCTCCTCAGGCGTGAAGGGTGGCGATTTCCGCGGCGGGCCTTCTCGGCGAGAAGGCCACACGGGTCTGCGGCGCGACAGGTTGACCGAAAGCGATCATCAGGATCAGCCGCTCGCCGGCGGGAATGCCTCCCACGCGGCGGATCGCCGACTCCGTCCTGTGGTCGATGGCCAGGTTGAGCGGACAGGCGCCCCAGCCCATCGATCGGCAGGCCAGCAACAGGCACATGGCAAACAGCGCGCCATCCACGTACGCCTGGTTGCGCTGGCCAGGGCCGCCCCAGGCGCAGATGTCCGAACTCACCACGAACAGATTGCCCACCGTGTCGGCAAAGCCGCGCGAGCCACCCTGCAGCGCGAGCAGTTCCTGGATGCGGGCCGGGTCCTGGTAGGTGTGCACCCGGGTCGCCTGTCGGTTGCATTGCGAGGGGGCCTGCTGCGCGAGCGCAATCGCCTCGAGGATGCGCGCGGGATCGATCGGCGCGGAGGACAGCGTGCGCACACTCGAGCGGCTGGCGATCAGGTGCTGCAGGTCACCGGCGGGCTGGCCGCCGAAGTCAACGTCCCGCGTGCCGCCCTTCCAGGGCCTGGGCAGCCGGGTTTCCCACTGCTTCAGGTAGCCGCTGATCTCGTCGAGCAAGGGATCGCTGGCGCCGGCCTTGGTGTGGAAGGCCAGGTAGGCCTCCAGCGCGCCCAGCGACATGTGGGCGGGCACCGGCGAGTGCGCGATGTCGTAGCGCGACAGCGCGTTCATCACGAAGCGGATCTTGTCCTTGCCGAACAGCGGCTTGGGGCTCGGCAGGGACAGGCCCTTCTCGATGGTGTGCGCCTCGATGATGATCTTGTAGAAGGCGCGCCGGGACTTGTCGACGAAAGGCGAGTACGAGTTGAAGCGCAGGAACAGCGCCGCGTCGCGAAAGGCCTCGCTGAAGATGCCCGCCACCTTGGCCACTTTGTCAAACATGGGCCCCCCTTCGGTGCTCGTTGAGCACGCGGTCCTTGATTTTTCGGCAAGGATTACCGACGCACACCGACCAGGCCGGCAAGTCGTGGGTGACCACGGAACGCGCGCCGACGACGGCGCCTTCGTGGATGACGACGTCGGGGTGCACGAAACACTCTGCGGCGACCCAGGCGTGGTCCTCGATGGTGATGGGCCCGGTGACCAGCGGCCGCGACAGGAAGCGGATGTCGTGCGAGCCGGCGCACAGAAAGCTGCGCTGGCTGACGGCCACCTTGGAGCCGAGGGTGATGCGGCCCATGCTGTAGCAGTCCACGCCGTCGCCCAGCGCCGAGAACTCGCCCATGACGAGGTTCCAGGGCGCCCAGACGCGGCACGAGGGCGCGACGCGGCAGCCCGCGCCAATCTGCGCACCGAAGGCGCGCAGCAGGAAGCGCCGCCAGCCGTGCAAGGCCCAACGCGGGGTGGGCCGAAAGGCCAGCAGCCAGACCAGCTCCCACACCAGCCGGCGCAGCAGCGAGGCGCTGCTGAACCCGTTGCGGTAGCGCAGGGAGTGGAAGTCGCTGAGTGAATCGCTCACTGTGCGAACCTCCGTGCGGCGAACGGTGGGGGCGAGCGTGGTGGGGCCGGTTCGGCGGCGCCTGGGCTGACCGCCTCCAGTTGCGCGTGCAGGAAGGCCTTGCCGGTGTGCCGCAGCGCCGCCAGCCGCTGGTCCACGTCGGCCCAGTCGATGTCGCTGGTCATCAGCGACTGGACGTTCGGCGCCGAGAACGCGGCGGCGAACCGGTGCTCCAGGCCGACGGCGCGCAGCAGGTTCAGGGCCCGGGCGTTGGCGCTGGCCTTCTCGCCCGTGAGCCCGGCCACGATGAAGGGCTTGCGGAACAAAAGGGCGAACACCGTGCCGTGGAAGGAGTTGGTGACGACGAACTGCGCGTGCTTGAGCAGCGCGACCCACTCGCCGGGATCGGGGTACACGGTGTGGCCGATCTCGGCCCAGCGCCGGTGCGGGTTGTGCGGCGACAGCACCGGGCAGCCGAGTTCGCCCGACACGAGATCGGCGGTCTGGCGGATGTTGTCCGGGGAACGCAAGCCGTAGCAGAAGACATAGGGCCCGTGGTGCGGGGCCGGCGCGCGATCGGTCAGGGCCGAATAGTCGCTGTGCAGCAGGGTCGGGTCCGGCACGTTGGCGGGCAGTTGTCCCGTGGCCTGCTCCACCAGCGCGACGCCCGAAGCCTCGCGCACGGAGATGGCGTCGAAGTGCTGCAGCAGGTAGGGCAGCTGCGCCGCCTCGCCGGGCGAAACCTGGTCCCGGCCGAAGCTGGCGGCGTACGAAATCTTGCGGGCGCGGAAGGACTCGGCGAAGGCCAGGAAGTAGTTCGGGTCGAAGCCGAAATGCTGTGACGGGCTCCAGATCTGGTCGCTGCCCGCCACGATCAGGTCGAAGGCGCGCGCGGCGGCCAGCGAGGCGCCGTTGTCGGTGGGCGCGCCGGGGCGTCCGACGCCGAGGAACTGTTCCCGAAAGCGCACGAACTTGTCGCGCTGGCCCTCGTGGCCGAAGTGCTGGTTGATGAAGGACGACAGCGCCAGGTAGACCACCTTCAGGTTGGCCTTGAGCCGCGCGGGCGAGGTGGGCAGGCTGAGCCGGCCACCGTGTTCGATGTGCGCGGGCCGGTAGTCGATGAAGCTGGCGCGGTGGCCTTGCTCCGTCAACCAGCGGCGCAGGGCGTAGGCCTGCAAGGCGGCGCCGTAGTTGTCGCTGAAGTGGAAAGTGAGAATGCCGACGTTCATCGCTTCACCATCGGGGTGGCGGTGCCGGGCACGGCGGTCTGCGGGGCCTTCATCGGGCCCGACGGTGCGGGTGCCAGCAGTTGCGTGACCTTCTGTTGAAAGCGCGCGGCCACGGCCGGCCCGCTCAGGCGGGCGGTTTCGATGTTGGCCAACTCGGTGCGGTTCCAGTGGAAGTCCTCGCAGTACTGGCGCAGGCGCGCCAGCAGGGCGGCGGCGCTGCCGGCCTCGAACACGTAGCCGTTGCGCCCGTTCTCGATCACGTCGCTGGCCCCGCAGCGGTTGCTGCAGATCACCGGCGTGCCCACCATCAGCGCTTCGTTGACGACCGCCCCCCAGCCATCGAACCGGCTGGGCAGGACCAGCACGTCGGCCGCCGCCATGGCGGCAACGGTCTCGGCGTTGGGCAGGCCGGGCGAGAAGCTCACCCGATCGGCGATGCCCAGTTGGTCGGCCAGTCGCCGCAGCGCCGGCTCTTCGGTGCCCTGGCCGATGATGCGAAGGTGCGCCGAGGGCACGTCGAGCTGGCTCAAGGCCCGCAGCAGCAGGTCGACCCGCTTGCGCGCAATCAGCTGGCCCACGTAGAGGATCTGCAGGTGGCCGTGCGACACCGGTGTGTGCTGCACTGGCGTGGGGTCCACCACGTGCACGAAGGGCACGATGCGTTGGCGCGGGTAGCCGCAGGACGCGAAGAAGCGGGCACCGCCATAGCGGCCCGAATGGCCGATGCAGAACACGCCGCTCAAATGCCGGCGGTGGCGCAGCGCGTCCCAGGTGTAGGCCAGCCAGCGCGGCAGCAGGCGCGCGCCCGGTTCGTAGCGGTTCTCCGTCATGAGGAAGCGGTGCACCGACGCGCCCCGGCTGGCCTTGAAGGCCGCCAGCGGCAGCGCGAAACCGCGCAGGCCGAAGAACACCTGCACCGAGCCGGGCAGCGTGGCCAGCTCGGCCACCTGCGCCGGCGTGGGCGCGATGTGGACCTGGATGCGGCCGGTGTCGGGCTGAGGGTAGCCGCGGTCGCGGTAGTGCGCGGGCAGCGCCTGTGTCACGCACCAGTGCACGGTGTTGCCGGGCATGTTCGCCAGTTCGCGGATGTACGCGGCCTGGTGGAACATCAGGTAGGAGTGCCAGAAGACGTATTGCATGTCGGATCGGCTCGTGAATGGTGGTCAGACGGCTGCTGGCTGGAACAGGCGCGTGACGCGTGTGCTCATGCGGTTCGACAGCCACCGCGTCAGCACCGAGAACACCAGCAGCGGGACCAGGGCCAGCAGGAGGAGCGTGATGGGGCCATCGGGGAGGCTTTGCGTTTCCAGCCAACGGATCCACGCGGTCTGCGTCAGGTAGATCTCCAGGGTCAGGCCACCCAGCAGCGCGACGACAGGGAACAAGGGCGTGGCCCGCAGTGGCTTGAGCACCGTTTCCGATGCGAACACGTGAAAGCAGCCGTAGACGATCGGATACAGCGCCGCCTGGAACACGAACTGCAGGTGACCCAGATCGAAGCGGAACACGGTGAGCTTGGCGACGAGGAACAGCAGCAGGCCGAGCAGCAGCGAGCCGACGGCAACAGGGCTGGGTCGGGGTGTCAACTGCAGGCGCGCGACCAGGCAGCCCATCAGCGTGATGCCGAAGTAGTTGATCCACTTGAAGTGGTTGGTCCAGGTGAAGTCGTTGTCGATGCCTTCCACGATGAAGGTCGACAGATCCAGCTGGCTGTAGAAGATGCCGTAGGGCACCAGCAACAGCGCCATGGCCGTGCCGATGGCGGCGGGGCGCAAGCGCGCCAGGTAGAACACGGGCACGTAGAACACCATCACCGCGGAGATGAACCAGAACGGCGTGGGCCAGACGAAGATCGCCGCCGCGTCGATGGCTCCGCCGATGTGGAGCATGCCCGCCGCGAGCATGGCGCAGGCGACGATGAGCACGGCGGGGTACAGGCGCACGACCCGTTTGCGCAGGAAGGTCGACAGCGAGGGCGGGGACGCGCCAGGCGCCGCGGCGTTCAGGCTCTTGGCCAGGCCGAAGCCCGAGAGGAAGAAGAAGAGTGAGTTGCCGATGGCGCCGCCCGTGGCGATGCGGGGGTCCGGCACGAAGGCGTCCAGGTGCGACAAGGTGATCAGCACCGTCGCCACGCACAGCATCAGTGTGGTGTCTGTTTCTCTGTGTGTCATGTCAAGCTCCCATCCGGGTTCCAGGGTGGTGACCGAACGCTTCATGGCCGACGGGCCATGCGCGTGGTGCCGTGCGCAGGCCGCGGGCCCTCATGCCCGACGGCAAGGCATGCAGGTTCAGTTGAAGCACCAACAAGAGGACCCAGAGCGAGTAGGGGTTGCCCACCCCGATCAGGTACCGGTTGAAGATGGACTGGGTCAGGATGAAGACCAGCATCAACCCCGTCATGAACAGCGGGTAGTGCGGCTGGCTCCTCTGGAGCCCGTGCTTGAGCGCGCGCCCGGCGGTGACGACAAATGCCAGCGCCATGAGCGAGCCAAAGACGAGACCGTGTTCGAGCGCCAGGTTGATGTACGAACTCTCGACCGGGAACCCGATGATTTCGGGCAGCGCCGACCGGATCCCTCGACCTGTGAACAGCAGCGCGCCGTCGGAGAACACCAGCTCGACCCCGGCCAGCCAGAGATCGGTTCGCCCCGTGGCGCCGGACTCCACACCACGCGTGGGTGAGTCGACGTCGAGAATGAGGGACAGATAGTCCTTGATGTCGACCCACTTGTAGAGGAGGAAGGCCAGCCCGGCGAGCGCCACCAGCGCCAGGCTCATTCGCGCGCGGCGCGAGCCGCGCCACGCGATCAGGGTGACGCCCGTCAAGCCGGTGACCGCCAGCGCCAGCATGCCGGCGCGCGCCGAGGCGGCCAGCAAGACGCAGACGCACAGCCCCGCCATGGCCAGCGCGAACAGCTGTTGCGGCTTCTTGCGCACGGACAGGTAGTGCTGGAAGAACAGCAGCGCGCCTCCGCCGTAGACCAGCCCGCTCAGGTTGGGGTGCATGCCCAGTGGCTGGTAGCGCACCAGCCCATGCCCGTATTCCACGTTGCCAGCCAGCGATGCCAGCAGGGCCTGGGGCTCCACGATCAGCAGCGAGGCGATCAGCGCCACATAGGCCCACCGGAAAACGGCGACCAGCTCGCCCGCCCGGCGGTGCCGGACCATCAAGGCGATGGCCGCCAGCACCAGCAGCAACATGGCGCCGTACATCGTTGACAGGTTGTTGCCCATGGCCCAGGCCACCAGCATGGCGAACAGGAAGGCGCTGGCGAACATCCATTCGACGAGGCTGGGCCGCACGCGCAGCGTGTCGCCCGACAGCACGGAGAAGAATCCCGCCAGCAGCAGCAGGCTGATGGCGCCCATCTGCGCCATCTGTAGCGCCGGGCCTTCGTAGTACCAGCCCGTGAGGTAGATGGACAAACCCAGCAGCCAGCGAGACAACTGCGTGTTCAGTTCGCGCATGCGACACCTCCCTGCGCGAAGGCCACATGCAGCGTTTGCATGGCAGGCCGCCATTGGGCCGAGCCGGTGACGTGCCAGACGAGTTCCAGCGTGGTGACCAGGCGGCGCGGCTGGTTGGTCGAGAACAGCAGGCGGCCGGGGTGGCGCGCCAGCGCATAGGCCAGTGCCAGCGCCCCGGTCGCTGCGGCCGGGTCGGTGTCGGTGGGCAGGAGGCTGGCCAACCGGTCCTTGAGCTGCGGGTCCTGCTCCATCTGCTGAGCGATGGCCGGGGCAATGCAGCGGAATGCGCCGTGCAGGATGTCGCCGGGTTCTGCTGCGGCCTCGTCGGTGCCGGGCAGGGGGCAGCGGTATTGCCGCACCGCGCCGAAACGCACCAGCCGGGCCGCGGGCTCGCCGGTGGAGCTGCCATAGGCGCCCAGCTGGCCGCGGGCGACGCAGCGCTCGAGCAGTGGCGTCAAGGGCGCCAGCGCGTCGTGCGCTTGCGCCTCGTGCAAGAGCAGGCCGTCCACCTGCTCGCGTTGCAGCAGGCGCCGGCTGGTGTCGAAGGATTGGGCGATGAAGTCCGGGTGGAATTGAGCGGGCGCGGCGCGCTGGGCCATGCCCTTGAGCACCGCGGTTCGCAGTCCGGGGATCCGGTTGGCCAGCGGCCTGACGATGGCCCGCGCGGTTTGCAGGAGGCCGGGCGATGCGGGGCGTGCCAGCCCCGCCTTCGTGAACACGGTGACGGGTTCCTGCCGGCCCCTGAGGGCTTCACCCAGCACCGCTTCCGACATGCCCAGCCCATAGGGCGGCGCGGTGTCGAAGTGGCGTATGCCGAGGTCCAGCGCGGCATGCACCAGGCGCAGGGCATTGGCCTTTTCGTGGCCCCCTTTGAGGCGGCCACAGCCAAAGCCCAGTCGCTGGGTGATGAGGCAGGCGTGGCTGTCCATCGTCATGCCGTGGCCGGTTCGCGGCCCAGTCGATCGGCCAGGCGCGCGGTGAGCGCCATGGCGGTGAAGGTGGGGTTGGCGTAGCTGGACGTGCGGAACACGGCGGCGCCGGCCACGTACAGGTTGGCGGTGCCGAACACGCGCAGGTTGCGGTCGACCACGCCGTCGCGTGCGTGGTGGCCCATTCGGGCGCCGCCGCACTGGTGGTAGGTGTCGGTGGCGTGCTCCAGCGCGCGCGGGTCTTCGCCGTCGAGCAGCGCGTCGATCTCCACGCGGGCCAGCCCCGCGGCCTGCAGGCTCGCGCCGATGCGGCGCACGAAGGCGGCCATGGCGCGCAGCTCGGGCTGGCCGCCGATGCGCCAGTCCAAGGCGGCCAATGGCATGCCGAAGCGGTCTTTTCGGGTGCGGTCCAGCGTGATGCGGCTGTCGTCGCGCGGCAGTTGTTCGGCGTGCATGACGAGCCACACGCCACGGTCGGCCGGGTTGTAGACGCGGTGGTGCCGCAGGTACTGCACGACCATCGGCCACCAGGCACTGCCCAGGCCGCGCAGGTGGCGCCAGGTATCGCCGAGGCCCAGGCCCTGTCGCGGCGAGCCGCCGCGCAGCAGCGACTTGACCAGCACCTTGAGGTGCTGCAGATGCTCGGCGATGCTGGACTCGAAGGCGAAGTAGCCCGTGACCTGCAGCGCCGGCTCCAGGCTGGCCGCGCCCGCCCCTGCGCCCGTGGCATTCAGCCGCAGCTTGGGCTGGTACTTGTGGCCGCCCAGCACGATGTTCTGGAAGGTGCGCAGGAAGCGCGGCTTGTCCAGCAGGTGCACGCGCCCGCCGCGCATCTCCAGGTGGTCCTGGAAGCCGGCGCCCACCCAGGGGTTGTCCGCCCAGGGCACCTGGGGCTGTTCCGCTGCGCAGGCGAGCAGCAGGCGGGCGATTTCGATGGTGCCGTTGGCCAGCACGAAGCGCTGGCCGGGGATGGTGACGGATGTGCCGTCGGGCCGCGCAGCACGAACCGAGGCGATGCGCTCGCCATCGGGGGCGAGCGCCAGTCCCGTGGCATGGGCGTGCAGCAGCACGGTGAGCCCGGGCGCGTGGCGCAGGCGCTCGCCGAAGTGGCGCGCCATCGCCGGCTCCTTGAGCCAGCGCGTGAGGAACAGGGTGAAGCCGGGGATGTCGGGGAAGCCGTCGCCAAAGAGCTTCTTCGCCTGTGGCGTGTGCTCGTCCAGCGCGTCGGCCAGGCGCAGTTCGCGGGCCACCGCTTCGTACCAGGGCAGCAACTCCTCGTAGCTGATGGGCCAGGGTTCGTCGGACACGCCCGCGCGGGCGTCGAAGTCGGCCGGCACGAAGTGGGTGAGCTGGCCGCCCCAGAGGTTGGAGGTCCCGCCCAGCGCGCGGCCCCGCGCCATGGCGATGCCGTTGTGGGCGCGGCCGATGACGCTGGCGTCGTTGAGCGCTTGCGCCGGGGTCTCGAAACCGCCGCCGCCCGATTCGAGCACCAGCACGCGCTGGCCCTGGCGTTCCAGCAGCACCGCCAGCAGCAGCGCCACGGTGCCGCCACCGACGATCACCACGTCGTGCGCGGTGTCCGGCGGCGGGGCGTGGTTCAGGTCGACGATCATGCGGCGACCCCCGTGGGTTGCAGTTGGTGCGTGCGCAGGCGGTGCACGGCGCGCGTGGCGGTGAGCCAGACCAGCGCCTCGCCCAGCACCATGGCGCCCACCACGCCCGTCATGCCGGCGCTGGGCCACACCAGCCAGGCCACCACCAGCGCGACCGCGGCGGCCAGCAGGCTCTGCGCGGCCAGGCCGGCGTGGCGGTTGATGGACATGAGCACCACGCGCGGCACCTGCGTGGCCGAGCACGTGGCCGCGTAGAGCAGGAACAGCGCCATGGTGATGGCAGTGAACGGAATCTGGCCGTGCGTCCACACCTCCAGCAGCCAGGGCGCGGCCAGGAACACGAGCAGCGCGCCCGCGGTGGCGATGAGCAGGCCCAGGCGCTTGGCGCGGCGGTAGAGCTGCCAGAACGGGCCGTCGCCCTGCTGGCCCTTGAGCGCGGTGAGTTCCGGCCAGAGCGGGTTGCTCAGCGCGTTGGTGACCTGTACCACCACCCGCGCGATGGTGCGGTAGGTGTTGAACACGGCGGTGGCGGCGGGGCCCAATGTGGCCGCCACCAGCAGGGTGAAGCCTTGCAGGCTCAGCGCATTGGTGAGCGAGAGCGAGAAGAACAGCGCGCCTGGCTTCGCGGTCTCGCGGATCTCGCTCCAGCGGGCCTGTCGCACGCCCCAGCGCAGGAAGTCGGTGCGCCGCTGGCTCAGCCACAGGCTCAGCAGCGTGTAGCCCACGCGGGCCAGCAGCATCGACGCGGCGACGCCGATGAAGCTTTGCGTGAGCGCCAGGCCGATCAGGCCGCCCGTCCAGTCGCACAGCCGGCCGGTGGTGACGAGGTAGGTGCCCGCCGCGTAGCCGCCGGTGGCCTTGTAGACCACCTCGGCCAGGCTGCAGAACAGGCTGAGCACCACGCTGACGGACAGCAGCATGAGCACCGTCTTCCACTGCGGCACTGCCAGCGCGGTGGACGGCAGCAGCCACAGCGTGCTGCCGACGATGAGCAGCGCCAGCAGCGACACCGCGAGCAGGAAGGCCACCGCGCTCTGGAACACCTCGGCGGCGCGCGCCTTCTGGCCCTGGGTGATGAGGCCGATCATGCGGTTGCAGGCCGCGTGCGAGATGCCGGCGTCGGCCATCGACAGGTAGAAAGGCAGCGCCGTGAGCGCCAGCCAGTAACCGTAGGTGGCCATGTCCCAGTAGTGCAGGAACAGCGGCAGAGACACGAGCTGCGTGCCGATGCTGACCGCCTGCGCATAGCCGTAAGCGCCCGCGCCCGAGGCCATGCGGCGGGCGAGTGGCGAATGGCGCAAGGCGGCGGCGCGCAGGGTGATCGACATGGCGTGGGCCTCTGGTGCTCAGTGCTCGCTGGACACGGCAACCGCGTAGCCATGGTTCTTGAGCAGGGCGTGGCGCCGGGCCTCTTCCAGGTCGGCGACCACCATCTCCGTCACCATTTCCTGCAGGGCAATCTGCGGCACCCAGCCCAGCGCGGCCTTGGCCTTGGCGGGGTCGCCGAGCAGGGTTTCCACCTCGGTGGGGCGGAAGTACCGGGGGTCCACCTTCACGACCACCTGGCCGGGTTTGAGCGCCGGCGCGTGCTCGCCCTCGACGGACTGCACGACGGCCCGCTCGTCGACGCCCTTGCCCTCGAAGCGCAGGGTGATGCCCAGTTCTCGCGCGCTCATGTCGATGAACTGGCGCACGCTGTACTGCACGCCCGTGGCGATGACGAAGTCCTCGGGCTGCTCCTGCTGCAGCATCATCCACTGCATGCGCACGTAGTCCTTGGCGTGGCCCCAGTCGCGCAGCGAGTCGAGGTTGCCCATGTACAGGCAGTCCTCCAGGCCCTGGGCGATGTTGGCCAGGCCGCGCGTGATCTTGCGGGTGACGAAGGTCTCGCCGCGGCGCGGGCACTCGTGGTTGAACAGGATGCCGTTGCAGGCGTACATGCCGTAGGCCTCGCGGTAGTTCACGACGATCCAGTACGCGTAGAGCTTGGCCACCGCGTAGGGGCTGCGCGGGTAGAAGGGCGTGCTCTCTTTCTGCGGGATCTCTTGCACCAGGCCGTAGAGCTCGGACGTGCTGGCCTGGTAGAAGCGCGTTTTCTTCTCCAGGCCCAGGATGCGGATGGCCTCGAGCAGGCGCAGCGTGCCCATGCCGTCCACGTCGGCGGTGTACTCGGGGCTGTCGAAGCTCACCGCCACGTGGCTCTGCGCGCCCAGGTTGTAGATCTCGTCGGGCTGGGTTTCCTGCACGATGCGGATCAGGTTGCTGGTGTCGCTCAGGTCGCCGTAGTGCAGGTGGAAGCGCGCGTCGTCGATGTGCGGGTCCTGGTAGATGTGGTCCACGCGCTGGGTGTTGAACTGGCTGCTGCGTCGCTTGATGCCGTGCACGACATAGCCTTTGTCGAGCAGCAGCTCGGCGAGGTAGGAGCCGTCCTGCCCGGTGACACCGGTGATGAGGGCGACCTTGGGGCGGGCGTTGGGGGTGGGATTGGTGGTCATAGCGCGGCGACGGGTGAAGGACGTTGGGCGGTGTGCTTGAGGAAGTCCTGGTAGGTCAGGGCCAGTCCGCGGGGCAGGTCGACCTTGGCTTGCCAGCCCAAACTGCGCAGGCGGCTGCTGTCCATCAACTTGCGCGGCGCGCCGTCGGGCTTGCTGGCGTCGAAGCCGATGCGGCCGCTGTAGCCGGTGACGCGCGCGATGTTGTGCGCGAGCTCGGCGATGGTCATGTCCGAACCCGAGCCCACGTTGATGTGGCTGAGCATCGGTTGCGTGTGCTGCTCGTAGCGCGCCTTGGGCAGGTTCATGACGTGCACGCAAGCGGCGGCCATGTCGTCCACGTACAGGAACTCTCGCAGCGGCTTGCCGCTGCCCCAGATGGCGACCTCGGGCGCGTCGTTTTCCTTCGCCTCGTGGAAGCGGCGGATCAGCGCGGGGATGACGTGGCTGTTCTCGGGGTGGTAGTTGTCGCCCGGGCCATAGAGGTTGGTGGGCATGACGCTGCGGTAGTCCACGCCGTGGCTGGCACCGAACTGGCGGTTGTAGCTCTCGCACAGCTTGATGCCGGCGATCTTGGCCACCGCGTAGGGTTCGTTGGTGGCCTCCAGCGGGCCGGTGAGCAGGGCCTGTTCGCTCATGGGCTGCTCGGCCAGGCGCGGGTAGATGCAGCTGGAGCCGAGGAACAGCAGTTTCTGCACGCCGTTGCAGAACGCCGCCTCGATCACGTTGGCCGCGATCATGAGGTTGTGATAGATGAAGTCGGCCGGGAAGACGTTGTTGGCGTGGATGCCACCGACCTTGGCCGCGGCCAGGTACACCTGTTGCGGCTTGTGCCGCGCGAAGAAGGCGCGAACGGCGGCCTGGTCCACCAGGTTGAGCTCGGCGTGCGTGCGCGTGAGGATGCGGCTGGCGGGGTGGCCGGCCGCGAGCAGTTGGCGCTCGATGGCCGAGCCGACCATGCCCTTGTGGCCGGCGACGTAGATGGTTTCGGGCGTGTTCATCAGCAGGCTCCCTCCTGTTTGAGGACCACCCGCACGGTGCGCAGCATGATCACCAGGTCGTACCAGAGCGACCAGTTGCGCACGTACCAGAGGTCCATGTTGATGCGGT
>CAZLSU010000055.1:0-20635 GCA_964562225.1 uncultured Sphingobium sp.
GCGCCGTTCCTTGGTGATGATCGTCTGATAGACGCGGCCCTGCGTCACATTGTCCGATTGCCGCGCCGACACGCCGGTGAATCGTTCATAATGACCCAGGTCCAGGTCGGTCTCGGCGCCGTCGTCGGTCACATAGACTTCGCCATGCTGATAGGGCGACATGGTCCCCGGATCGACGTTCAGATAGGGGTCGAATTTGCGGATTCGCACGCGATATCCACGCGCTTGCAGCAATGCTGCAAGGGATGCGGCCATCAGGCCCTTTCCAAGCGAGGAGACCACGCCGCCGGTGATGAATATGTACCGCGCCATGGGAGTAGGGGCTTAGCCTTTCGGAACAACAAAGGGCAAGCGCGCGAATCCCTCCGCGCGCAAAAAAGATCGAAAGTCTGTCGTCGACCGTTAGTTGGCGAGCGGAACCGCGCCATTATCGACGCCCCCAACACCCGCATTTTGAGCCGCACCGGCCAGCGGATCGGCATTGGCCGGGGCGGGCGCATTGCCGGCGGGCACGCTGCCCGCTGGCTTGCTGAGCGAAGTGTCGATGGTGCCGGGCGCATGTTTGACCGACGCGATCACCGCCAGCACGATCGACAGGCCGACGAACAGGGTCGCCAGTACCGTGGTTGCCCGCGTCAGGAAATCCGCCGCGCCGCGCGCCGACATCAGCCCCGCCGGGCTGCCGCCCACGCCCAGCCCGCCGCCTTCCGACCGCTGCATCAGGATGACCGTGACCAGGCAGGCGGCGATGATGGCCTGCACGACGAGGAGGAAGGTGAACATGGGTGCGACGGTTCCGGGTGATAGTGTTGGCGCGCACATAGCGATGATGCGGCGCGGGGGCAACCGGGGAGGGAAGAAGCCCTCTCCCCGTGGGGAGAGGGTTGCGAAGACTTGGCAACTTGTTGCCTAGTCGTAGCTGGGTGAGGGGGATCGACACTCGCTAGGGCAGAACACCCTCATCCAACTTCGCCTAGTTCGCTCCGCTCACAAGGCTTCATATCCTTCTCCCTCAAGGGAGAAGGTTCAAAGGGCCGCCCCAATCACCGGTGCGAATTTCCCCGCCGTCAAACTTGCGCCGCCGACCAGTCCGCCATCGACATCCTCGATCGCCATCAGTTCCGCCGCATTGTCGCCGTTCATCGACCCGCCATAGAGAATGCGCATCCCGGCCGCCTCTTCGCCGATGCGCGATGCCAACGCGGCGCGCAGCGCGCCGTGCATGTCGGCGACGGCCTCCATGGTCGGAATACGCCCGGTGCCGATCGCCCAGATCGGCTCATAGGCGATCGCCAGCCAGTCCGCCGCCGCACCCTCCGGCAGGGATGCCAGCAACTGCGCCGATACCACTGCCTCGGCATCGCCCGCGTCGCGCACGTCCAGGCTTTCGCCGCAGCACAGGATCACCTTCAGCCCCGCCGCCTTCGCCGCCAGCGCCTTGGCCGCGACATCGGCGTCGCTTTCATGCTGGTCCTGCCGCCGTTCGCTATGGCCCACGATCGTCCAGCTTGCGCCCGCCTCCGCCAGCATCGCGGCCGACAGGCAGCCGGTATGCGCGCCGTTGGCCGCCATATGGCAATCCTGCGCGCCGATGAAGGCCCCGCCTTTCACCGCGTCCGCCGCGGCGATCAGCGTCGCGGGCAGGCACAGCCCGACCTCGACCGCCGGATGCGCCGCCGCGACCGCGCCGATCGCTTCAATCTCTCCAAGCTGCCCGCGCAGCCCGTTCATCTTCCAGTTGCCGACAACCAGTTTGCGCCTGCTCATGTCTAACATCCCTGTCGAATCCGTCCCCGTCCGATGAACGGCGGACCGGCCTTTGTCCAGTCCCGCCCCGTTTCATCCGGCCTTGCCGCCAGCCCCCATGCCCCTTAAAGGGTTGCAGCATCACGCCTTACGCCTTTGGCCAGCCTCCGGGACACGCAATGCTCTCTGTCTTTCGCCGCTTCATAAAGTCCCGGTTCGGCGCGATCTTCGCGTTGCTGTTCCTGGGCACCATCGCCTTTGCCTTCGTCGCGGGCGACCTCAGCAATAATGGCGGGCTGACATCGCTGACGGGCAGCAGCGGCACCGCAGCCAAGGCGGGCGGCGAAAAGCTGACCGTGGCGGAATTGGAGGCGCGGGTGCAGCGCGTGTTCGAGACCGAACGCAAGAGCAATCCGGGCATGCAGATCAGCGCCTTTTTCGGCCAGAATGGCGCGGGCCAGGTGTTCGACCAGCTCGTCGCCGCGCTGTCGCTCAAGGCGTTCGCCGACGACCAGGGCGTCCATATCTCCAAACGTCTGGTCGATGCGCAGATCGCGCAGATCCCCGCTTTTCAGGACGCGGCGGGTAATTTCAACGAAGCGACCTTCCGCCAGTTGCTGGCGCGCGAACGCATCACCGAACAGGCGCTGCGTGAGGATATCACCCGCGAACAACTGGCCCGCCAGATCCTCGCCCCCACGACGCTGGGCGCAAAGATGGCCGAATCCATGGTGCTGCCCTATGCCTCGCTGCTGCTCGAAGCGCGGCAGGGTACGATCGCGGCGATCCCGGCCATGGCCTTCATCGACGGCAAAGACCCGACCGAGGCGCAGCTTGCCGATTATTACAAGCGTAATGCCGACCGCTTCACCATCCCCGAACAGCGCCGCATCCGCTACGCCCTGATCGACGCAGAACGGTTCGCGCAGGCGTCGCAACCGGCACCTGCCGAGGTTTCGGCCTATTATAACCAGAACAAGGCGCGCTATGCCGCCAGCGAAACCCGCAGCGTCGAACAGCTCGTTCTACCGACCCAGGCAGGCGCGAAAGCGATTGCCGATCAGGTGACGGGCGGCAAGACGCTCGCCGCCGCCGCACAGGGTGCCGGCCTGTCCGTCTCGACGCGGGCGAAGCAAAGCCGCGAGGCGCTGACCCGCGATGCGTCGAAGGCGGTCGCCGATGCCGCCTTTGCGGCGCAGCAGGGGGCGCTGGTCGGCCCGGTGCGCGGGGCGCTCGGCTGGGTATTGCTCAAGGTCACGGCCGTCGAAACCACGCCCGCGAAATCGCCCGAAGCGGCCAACGCCGGAATCGTCGCCACGCTCCGCGAACAGAAGGAAAAGGCGCTGCTGGCCGAATTCACCGGCAAGATCGAAGATGCGATCGGCGAAGGCGGCACGTTCGAGGAAGTCGTGAAGGATAATGGCCTGAAACTGGAGACCACCGCCCCGGTCGTCGCCACCGGTCAGGCCGTCGATGACGCCGCCTACAAGCTGCCCGACGACATAAAGCCGCTGCTCCAGCCGGTGTTCGCGATGGGCGCGGACGATGACGCGCAACTGGTGCCGATCACGCCCGACAAGCGTTATGCGCTGGTCGCGCCCGGCCAGATCATCGCCGCCGCGCCGCCGCCGCTCGCCAAGGTGCGCGCGCCGATCCTGGCGCAATATAAGCTCAATGCGGGTAACGCGAAGGCGAAGGCACTGGCCGAACAGATCCGCGCAAAGGTCGCCAAGGGCGAAAGCCTGGCCAAGGCGGTGGCTGACGCCGGGGTCCGTCTGCCCCCGACCCAGACCGTCGGCGGCAAGCGCGCCGACATCATGCGCGGCGAACAGCGTCCACCCGCCGAAGTGGCGATGCTGTTCTCGATGGCGGCGAACACGGTCAAGACTCTGCCGATCGGCCAGGATCGCGGCTATTTCGTGATCCGGCTGGACGGTATCAAGCGTGGCGATGCGGGGGGGCAACCCGCGCTGCTGGCGCAGGTGCGTGACCAGTTGGGGCAGGTCATGGGCGAGGAATATGGCCAGCAATTCGGCCGCGCGATCGAAAAGCATCTGGGCGTGACGCGTAACGCCGGTGCCGTCGCGCAGGTCGAAAAGGCGCTGGGCGCCGTCAACAGCGCGGGCCAGTAACGGCGTGGCGGACGGGATGGCCGCCGCACGCGCGACCTTGGCGCGGGGCGAATCCGCGCTGGTGTGGCGGCGGCAGATTGCCGACACCGACACCCCGATTTCGGCCGCGCTCAAGCTGTTCGAGCCGGATCGCGGCGATTATCTGCTCGAATCGGTCGAGGGCGGGGCGGTGCGCGGCCGCTACAGCCTGATCGGGCTGGCCCCCGACCTCGTCTTTCGCGGCGAAGGGCAGGGCGCGCAGATCAATCGCCACTGGGCGACCGATCGCACGGCGTTCGTCGCGCAGGATGGCGGGGCGCTCGACGCATTGCGCGCGCTGGTCGCCGAATGCCGGGCGGAGATGGACCCGGCACTGCCCGCGGCGCTCGCCTGTCTGGTCGGCTATTTCGGCTATGAGACGGTCGGCCTCGTCGAAAAACTGCCCCGCCCCGCACCCAACCCGATCGGCCTGCCCGACATGCTGTTCGTGCGCCCCACGGTCATCCTGATATTCGATCGCCTGTCGGATCAGCTCTATCTGGTCGCGCCGGTGTGGAAGGGCAGCTTCGCAGATCCCGACGCCGCGATCGACGAAGCGCTGGAGCGGATCGACGCCGTCGCGGCCCGGCTTGCCGCGCCCCTGCCCGCCACGGCCGCGCCGGTGGACATTGTCGACATAGCGGTGACGCCGGTCCTGCCCGATGGCCGCTACGCCGAAATGGTCGACCGCGCGAAGGACTATATCGTCGCGGGCGACATTTTTCAGGTGGTGCTGGCGCAGCGTTTCACCAGCCCCTTCACCCTGCCGCCCATCGCCCTCTATCGCGCGTTGCGGCGGATCAATCCGTCGCCCTTCCTCTATTATCTCGACCTGCCCGGCTTCGCGCTGATCGGTTCCAGCCCCGAAATCCTCGTCCGCGCGCGCGATGGCGAAGTCACGATCCGGCCGATCGCAGGCACCCGCCCGCGCGGCAAGAACGCCGTGGAGGATGCCGCCAACCGCGAAAGCCTGCTCGCCGATCCCAAGGAGCGGGCCGAACATTTGATGCTGCTCGACCTTGGGCGCAACGATGTCGGCCGCGTGGCGACGGCGGGCAGCGTGACCGTGACCGACAGCTATACCGTCGAATTTTACAGCCATGTCATGCATATCGTGTCCAACGTGGTCGGCCGCCTGTCGCCGGAGAAGGATGCACTCGACGCGCTGTTCGCGGGCTTCCCGGCGGGCACCGTATCCGGCGCGCCCAAGGTGCGCGCCTGCGAGATCATCGCCGAGCTGGAACCCGAAACGCGCGGCGCCTATGCCGGCGGGGTCGGCTATTTCGGGCCGGACGGCAATATGGATAGCTGCATCGTGCTGCGCACCGCCGTGCTGAAGGACGGCGTCATGCATGTCCAGGCGGGGGCCGGCATCGTTGCGGACAGCGTGCCCGCCTATGAACAGCGCGAATGCGAAGCGAAAAGCGGCGCGCTGCTCGCTGCGGCGCGGGAGGCGGTGGCGCTGGCGCGCGAGGCCGGGTTCGGGCAGTAGCGCCGCACTCCCCGGCACATCGAACATAGCGAAAAGGGCCGCGATCCGATGTGGATCGCGGCCCTTTTCTGTCTTCAGTCCTTAAAGGATCAGAAAGCGGCGGTCAGCGTGGCGAGGACAGTGCCGTCCGCGCCCAGCGATTCCTTGAGGCCGCCATATTTCTTCTTGCTCCAGTCGGTGTTCACATAAGCGACACCGAAGGTCAGGTTCTTCCAGGTCGCATCGACGCCGGCCAGATAGTCGATCGCGCTGCCGTCCGGGCCACCCAGGAAGCTGTCGCTTTCGGTGTAGCCGATGTGCGTCTTGAGCGTCAGCGGCGTGCCGGGGATCGGGAAGTTGTTGTCGTTATAGATATAGACCGAGCTATTGTCGCCCAGCGAACCCTGATCGGGGGCGTAGGCGATGCCCAGCTTGGTGTTGACCGGACCGAGCGCACCGGCGATCGAGATATAAGGCTCGATGATGTCGAGTTCGGTGCCCTTGTCGTTGCCGGGATACCAATAATAGGTAACGCCGCCATCGACCTTCCAGCCTGGCGTGACTTCGACGGCATAACCGGCGATCAGGTCGATCTCCGCTGCACCCTCTGCGCCGTCGCCGGGGCCGAAGTCGATGCTGGAACCCCAGGTGCCGACATAGAAGCCGCTGTCATGGCTGACCGTGAAGCCGCCCTGGATGGCGAAATTCTCGCTGGACTGGCTCAGGCCACGGAAACGATAATCGGAAACGATCGCGGCATTGCCGGTGATGGTGATGCCGTCGGAAGGCTCTTCCTGGGCAAAGGACGGCGCCGAAACGGCAGCCAGAGCAATGGCCGAGAGGCCGATAATGGACTTACGCATGGATTTCCCCTTTTGGACTGCGAACCGTCCCGCCTGCGTTCAGTACCCAAGTCTCTGTGACCCAAAGGGGCGGACCGGATTACCGCAACGGTCCCGCCATGCCTCCGCTTACCGCAGCGCACAAGAATTTATTGCTACTTTGTGTCTTTTGATTTTTTAATGTTGCTGTGCTGCAACAAACTGCGCAATGTCAGTCCGCCCTAGCGTCATCGCCGGTATGCGCGGGGGGCGGGGCGATGTGGATCGCGCGCTGCGGATAGGGGATGCGGATTCCGTTCGCCTTGAACAGCAGCCACAGCCGGTTGAGCACGTCCGACTTCACATTGCCGACCCCGCCTTCGGGGTCGCTGATCCACACCAATATGTCATGGTCGACCCGGCTGTCGCCAAAGCCCGTCAGCCAGACATTGGGCGGGGGCGTGCGCAGGACGCGCGGACTGTCGAGCGCCGCTTCCAGCATCAATTGCTGCGCGCGTTCCAGGTCGCTGTCGAAACTGATGCCCACCGGAATGCGGATGCGCACGTTCCGGTCGGAATAGGACCAGTTCTCCACCTCCTGCGTCATCAGATTTTCGTTGGGGATCAGATGTTCCTTGCCGTCGCGGGTAATGACCGACACCGCGCGCACGCCGATCTTGTTGACCCAGCCGAAACTGTCGCCGACGACGATCACGTCGCCCGGCTTGATCGACCGGTCCATCAACAGGATGATCCCCGCGATCAGGTTGCCGAACGTCTTTTGCAGGCCGAAACCCACCGCCAGGCCCAGCGCTCCGGAAAAGACGGCGAAAGCGGTCAGGTCTATGCCCAGCAGGTCGATGCCGATGAAGAAGGCCGCCACGATCACCACGATGGCGGCGAGTTTCTGCGCCAGCAGCTTCTGGGTCGGGTCGAACCCCTGCGTCCGCGCGATGCTGCGCCCGATCAGCCGGTTGGCGAGGCGCACGGCCGCGAACAGCGCGATGCAGGTGGCGGCGATCGTGACGATGCCCAGCACCGTGATGCGTCGCTTGCCAAGATCGACGCCGATCCGGTCGAGCATATCGCCGACCGGGGCCAGCCCGCCGCTGCTGCCCGACAGGATCGTCACGAACAACAGCAGCGCGAGCGGTGCCACGGCCCAGCGTGGCATCGCCAGCGCATCCAATATATGACTGACCAGCATGGCGATGACAAAGGCGAGACCCGCGCCCAATATCAGATGCGCGACCGCGCCGGTCGGCCAGGCCAGTACCGCCGCGCCGATCAGCAGGCTCGCCAGCGCGTGACGCAGCATCGGCCGCAAATGCGTGCCGATCGCGCCGCTCAATTGCGGCATGCGCTGCACAATGCGTGGCGTCAGCAGCCGGGCGAGCGCGGTGGCGATCACATAGAGGAGGACCGCCAGCACCAGCGCCGCCACCGGCTGGACGATGTCGGGATCGCCCGGCAATCGCGCCAGCAGCCGGGCGAACAGGCCGCTCATGCCAGCGCGCGGAAGCGGGCGAGACCGGCGCTAAGGTCGGCGATCAGGTCGGCGGGGTCTTCCAGGCCGATGCTCAGCCGCACCACCGGTCCCTCCGCGGCCCAGCGCGTCGCGCTGCGATAACGCGCCGGATCGACGGGCAGCGCCAGGCTCTCGAACCCGCCCCAGCTATAGCCGATGCCGAAATGCGCCAGCCCGTCGATCAGCGCGGCGCGCGCCTTTTCGTTGCCGCCCTTCAGGACGAAACTGAACAATCCGCTCGACCCGCTGAAATCGCGCTGCCACAGATCATGGCCGGGGCAGGCGGGCAAAGCAGGGTGCAGCACCCGTGCGATTTCGGGCCGGGTTTCCAGCCAGCGCGCAATCTCCAGCGCGCTCGCCTGATGCTGCGCCAGCCGCACCCCTAATGTGCGCAGCCCGCGCGCCGCCAGCCAGGCATCGTCGGGACTGGTCATTTGCCCGAACAGATAGGCCATCTGACGGATTTTGGGGAACAGCGCGTCATTGGCCGTCACCGACCCCAGCATCACATCCGAATGGCCGACAATATATTTGGTGCAGGCCAGGATCGAAATATCCACCCCCAGCGACAGCGCGGGCAGGAACAGCGGCGTCGCCCATGTATTGTCGATCAGCGTCACGATGCCCCGTTCGCGCGCGACCGCGACGATGGCGGGAATATCCTGCACCTCGAAGGTCAGGCTGCCGGGGCTTTCGAGGAAGATCGCGCGAGTAATCGGCGTGATGAGACCGGCGATGCCCGCGCCGATGCAGGGATCATAATAGAGCGTCTCGACCCCGAAGGGTTTGAGCACCTGTTCGCAGAAATTGCGGGTCGGGTCATAGGCGCTGTCGACCATCAGCAACTGGTCGCCCGGCCGCAGCACCGCCATCAGCGCGCAACCGATCGCCGCGACGCCGGACGGATAGAGCATCGTCCCCGCCGCACCCGGCTCCATTTGCGTCAGCGCATCGGCCAGGCTCCACGCGGTCGGCGTGCCCTTGCGCCCGTAGAACAGCCGTTCATGCGTATTGCTCGTCGCGGCGCGCAGATGCGCGACATCATCGTACAGGATCGTGGATGCGCGCCATACCGGGGTGCTGACGATACCGCCGGGCTGGCCGGGCAGGCTGTTCCATTCCGCGCGCCGCCCCGCCTGCGCCAGCTTCGTCAGCGGCTTGCGGTCATCAGGCGCGTCGCTCATGCCGGGCCTTCCGCCTTGGGCGTGCCGGGGTCGATGCCCCATTCCGACCAGCTCCCGTCATACAGCGCCACGTCGGTCTTCCCCAACGACTCCAGCCCCGCCAGCAGGATCGCGGCGGTCACGCCGCTGCCGCAGGTGGTGATGACCGGCCGGTCGAAATCCACCCCCGCCTCGACAAAGGCCCGCCGCAGCGCCTCTCCCTGCTTCATGCCATTGTCGGCACCGAACAACGACGATGAAGGCAGGTTCATGGAACCCGGAATATGCCCCGACGCCATGCCGGGCCGGGGTTCCTTTTCCACGCCGGTGAAGCGCCCCGCGCCGCGCGCGTCCAGCACCTGCTCCGCGCCGCTGGCAACATTGGCGATCATGTCCGCCTTGCTGCGCACCGACCCTGAATCGCGCCGCGCAACCGCGTTGCCCGCTGCGGTCGGCACCGCGCCGCTCTGCGTCGGCCGTCCCTCCGCCACCCATTTGGGCAGGCCGCCGTCCAGGATCGCCACGCTCTTGCCCACGCCATATAGCCGCAGCATCCACCAGCCGCGCGCCGCGCTATGGACCGGGCTGTTGTCATAGACGACGACACGGCTGTCGGCATCGATCCCCAGCGCCCGGACCCGCGCGGTCATCAGATCGTCGGGCGGCAGCATGCCCGGCGTCGGATCGTCCGGGTCGGCCAGTGTCGGCAAATCCATATAGGCCGCGCCGGGGATGTGCGCGGCTTCAAACTCGGCGCGCGGATCGCGCGGCGTGCCGGGCAGGAACAGGCTCGCATCAATGATGCGCAGGTCGGGCTTGCCCAATTCTTCGGCCAGCCAGCCGGTAGAAATCAATATATCCATATCGTCCTTCTATGCCTGCCAACCCATGCTGGAAAGGGCCGTCAGGCCAGCAGCGGTTCACCCGCCGCCCTGACGCCGGGCCGACGCAGCGTCCGTGGTCCCAGGTCGATGCGGAACGGCGCAAGCCGCGCGGCACGCGGTTCCTGCTCCTGCCCGACGATGAACGCAGCGCCCGTGCGGCCACTGCCTATGGCGGTCCCGCCCCAGCGATAATGAACGTCGAAGCCGATCAGCGGGATCAGCAGCGGATGCTCGGAAATGGTGACCGGGACCACCGCATCGCCCTCCATGCGGATTTCGCTGGTCAGCCCATGGCTTTTCCCCGGCGCAATCTCCACCACCGAATGCACCGGCGCGCCGATCGACCCTGTAAAGAAGCGTTGCAGCAGTTCGCGCTGCTCGGCGTCGGCGCTACCCAGCAGGGCGTGGACCATGATGTCCTGCGCGGCCGCATCGCCTTCGTTGCGCAACGTCAGCCGATAGGTGACCGCCGCCCCGGCAAAGGTCAGCCGCGCCGCCTCGACCTCCAGCATGATCGTCAGCCGCGCCCGCGCCGTGGCGGGCAGGGCGGTCGGGGACGCGGCGGGGCGTGTGGGACGATCGCGACGGGCCGGTTCGGCATCTTCCGCGCCGGTGCTGGGGCCGGTCCTGGCGTCGGTCCTCGGCCGGGCAGGGCGCAGAAACAGCCAGGCCCCGATCCCGCCCAACAGCAGCGCGATAGCGGCGGCGACCCAGCCCCAGGGCGAATCGTTGGCCGGTGCGGGCCGTGGCGCGGGTGTTCCCGCTGCTGGCGCAGTCGGCGCAGGCGCGGGGGCAATGACCGGCGCAGCGACAGGCGGTGTCGAAACGGGCGGTGTCGAAACGGGCGGTGTCGAAACGGGTGGCTGCGTGACCGGCGGCGCTGCCGGGACGGGTGCGGCGCGGACGGGCTGGCGTGGCACGCGCGTCCGGGTACGGGATTCCGGCTCGGGCGCAGGCGTCACCGTAGGCGCGACCATTGGCGGCGGCGCGGCGACGGGCGCGGGCGTCGGGGAATCGCGAAATATGTCGATTTCCGGTCCCTGCCGCTCGGGCTGGGCTGGCGGCTGTGTCGCCGATCCGGGGGGCAGGCTGGGTGCGCTCTCCTGCGCCCCCGCGCCCGATGGGGTCGCCCCGATCAGGGCCAAAACTGGCAAGACGTATCGAAACCACATGGTCGCGCCTCAAAGCATGTCCCGCGCCGGACGGCAAGGGGTGCTTGCCGCATAAGGGCTGCTCCCGTAAAGCCGCCCCATGACAGACAGTCCCGCCCCCCTGCATCTGGGCCAGAACAGCGCCCTTCCCGCCAATCCAGAAGCCGCGATCCTCGATTATGTCGCCAATCCGCGGCCCGGCCGCCCCTATCTGGTGCGCTTCACCGCGCCCGAATTCACCTCGCTCTGCCCGGTCACCGGCCAGCCCGATTTCGCGCATCTGGTGATCGACTATGCGCCCGGTGCGACCATCGTCGAATCCAAATCCCTGAAGCTGTTCCTCAGCGCCTTCCGCAACCACGCCGCCTTTCATGAAGATTGCACGGTCGGCATCGGCGAGCGGCTGGTCGCGGAAATGAAGCCGGTCTGGCTGCGCATCGGCGGCTACTGGTATCCGCGCGGCGGCATCCCGATCGACGTCTTCTGGCAGTCGGGCGAACCCCCCGCAGGCATGTGGCTCCCCGTGCAGGACGTGCCGGGCTATCGCGGGCGGGGTTAGGCGCCAATTACCTAACCCCCCAGAAAACCCCTCACCACCCCCGCAAAAAACCCCGGCTGGTCCGCCATGATCATATGCCCGCTCGGTCCCACCGATTGCAGCATCGCGCTTTTCGCCCCGGCATAGGCGGCACGGAACCGCCGACCAATCTCCCCGGCCTGCTCCTTGTCCGCGCCCACGGCGTACAGCACCCGCATCGGCACGGTCAGGCGCGCCAGTTGCGGTCCCAGGTCGGTATTCGCCAGGTCGCGCATCGCATTGGCGATCACGTCCGGGTCGCTGCCTTTCGCGCCGGGCGTCTGCCCGACGATCTGCGCCAGATAGGCGCGCCCGGCCTTGGTCCCGGTGAAATATTGGCTCAATTGGTCGGCCAGATAGCCCATGCCGCTCGCCGTGCCGCCGACCATGCCAGAGCCGTCGGGCAGCATGTCGACCACCATCACCCGCCGCGCGACCCCGCGCAGCGCCAGCATCATCGCCAGCGTGCCGCCCATCGAATGACCGATGATCGCAGGACGCGTCAGGCCCGCCTCGCGGACATAGCGCGTCATTTCGTCCGCCAGCGGCGCGATCAGCGGGCCAGTCCGGTTGAGGTCGGGGGCCAGCCCCGCAAAACCGCGCACCTGCACCAGATGATAACGATAGCCCGGCACCGCCGCGATCGTCCCGCCCCAGATGCCGGGACCGCTGGCAAGACCAGGGATCAGCAATACGTCTGGTCCGCTGCCGCGCACCGTCACGGCGATCCGGCGCGAGGCAAAGGCGGGCGCGGCCCGCGCGGCGAAGGGCAGGGCGGCCAACGCGGCGGCACCGGCCAGCATAGTGCGTCGGTTCATTGGATCGAAGGAGGACATCGCGCCCTATTGCCCGCCCGGCGCTGAACCGCAAATGAGCGGAAAGTCAGCGTCCAACCCACCCAACCCCGTTCGGTTCGAGCTTGTCGAGAACGGCGCGCCAGAGTTCTCGACAAGCTCGAACCGAACGGAGGGAGGGGCGGGTAAATGACCATCTACTCCTCCGGTTCCCGCCCCAACCTTCCTACCATCGCAATCCAGGAGTCGTTCGTCGCATCGCCCTTGCCTAAAGCCGCCCGATTTTGCCCCTATGCCCCTTGTTAAGTGCGGGGAATTTAATGACTTCCATGTTGCCTGGACGCCCGTTGCGTCCGCAGGCCGGGGTAGCAGCCCGGCTGATGCTGCTCGTTCTGGCCGTGTCGGCCTGTGTCAGCGCGCCTGAACCGACGACGGCGCAGGGGCGGTCGCCGCGTGGCAGCACTCGGCTGGACACGCCGATCCAGCCGATGACCAGCACCAATCCGCCACGCCCGGTCGCCAATCCGCCGCTGCCCTATCGCAATATCGACCCGGAAGAAGCGCCGCCGCCCGCGCTGGTCAGCATCGTGCAGTCGCTGGGAGCAGGCTTCAATGGCAAGGTCGGCATCGCGGTACGCCGGATCGGGGCCGACTGGACCGTCGCCTATAATGGCAACGCGCTGTTCCCGCAGCAGAGCGTATCGAAACTATGGGTGTCGATGGCGTTCCTCGACGCGGTCGATCGCGGCAAATTGAGCCTGACCGGCACCACCACCATCACCCGGTCGGACCTGACCCTGTTCCATCAGCCCAGCGCCGCCAATGTCGGCACGATGGGCTGGACCACCACCTATGCCGACCTGATGCGCCGCGCGATGACGCAGAGCGACAATACCGCCAACGACGCGCTGCTGCGCGCGGCGGGCGGGCCGGATGCGGTGCGCGGTTTCCTGGCGCGGCGGATGGTGCGCGATATCCGCTTCGGCCCCGGCGAGCGGCTGTTGCAGGCGACGACCGCCGGTCTCGACTGGCGACAGGATTATGCGATCGGTCGCAATTTCTACGCCGCCCGGTCGAAACTGCCGATGGCGGTGCGCGAAAAGGCGCTGAACAATTATCTCGCCAGCCCGCCCGACGGCGCGGCCCCGACCTCGATCGTCCGCGCGCTCGCCAAATTGAAGGAAGGCGACATGCTCTCGCCCAACTCGACACGCCTGCTGCTCTCGATCATGGAGGAGGCCAAGACCGGACCGCAACGGATCAAGGGCGGGGTGCCGCATGAGTGGCGCTACCTGCACAAGACCGGCACGGGTCAGGAACTGGGCGCCCGCTCGACCGGCTTCAACGATGTCGGCATCATGACCGCGCCGGACGGCACCAGCTACGCCGTCGCGGTGATGATCGGCAGCACGACGAAGCCGATCCCGGCCCGCTGGGATCTGATGCAGGCCGTAGCGAAAGCGATCGCGGCGAACCACGAATTGCGGTGATTTAACCGCCGTCATCCCAGCGGATGCTGGGATCTCTCTTCTTGAGGCAGGCGCAGAAGAAGAGGGATTCCAGCTTTCGCTGGAATGACGGGTGTGGCGGACTGGAGCCACGCACCATTCCCCGCTATCCCTCCCCCATGACCCAGAATCACCTCTATCTCGTCGATGGCAGCGGCTATATTTTCCGCGCCTATCACCAGCTTCCCCCGCTCACCAACCGCCATGGCCAGCCGGTCGGCGCGGTCTATGGCTATACCACGATGCTGTGGAAACTGGCGGAGGAACTGGGCAAGGCCGAAGGGCCGACGCATATGGCGGTGATCCTCGACAAGGGCAGCCACACGTTCCGCAACGACATGTATGACCAGTATAAGGCGCATCGCCCGCCCGCGCCCGAGGATCTGGTCCCGCAATTCCCCATGATCCGCGACGCCACTCGCGCCTTCTCGCTCCCCTGTATCGAGGAAGCGGGATTCGAGGCGGACGACATCATCGCCAGCTACACCCAGGCGGCGGTCCGGGCGGGCTGGCACGTCACCATCGTCAGTAGCGACAAGGATCTGATGCAGCTCATCCAGCCCGGCGTCGACATGTACGACACGATGAAGAATGAGCGGCGCGGCCCGGATTATGTGATGGGCAAGTTCGGCGTGCTGCCCGAACAATTGGGCGACGTGCTGGCGCTGATGGGCGACAGCGTGGACAATGTTCCCGGCGTCCCCGGCATCGGTCCCAAGACCGCGTCGAAACTGATCACCGAATATGGTTCGCTCGAAGCGGTGCTCGCCGCCGCGCCCGACATGAAAAAATCGAAGATGCAGGAAAATCTGATCGCGCATCAGGACATGGCCCGCCTGTCGCGGCGGCTGGTCGCGCTGCATGAAACGATGGACCTGCCCGAGCCGCTGGAGCAACTGACGCTCAAGGGCATCCCGCCCGCGCCCTTGCAGGAATTTCTGGAGCATCACGGTTTCAAATCGCTGCTGACCCGGCTGGGCGTCGCCAGCGCCGCCGTCGCCGTGGCTGCAACCGTCGCCGCCAACCCGGCCGTGCCCGCCGCCCCGGTGCAGGCGGCGCTGCCACCGATCGACTGCACACTTTACGAAACAGTCACGACAGAGGCGCAACTGGCAGCCTGGATCGCACAAGCCTACGCCGAGGGCATCGTCGCCGTCGATACCGAGACGGACCGGCTCGATTCGATGGAATCGGGCCTTGTCGGCATCAGCCTGTCCACCGGTCCCGGCCGCGCCTGCTATATCCCGCTCGCGCATCGCTCGACCGATGACATGTTCGGCGAAGTGCCCCCGCAACTGCCGCTCGACGCCGCAATTCGGCTATTGCGCCCGCTGCTCGCTGACGACAGCATCCTCAAGATCGGCCATAATCTCAAATATGACCTCAACGTCCTTGCCCGCGTCGGGCTGGAGGTGACGCCGATCGACGATTCGATGGTCATGAGTTTCGACCTCGACGCCGGCAAGTCGCTCGGCGGTCACGGCATGGACGAAGCCGCCAGCGTCCACCTCCAGCATACATGTATCAGCTTCAAGGAGGTGACCGGCACCGGCAAGAAGCAGATCAGCTTCGCCCATGTGCCGCTCGACAAGGCGACCGCCTATGCTGCCGAAGACGCCGAAGTGACATGGCGACTGTGGCATAAGCTCGCCCCGCGTATTTCCGCCGAAAATGTCACCCGCGTCTATCAACTGGTCGACCGCCCGTTGATTCCGGTCGTCGCGGGTATGGAACGGCACGGCATCATGGTCGATCGTGAGCAGCTTTCGCGCCTGTCCGGCACCTTTTCCCAGTCGATGGCAGGGCTGGAGGCGGAGATTTTCGATCTGGCCGGGCATAGCTTCACCATCGGCTCCCCCCAGCAGCTTGGCGTCGTGCTGTTCGACGAAATGGGCCTGAAAGGCGGCAAGAAGGGCAAGAGCGGCACCTATTCCACCGACGTCACCGTACTGGAGAAGCTGAAGGCCGAAGGGTCGGCAATTTGCGGGCTGGTGCTGGAATGGCGGCAACTCTCGAAGCTCAAATCTACTTATACCGACGCGCTGCAAAGCCAGATCAACCCGGATACGGGGCGCGTCCACACCAGCTACAGCCTCACCGGCGCGCAGACCGGCCGCCTGTCATCGACCGATCCCAATCTCCAGAATATCCCGATCCGCACCGAAATCGGCCGCCAGATCCGCCACGCCTTCGTCGCCGAACCGGGCAACGTCATCCTCGCCGCGGATTACAGCCAGATCGAACTGCGCCTCGCCGCCCACATGGCCGACGTCCCCGCGCTGAAACAGGCGTTCGAGGCGGGCGAGGATATCCACAACCGCACCGCGCAGGAATTATGGGGCGAGGTCAACCGCGACACGCGCGGCCGCGCCAAGACGATCAATTTCGCGATCCTCTACGGCATCTCCCGCTGGGGTCTAGCCGCCCGGCTGGAAATCAGCGCCGACGAAGCGCAGGACATGATCGCCCGATATTATGAGCGTTTCCCCGGCATCAGCATCTATATTTCGGAAACGCTGGAAAAGGCCCGCGCCAACGGCTTCACCGAAACGCTGTTCGGCCGCAAGACCTGGTTCCCCCGCATCCGCGCGCCGATCCAGCATGAACGGCAGGGCGCGGAGAGGGCAGCGATCAACGCACCCATCCAGGGAACCAGCGCCGACATCATCAAGCGCGCGATGGTGCGCATGGGACCGGCGCTGCGCGACGCCGGGCTGGATCGGGTGCGGATGCTGCTCCAGGTCCATGACGAACTGGTGTTCGAGCTGCCTGAGCGTGACGTGGGTGCAGCGAGCGCGGTGATCCGCCGCGTGATGGAAAGCGCAGCCGAACCTCTGGTGCGGCTGAGCGTACCGCTGGGGGTGGAGATCGGCACCGGGCCGAGTTGGGGCGCGGCGCATTGATGCGAAGGGCGCACCACGATCAAGAAAAGTGAGATGCCAGCGGAAGCTGGCATGACGGGAAAAGGCGGACCATGGTTCAAATCATCTCCGTCATGCCAGCGAACGCTGGCATCCCACTTTTCTTTGGCGCAACATCTCCGCCATGACGGGCGGCTGGGTCTATATCATGACGAACCGGGCTTATGGCGTACTCTACATCGGCGTCACGTCCAGCCTCCCGCATCGTGCGATGCAGCACCGCGACGGCACAGGGTCCGATTTTTGCCGCCGCTACAATCTGACGAAGCTCGTTTACGCGGAACGACATGAGACGATCATGGAGGCCATCGCGCGGGAGAAGGCGATGAAGGCTTGGAAGCGGGCATGGAAGGTTGAGTTGATCGAGACCATCAATCCGAGTTGGCGGGATTTATGGGATGAGTTGCACTTGTAGCGCCAGGGCTGAAAGAAAAGAGGGATGCCAGCGGACGCTGGCATGACGGAGCTACAAATTTCTACGTTCAAAGCACGGGCCGAAACGACTCATTGCTTTTACTTGGCTCGCGATTGATGATCCTGCCGCTCATCCCGATAAGCAACATGACGACTGCGTCCGTGACCCGTTGAGTTTCTCGCCCCTTCCAACCCGTCTTGCCCTTTTTGATCAGGGCGCCACCCTGCGGAAAAGTCTTACGTCCACCGGTTCGCCCCCTCCTTGGCCCGTCGCGCATCGGCCGACATAGTTATGAAAGAAAGACCCATGAAAGCATCGGATCTGTTCATACAATGCCTCGAAGCGGAGGGTGTCGAATATATTTTCGGCGTGCCGGGCGAGGAAAATCTGGATTTCCTCGACAGCCTGTCCCGCTCCCCGTCGATCAAATTGATCCTGACCCGGCATGAACAGGGCGCAGGCTTCATGGCGGCGACCTATGGCCGGCACACCGGCAAGACCGGCGTCTGCCTCGCAACACTGGGTCCGGGCGCGACCAATCTGGTGACGGCCGCCGCCTATGCCCAGCTTGGCGGCATGCCGATCCTGATGGTCACCGGGCAAAAGCCGATCAAGAAATCGAAACAGGGCCGGTTCCAGATATTGGACGTGGTCGACATGATGCGGCCGATCACCAAATATACCCATCAACTCGCCAGCGCCGACAATATCCCCAGCCGCGTTCGCGAAGCGTTCCGCCTGGCCGAAGAGGAAAAGCCCGGTGCCACGCATCTGGAATTTCCCGAAGACGTCGCCGACGAACAGACCGACAGCCTGCCGCTCAAGCCCAGCTTCGCCCGCCGCCCCTCCGCCGATCCCAAGGCGGTCCGGGCCGCCGTCAAGATGCTGGAACAGGCCAAGGCACCGGTGCTGGTCATCGGCGCGGGCGCCAATCGTAAGATGACCGGCCGCATGCTGCTGCAATTTGTCGAAAAGACCGGCATCCCTTTCCTGACGACCCAGTTGGGCAAGGGCGTGATCGACGAGACTCACCCCAAATTCCTGGGTTGCGCCGCGCTGTCGGCCGGGGATTTCGTGCATCGCGCGATCGGCGCGGCGGACCTCATCGTCAATATCGGCCATGACGTGATCGAAAAGCCGCCCTTCTTCATGAAGAATGGCGGCTGCCCGGTCATCCACGTCTCGACCCGCTCGGCGGAGGTGGACCCGGTCTATTTCCCCGATGTCGAGGTGATCGGCGATATCGCCAACGCCATCTGGCAGATGAAGGAGGATATCGTACCGCAGGGTTGGAACTGCGGCCTGATGCTCGAATATCGACAGGCGGAGGTCGCGCATACCGCCAGCCTGGACGGCGACGCGCGATTCCCCATCTTCCCGCCCTATCTGGTCCGCAAGGTGCGCGAGGCGATGCCCCATGACGGCATCATCTGCCTGGACAATGGCGTCTATAAGATCTGGTTCGCGCGCAACTATCCCGCGCGCCAGCAGAATACGGTGCTGCTCGACAATGCGCTGGCCACCATGGGGGCGGGCCTGCCGTCGGCCATGGCGTCGGCGATGGTCTATCCCGGTCGAAAGGTGCTGGCGATCTGCGGCGATGGCGGCTTCATGATGAACAGTCAGGAGATGGAGACCGCGGTCCGCCTCAAACTCAATCTCACCGTGCTCATCCTAAATGACGGCAGCTATGGCATGATCCGCTGGAAACAGGCCAATATGGGCTTCAAGGATTTCGGCCTCACCTATGGCAATCCCGATTTCGTGAAATATGCCGAAGCTTATGGCGCGTTCGGTCATCGCGTGGAAAGCGCCGCGCATCTGCCCGAACTGCTCGCGCATACTTTATCGACCCCAGGCGTTCACCTCATTGATTGCCCGGTCGATTATGCCGATAATGACCGGATATTGAACAATGAAATCAAGGCGCTGAGCGCCGCGCTTTGAAGAAGGGCTGCTAGTCCCATGCTGAAGGACATCTATCCGCTCTACCTCAACAACAAGGCCGTGCAGCTCAATGCCGACCTGGAGGTCACGGACAAATATAGCGGCGCGGTCGCCTTCCGCGTGGCCCAGGCGGACCCGACGACCATCTTGGAAGGGATCGCCGGGGCTGTCCGGGCGACCGAGCCGATGGCGCGGATGCCGGCCTATGAGCGGCAGGCGGTGCTCGACCATTGCGTGACGCGCTTCCGCGAACGCTTCGATGAGCTGGCCTATGCGCTGTGCGTCGAAGCGGGCAAGCCGATCAAGGATTCGGAGGGCGAAGTCACCCGCCTGATCGACACTTTCCGCATCGCCGCCGAGGAATCGACCCGCATGTATGGCGAGGTCCAGCCGCTCGACATCAGCCCGCGCGCGAAAGGCTATCAGGGCATCTGGAAACGGGTGCCGATCGGTCCCTGTTCCTTCATCTCGCCGTTCAATTTCCCGCTCAATCTGGCCGCGCACAAGATCGCCCCGGCCATCGCGGTGGGCTGCCCGTTCGTCATGAAGCCTGCAAGCCGCACCCCGCTCGGCGCGATCATCATGGGGGAGGTGCTGGCCGAAACCAACCTGCCCGAAGGCGCTTTCTCCATCCTGCCCGCGCATCGCGAGGGCGCGGACCTGTTCACCACCGACGAACGGCTCAAATTATTGTCCTTCACCGGGTCGCCCGATGTGGGCTGGGACTTGAAGGCGCGCTCCGGCAAGAAGAAGGTCGTGCTGGAACTGGGCGGCAATGCGGCGGTGATCGTCGATGCGGACGCCGACCTGGACGATGCGCTGGATCGCATCATCTTCGGCGCCTTCTACCAATCCGGGCAAAGCTGTATCGGGGTGCAGCGGATCATCATCCATGAAAGCGTCTATGACCGCTTCCGCGACATGCTGGTCGCCAGGACCAGGACGCTGGTCGCGGGCAACCCGCACGACCGCGACACCTTCATCGGCCCGATGATTTCGGAGGGTGAGGCACGCCGGCTCGACGGCTGGGTCCAGCAGGCGGTCGCCGCCGGTGCGACATTGCTGTGCGGGGGCAAGCGCGACGGCGCGATGATGGAGGCGACGCTGCTGGAAAATGTCGGGCGTGACGCTGCCGCCTATCGCGAGGAAGCATTTGGCCCGCTCGCCCTGCTCAGCCGCTTCAGCGATTTCGACGCCGCGCTGGAAGAGGTCAATGACAGCAAGTTCGGGTTGCAGGCCGGGATTTTCACGCGCGACCTGTTCAAGATGTTCGACGCATGGGACCGGCTGGAGGTCGGCGGCGTGGTCATCAACGACGTGCCCAGCTACCGCGTCGACAATATGCCCTATGGCGGGGTGAAGGATAGCGGGCTTGGCCGTGAAGGCATTCGCTTCGCGATGGAGGACATGACCGAAATCCGTAATCTGGTGATCCGGCGGCGCTAGAGGCGGGGCCAGATCACCCCGTTTCAGGGTCGGGGTTCATGCGCGTTGAACATGGAACGTTCCCCGGCGCAGGCCGGGGTCCAGTCCAAAGCGTGGGGACTGGACCCCGGCCT